>JAGRGG010000107.1:13601-35511 GCA_020445645.1 Geminicoccaceae bacterium | reverse complement strand
TCAGTACGTCAAGTGCATAATTGCCCTTACGACGATCAGGTAAGACTTGAAAAGGAGTTTTTAAAAATCGTCCGTATATTGAAGCGACAAGGAAAGCCACAGCCTAACCAGATCGATACGGTCCTATATATGCCTCCGCCTTGGTCTAAAATGGGTATGATCATCGTAGCGTTGTTCGAGGAAGAGAGAGCAGTACGACACACAAAGATGCGAGACAGGGCATCGTACCTTTTCGAAAATTGCGATGCCGAGAGCTGCTTGGTGATTGTGAAAGATATTAAGGACAGGGATTATCCTTATTCAACCTTTGGCATGTTTATTAGGCATTGAAATGCTGTAAAATTCCTTGATTTGCTTACACAAATCATGTTATTTTTCCAATGTGGCAAATGCTAAACTCAATGCTTTGAAATTTGCAGCTAGAAAATGCAGTGGAACAGCAACATTAAGTGTCCCGCGCGTAGGTTTGAAACTTGCACGCGGGACATTCCGTTTCTAGACCGGCTCCGGCACCTCGTTCTCCTCGTCGTCGAGGTCGGCGGCCAGCTTGGACTTGCCGGGAGGCGGAGAGGCGGGCTCGATCTCGAAGGCGAGGCGGTCGTCCTCGCCGACGTTGACCCCGACCCTACCGCCCTTGCTGAGCGCGCCGAAGAGGAGCTCGTCGGCGAGCGGCTTCTTGATGTTGTCCTCGATGACGCGGGCGAGCGGCCTTGCGCCGTTCATCGGGTCGAAGCCCTTCTCGGCGAGCCACGCCTTCGCGGGCTCGCTCAGGTCGATCGACACCCGGCGGTCGGCGAGCTGGCTCGCGAGCTGCGCCACGAACTTGTCGACGACCGAGCGGATGACTTCCGGGGTGAGCGGGCTGAAGGGGATGATGGCGTCGAGCCGGTTCCTGAACTCGGGGGTGAACAGCCGCTTGATCGCCTCCGTGTCCTCGCCTTCCCGCCCGATCCGGCCGAAGCCGATCGCGGGGCGGCTCATGTCGGAGGCGCCCGCGTTCGTCGTCATGATGAGGATGACGTTGCGAAAGTCGACCGTCTTGCCGTTGTTGTCGGTGAGCTTGCCGTAGTCCATCACTTGGAGGAGGATGTTGAAGACGTCGGGGTGCGCCTTCTCGATCTCGTCGAGGAGGAGGACGGCGTGCGGGTGCTGGTCGATCGAGTCGGTGAGGAGACCGCCCTGATCGAAGCCGACGTAGCCGGGCGGCGCCCCGATCAGGCGCGAGACGGCGTGGCGCTCCATGTACTCCGACATGTCGAAGCGGATCAGCTCGATCACCATCGTGGACGCGAGCTGCCGGGCGGCCTCGGTCTTGCCGACGCCCGTGGGGCCCGAGAACAGGTAGCAGCCGATCGGCTTTTGCGGGTCGCGCAGACCCGCGCGGGCGAGCTTGATCGCGGACGCCAGGGCCTCCAGGGCCCGGTCCTGGCCGTAGACGCCACCCTTCAGATCCTGCTCGAGGTTCTTCAGCCCCTCCTTGTCGCGGGTGTTGACCGCCTTGATCGGCACGCGGGCGATCTTGGCGACGATCTCCTCGATGTCGCGCGGCCCCACCTTCTTGCGCCGCTGGGCGATCGGCCGCAGCATCTGCGCCGCCCCCACCTCGTCGATCACGTCGATCGNNGCCTTGTCGGGCAGCTTGCGGTCGTGGATGTAGCGGGTCGAGAGCTTGACCGCCGCCCTCAGGGCCGCGTCGGTGTACCTGACCTTGTGGTGCTCCTCGAACGACGGGCGCAGCCCCTCCAGGATCTTGACGGCCTCGCTCTCGGTCGGCTCCGGCACGTCGATCTTCTGGAAACGGCGGACGAGCGCCCGATCCTTCTCGAAGTAGTTGCGGAACTCCTTGTAGGTCGTCGAGCCCATGCAGCGAAGGGTGCCGGAAGCCAGCGCCGGCTTGAGGATGTTGGAGGCGTCGAGCGAGCCGCCCGAGGTGGCGCCGGCGCCGATCACGGTGTGGATCTCGTCGATGAACAGGACGGCGCGCGGGTCGTTCTCGAGTTCGTTGATCACCGCCTTGAGGCGCTCCTCGAAGTCGCCCCGGTACCGGGTGCCGGCGAGGAGCGAGCCCATGTCGAGGGCGTAGATCACGGCGTTCTGCAGGACCTCCGGCACCTCGCCCTTGACGATGCGAAGCGCCAGCCCCTCGGCGATCGCCGTCTTGCCGACGCCGGGGTCGCCGACGAAGAGGGGGTTGTTCTTCGAGCGCCGGCAGAGGATCTGGATCGTGCGCTCGATCTCGGCGTGCCGGCCGACCAGGATGTCGATCCGGCCCGCCTTCGCCTTCTCGTTCAGGTTGACGCAGTAGTTGGCGAGCGCCTCGCCGCCGCCTTCCCGCTTCTCGTCCCCCTGTGCCGCCGGCTCATCCGCTCCCTTCACGCGACGCTCCTCGCTGAGGCCCGGCTTCTTCGCGATGCCGTGCGAGATGTAGTTCACGGCGTCGAGCCGCGACATCTGCTGTTCTTGCAGGAAGTAGACGGCGTAGCTCTCGCGCTCGGAGAAGAGGGCCACCAGGACGTTGGCCCCCGTCACCTCGTCGCGGCCCGAGCTTTGCACGTGGATCGCGGCCCGTTGGATGACCCGCTGGAAGCCGGCCGTCGGCTTCGCGTCGACGTTGCCCTCGACGACGAGGCCGGACAGCTCGTTGTCGAGGAAGTCGGTGACGCTCAGGCGCAGCTTGTCCACGTCGACGGCGCAGGCCTTGAGGACGGTGGTGGCGTCCTGGTCCTCGACCAGCGCCAGGAGAAGGTGCTCCAGGGTCGCGTACTCGTGCTGACGCCCGTTGGCGAGGGCAAGCGCGCGCCGCAGCGACTTCTCAAGAATGCGCGAGAGCATAAACGCTTCCTTCCCCTGCCAGACCGGCCTCGACTTCGTGCGCCATCGCCGGCCCTACTCCTTTTCCATCGTGCACTGCAACGGGTGCTGGTTCTGCCGCGCGTAGTCGACCACCTGTGCCACCTTGGTCTCCGCCACCTCGAAGGTGTAGACCCCGCAGATGCCCACGCCCTTGTGGTGGACGTGGAGCATCACCTGGGTCGCGTCCTCCCGGCTCTTGCCGAAGAACCGTTCCAGCACGTGGATCACGAACTCCATCGGGGTGTAGTCGTCGTTGAGCAGCAGCACCTTGTAGAGCGAGGGACGCTGCGTCTTGGCGCGCGTCTTCGTGGCGATCTCGCCCTTGGTGCCGTTGCCGCCCGTGCTCCCCTCGCTCATCGCCGCTCCAGCCATCGCCGCTTCAAGGTCGTCCCCATCATAGGACAAAGCCAAGCCGGGACAAAACGCAAACCCCGTCCTTCTTCGACCCATCCTGCCACCGGGTTCGTAAGAACCGGTTAACGCCACCCGCGAATCTGGGTCGTCCCCCGGCCTGTTCAAGCGGGGCGCCCTCGGGCATAAGGGCGGACGTAAGGCGACCCGAGCAACAACAGAGAAGAGCCGCCCCGTGCCGATGCCACGCCTCGACCCGTTCTCGCGCCTAGCCGCCGTCTTCTGCCTCGCGGCCGGCCTCCTCGCCGCCCCGCCGGTCCTGGCGCAGGAAGCGACCCAGGCCCCGGCGGCGACCCAAAGCGAGGGTGCGCGCGGGGCATCCGGCGGCGACGAGTCCCTGGGCGAGGAGGTGCTGGGCGAGCCCGTCACCGCCACGCATGGACCCGACGTCGCGGGCGACCATCCGCCGGGCGCGCCGCATCTGGACGGGGGCGAGCTGAACCTGCTCTGGGCCGTGCCCTTTGCCGGCATCCTCCTCTCGATCGCCCTCATGCCGCTGCTCGCCGGGCGCTTCTGGCACCACCACTTCGGCAAGATCGCAGCCTTCTGGGCGCTCGCCTTCGTCGTCCCCTTCGCCCTCGTCTACGGCTTCGGCCTCACCCTCTACGAGGTCATGCACGCGCTGATCCTCGAATACGTGCCCTTCATCATCCTCCTCTTCTCGCTCTTCACCGTGACGGGCGGAGTCCGGGTGATCACGACGCTTCAGGGCACCCCCGCCTTCAACACGGGGCTCCTGGCGCTCGGCACGCTGCTCGCGTCCTGGATGGGCACGACCGGGGCGGCGATGGCGCTCATCCGCCCGATGCTCCGCGCCAACGCGTGGCGGCGGAACCGCACCCACGTCGTCGTCTTCTTCATCTTCCTCGTCGCCAACATCGGCGGCTCGCTCACGCCCTTGGGCGACCCGCCCCTCTTCCTCGGCTTCCTGAAGGGCGTGCCGTTCTTCTGGCCGACGGTCCACCTGTTCCCGCCGATGCTCGTCGCAGCATTCGTCCTCCTCGCCGTCTTCTACGTCCTCGACCTCTTCATGATGCGGCGCGAGACCGGCGTCATGCCCCGCCCCGAGGGCCGGCACTCGATGCGGCTCCAGGGCAAGGTCAACCTCCTTCTTCTCCTCGGCATCGTGGCATCCGTGCTCCTCAGCGGCATCTGGAAGCCCGGCATCACCTTCGAGATCTACCACGTCGAGATCGCGATCCAGAACGTCGCCCGCGACCTCCTCCTCCTCGCCGTCGCCGGGCTCTCGCTGTGGCTCACGCCCTGGGAGACCCGGGAAGCGAACGACTTCTCCTGGTTTCCCATCATGGAGGTGGCGAAGCTCTTCGCCGCCATCTTCGTCACTATCATCCCTGCGATCGCGATCCTCAAGGCTGGCACGCACGGCAGCCTCGCCCCGATCGTCAACGGCGTCAGCACGCCTTCGGGCGACCCGATCCCCGCCATGTACTTCTGGGCGACGGGCATCCTCTCCAGCTTCCTCGACAACGCACCCACCTACCTCGTCTTCTTCAACACGGCGGGCGGCGATCCCCTGCACCTCATCGGACCCTACGCGACGACGCTCCTCGCCATCTCGGCCGGCGCCGTCTTCATGGGGGCCAACACCTACATCGGCAACGCGCCGAACTTCATGGTCCGCGCCATCGCCGAGGAAAGCGGCACCCAGATGCCCTCCTTCTTCGGCTACATGGCGTGGTCCCTGGGCTTCCTCATCCCGGTCTTCCTCCTCATCACGTGGCTGTTCTTCCTCTAGGCATGGCAACCGTTAGCAATCTCCGGGAAGTCAGCGTCGGCGAGCTGGCCTTCAGCCTGAAGCGCACGATCGAGACCGCGTTCGGCCTCGTCCGCGTCCGGGGCGAGCTTTCGGGGCTGAAGCGGGCCGCGTCGGGCCACGTCTACTTCGCCTTGAAGGACGACGCCGCCGTGCTCGACGCCGTCGCGTGGCGCGGCACGGCGGCCCGCTTCGCCTTTCGGCCCGAGGACGGGCTCGAAGTGGTCTGCACCGGCAAGCTCACCACCTACCCCGGCCGCTCGCGCTACCAGATCGTCGTCGAGCGCATGGAGCCCGCCGGCGCCGGCGCGCTCATGGCGCTGTTCGAGGAGCGCAAGCGCCGCCTCGAGGCCGAGGGGCTGTTCGACCCCGCGCGCAAGAGGCCGCTCCCCTACCTCCCCGAGACGATCGGCATCGTCACCTCGCCGACGGGGGCGGTGATCCGCGACATCCTCCACCGGCTCGCCGAACGTTTCCCCCGCCGCGTCGTCGTCTGGCCGGTCCTGGTCCAGGGCGAGGGCGCGGCCGAGCAGGTGGCGGCCGCCATAAGGGGCTTCGACGCCTTGCCGAGGGGCGGCCCGATCCCGCGCCCCGACCTCCTCATCGTCGCCCGTGGCGGCGGCGCCGTCGAGGACCTCTGGGCCTTCAACGAGGAGGCCGTGGCCCGCGCCGCCGCATCCTGCCGTATCCCGCTCATCTCTGCCGTCGGCCACGAGACCGACACGACGCTCATCGACTTCGTCGCCGACCGGCGGGCACCCACGCCCACGGCGGCGGCCGAGATCGCCGTCCCCGTCCGCCGCGACCTCCTCCTCCAGACGGGCGGCCTCGGCGAGCGCCTGCTGCACGGCGTCGGCCGACTCCTGAAGGACCAAAGGCGCCACGTCGACGCGCTGGGAAGGGGCCTCACCGACCCCCGCCACGCCGTGACGCTCGCCGCCCAGCGCCTCGACGATCAAAGCGAGCGCCTGGAGCGCGCGTCGTCGCTGCGCCTGGAGCGCCTGGGCGGGCGCCTGGGGCAGGCGGCGCTGGGCCTGCGCCCGCCCAGGCAGACCCTGGCGGAGGCCCGCCTCCGCCTGGAAGCGAGGGCCGGGGCGCTCGCCGACCTCGCCCGCGACCGCTTGGCGCGGGCCGAGTTCCGCCTCGGCCGGACGGCCGACCTGGAGCGCCTGCACGGCATGACGGAAGCCCGTCTGGCGGCGGCGCGCGCCGCGTTCGACGCCCGCGCCGGCCTGCTCGAAAGCCTCGGTCCGGGGCAGGTGCTGGCGCGCGGCTACGCCATCGTCCGCAGCGCCGACACGGGCGACCTCCTTCCTTCCGCCGAGGCGGCGCTGGCCGAGGCCGCCTACGAGATCCGCTTCCACGACGGCGTCGTCCGGGCCAGACGCGACGGCAAGGCCGAACCGGGGCAGGGCCGTCTCTTCGACGCCTAGACAAGGGAGCAGGCGCGTGGACCTCCTCGTCAACATCGACGTTCCCGATATCGAGGCCGGCCTCGCGTTCTACACGGAAGGTCTCGGCTTCGTGCTTGGCCGCAGGTTCGGCGAGGGCTTCGTCGAGCTGACCGGCGCCTCGTCCCGCGTCTACCTCCTGGCGAACCCGCCCGGCAGCGTCCCCGCCCCCGGCGCCGCCCCGCGCGCCTACGCCCGGCACTGGACCCCGCTTCACCTCGACGTCGTCGTCGACGACCTGGACGCCGCCCTCGCCCGCGCCGAGGCGGCCGGCGCCGTCCGGGAGAAGGAGCCCCGCGCCGCGCCCTACGGCCGGATCGTCCTCATGGCCGATCCGTTCGGCAACGGCTTCTGCCTGATCGAGTTCAACGGGCAGGGCTACGACGCGATCGCCCAGGATGGCTGACGGCGTCGGGCGCCTCCTGGAGGTGATGCGGCGCCTGCGCGACCCCGAGGGCGGCTGCCCCTGGGACCTGGAGCAGACCTTCGCCAGCATCGCCCCCTACACGATCGAGGAGGCCTACGAGGTCGCCGACGCCGTCGCGCGTGGCGACATGGCCGACCTGAAGGCCGAACTCGGCGACCTCCTCCTCCAGGTGGCCTACCACGCGAGGATGGCGGAAGAAGCCGGGCACTTCGCCTTCGACGAGGTGGCGCACGGCATAGCCGACAAGATGATCGCCCGGCACCCGCACGTCTTCGGCGCCGCCGAAATCGCCGGCGCCGAAGCGCAGCGCCATGCCTGGGAGGCGACCAAGGCCGAGGAGCGCGCCGCCAGGGCCGCCGCCAGGGGCGAGCCCCCATCCGTCCTCGACGACCTGCCCCTGGCGCTCCCCGCGCTCACCCGCGCCGACAAGCTGCAACGCCGGGCGGCCCGCGTCGGCTTCGACTGGCCGGACGCCGAAGGCCCCCGCGCCAAGGTCCTGGAGGAGCTGGCCGAACTCGACGCCGCCCCGCCGGAATCCGAAGCCGAGGAGTTGGGCGACCTCCTCTTCGCCGTCGTCAACCTTGCCAGGAAGCGCGGCATCGACCCCGAGGCCGCGCTTCGCGCCGCGAACGCCAAGTTCGAGCGCCGCTTCGAGGCCATCGAGCGCGCGGCCGGCGACCGCCTCGGCACCCTCGGCCTCGACGCGCTGGACGCCCTTTGGGACCAAGCGAAGCGGGACGAGGCCAAAGGCGGCTGACGCCGGCTTTTTAGACTATATTCCTACAACCTGTGCTATCCTCGGCGCCCCTCCACTCCGCCGGAGCGCTGATGTCCCCATGTCCCGTTGCTGCCATGAGGTTCGCACGAACGAACCCGAGTACGGATCATACGCCGCGAAACGAACCCAAGAGGATGGTTCGCTGGCCCGCCTTCAGATGCCTGCCCTGGTACGAATGAACCCGAGCAGATGGCCTTTTTGCAAAACGAACCCAAGCCGGCGGGATTCTTACGCTTCTTCCCGCAACAAAAATGAACTCAGGCACTCAAACGCGTTCGACCAAACGAACCCAAGCCGGCGACCCGCTCCCGTTGCCCCGCACGAACGGATCCGAACGTCCGCCATGTTCTGCGAAACGAACCCAAGCAGGAGAGGGACCGTAAGCCCCCCGTCAGAACTCGCTCAGCATCGCCGCGACGAGATCGTCGCGGAACGCGCGGGCGCGCCTGGCCCAGGCGTCGGCCTCCCTGCGCAGGGCCGGCGGCGTCGGGCGCACCCGGTCGAAGCCGCGGCGGGCGGCGGGGTCGGCGACGAGGAGCGCCACGAGGAGGGGCCGCCCGCTCTCCGGCAGGAGGAGCCCCGCGAGGCCGAGCGCGTAGTCGAGGCTGCCGGTCTTGGCCCAGACGCGAAGCGCCGTCTCCGGGCGCCGCAGCGTCCCCTCCAGGCTGCCGGACCAGCCCGAGACGGGCAGCATGGCGAGCAGGCCGTGGCGCTCCTGGCCGAGGCGGAGGAGCGCCAGGAGCTGGCGCGGCGTCGCCGCCGCCCCGTAGGCGAGGCCGGAATGGTTGACGACCCGCATGGCGCTGAGCGTGGCGCCGGGCGCCAGCGCCGCGACCCCGGCCTGCATCGAGCTTGCCGAAGCCGCGAGGTCGCGCCCGCCGGTGGCGGCGAGCCCCAGCGTCTCGGCGATCTGGTTGTTCGAGTAGAGGAGCATGTCCCGGACGAGTTCGCCCACGGTCTTGCTCAACGTCCGGCCGACCTCGCGGTCGCTGCGGAAGGCCTGCCCGCGCACGGGCTCCGGCAGGACGAGCCCGAGCCCGCCCGCCAGCCGCCGGAACGTCCGGGCGGCGTGCAGGCCCGCGTCGCGGACGGGCAGCTCGTCGCGGTCGAACAGGTGCATCGCCGCCGGACCCCGCTCGTCGAGCGGCGGCAGGGTCCAGGGCGTCCCGCCCTCCACCACCCGCACCCGGTTGAAGGCGAGGTTCAAGGCGCCCACGCCCGCGTTGTAGGCGTCCTCCTGCGGCTGGGAAGGGTTGATCGAGGGCGGGCGCGGCAACAGGCCGTCGTCGAAGACGAGCCTTGCGGGCACCTGTCCCGTATCCTTCAGGGCCAGCGCCAGCCGCATCAGCCCGTCCAGGTCGAGTTCGGGATCGCCGCCGCCGACGAGGACCGCCGTGTCCTCCCCCCGCCAGAGCAGCCGGGTTGCGAACCGGGCGTCGGGGCCGAACCGCTCCAGGACGCCGATCGCCGTCATCAGCTTTTGCGTCGAGGCCGGCGGCAGGGCCGCGTCCGCCCCCCGCTCCAGGACCGCCGCCCCCCCGGCGTAGGGCTCGGCCAGGACGGCGACCTCGGCCCCCCCGAGCCCCGAACGGGCCAGGACGGCGTCGAGGTCGAGCGCCCCGGCCGCGCGGGGCAGGAGCAGAAGGAGGACGAGAAGCAGGCGGGTCATGCCCCGATGCTGCCATGCCGGGGGGCTTTGGGGAAGACGCGCTTCGCGTCCGCCGGCCCGGCACCTGCGGACGCGAAGCGTGGTTCTTAAAAGATCAGCCGTTCGGGCGGCAGATCCCAGAAGCCGCGTTCGGCCTCGCGCCGCGCGTCGAGGCGGTCGATGCCCATGTCCCGCAGATCGCGGTCGCTCAAGGCGCCGAGCCGGCGCCGCTCCCTTGCCACCTGCCGTGCGACGGCCAAGCGCTCGAGGACGAGGCGGAGGAAGGGGCCGAAGGCGACGGCCGTGTGGGGAGCGGCCGATGGGTGGATGACGGCGCGCATGGGAAGGCTCCACTTGCGGGTCTGGCGGGCGGGATGACCCGCTTGACGGAAGATGGCCCCACGCTCATAATAACGAAAGAAAATGGTTTTTATGATACTAACAAGACTCTCTTATGAACTGAGGCCCTCGATGCGCAACCTCGACACCGCCCTGCTCCGCGCCTTCCTGACGGTCGCCGAGACCGGCAGCATGACCCGCGCCGCCCACCAGCTGAACCTCACCCAGGCGGCGGTGAGCCTCCAGGTGAAGCGGCTGGAGGACGCGCTGGGCCAGCCCCTCTTCGAGCGCGCCCCGCGCGGCCTCGTCCTTCTGCCGCCCGGCGAGCGGCTGCTCCCCCAGGCCCGCCGCCTCCTCCTCCTCAACGACGAGATCTGGACCTCGATGACCGCCCCCGCGTTCGAGGGCGAGCTTCGCCTGGGCGTGCCGCACGACATCGTGCCCATCTTCATGCCCGGCGTGCTGCGCCGCTTCGATCAGGCGTGGCCGCGGGTCCAGCTCTCGCTGGTCTGCAAGAACTCGCCGGATCTTCTGCAGCTCCTCGACGACGGCCGGCTCGACCTCACGCTGACCACCCTTCAGGCCCCGCCGCCCGGCGCCGAAACCCTCATGGAGGACCGCCTCGTCTGGGTCGGGGCGCTGGGCGGCAAGGCGCACCTGCGCGAGCCCCTGCCGGTCTCGCTCGGCCACCCCACCTGCGCCTTCCGTCCCTCGATCATGGCGGCCCTCGACCGGGCCGGCCGCGCGTGGCGTTCCTGCTGCGACACCGGCGAGATGCAGGCCCTCGTCGCCACGATCGAGGCCGACCTCGGCGTCGGCGCCATGCTCCGCTGCGCCCTCACGCCCACCCTCGACGTCCTGGACGCCCGCCACAACCTGCCCGAATTGCCGCGCTTCTCGATCATCCTCCACGAGCCGCCCGGCGGCGCCACCCCGCTCGCCCGCGAGCTGGCAAGGCACCTGCGCGAGGGCATCCGCCCCCGCCTCGTCGAGGCCGCGTGAGGCGGGGGTGGGCGTGGGCCTTTCCTTCCCCCCGCGGCAGGGGGAAGGGGAGCCCGTGCCCGGTCCTGTCCCTTGAAGGATGAAGTCGCTGCCCAAGAGCGTCATCGCGGCGTCGGTCCCGACCTGCACCTCCGCCGTCTTGTCGGCGTCGAGGTTGAGGTCGATCACCGTGTCGCCGCCCGACTGGCAGCGCGGACCTGCCCGATGCCCGTGAACGCCTTCGTGCCGTCGAGGACGTCGCCCCCCTGGGTAGCGCCGCCCGTCGGCCGAGGCCGCCCCGGACTTGAGCCCGCAGAGCGCCTCCTTGCCGACGTGGTCGTAGACCGCGACTTGGCGGCTCTTGCGGAATCACCGTCTATCTTGCGCGATCATTGACTTAAAGTGGATTTGGAACGTATTCTTCCAGGCGGCCCAACCAACGCCGCAAGCCGGCCCCCCGCCCACGCTCCGCGCGATGGCGCCCGTGCCGGTCGAGATTAATCGCTTTGAAAGCGGTTGCCGCTAAATTTCCCCTTGAGCGCGCTTTGAACTTCAGAAGTAACGCAAAAACGGTTATGGGAATGGGCATTGGATCGACGGCGGAACGGTCCCTCGGGGTGGTGCGGTACGGCTTGGCCGCGCCTCCCGCCAACGCCGCCGCCCCTTATGCCGGGCCAAGCCCCTTTTTCCCGCGAGAGCTTACCGCATGAATGAGCGTGGCGTTTCCCTGACCGAAGGCCCTGCGACCCCCGCCGCCCCGTCCCTGGACGGCACCCTGTCGAGCGTCGGCAAGCGGTTCGACGACATCCTGGCGCGGCTGTCGGCCGAGACCGGCGAGGCGCAGAAGGAATCGAGCGCCTACAAGAAGATCCTCGAAGGCGTCGGCGCCGACCTCATCAACAAGACCAACGAGGTCCTGGTCGAGCAGCTTCTCCTCTTGCGCAAGGAGACCCAGCGCCACGCGGAGCGCCTCGCCCGCCTCGAGGCCGAGCTTGCCCACAGCGACGACGAGCTGACCTCGCTGCGCCACGCCCTGAGGCAGGCCCGCCACGAGGCCGAGACCGACGCCCTTACCGGCATCGCCAACCGCCGCTCCTTCGACGGCCAGCTCGCCGAGATGATGCAGGAGGCGGCCGTGACCCGGGAGCCCCTGTCGCTGATCCTGCTCGACATCGACCACTTCAAGCGCTTCAACGACACCCACGGCCACAAGGCGGGCGACCTCGTCCTGCGCCTCGTCGCCTCCCGCCTGTCCGACATGGTCAAGGGGCGCGACTTGGTCGCGCGCTACGGCGGCGAGGAGTTCATCATCCTTCTCCCGCAGACGCATCTCGAAGGGGGCAGGATCCTGGCCGAGAAGATCAGGGCCGGCGTCGCCGCCAACCAGATCATCATCAAGCGCACCGGCCGCAGCCTCGGCACCGTGACCCTTTCGATCGGCGTTGCCCAGTACGACGGCAGCGAAAGCGCCGAGGGCTTCGTCGAGCGCGCCGACGCCCAGCTCTACCTCGCCAAAAGCAGCGGCCGGAACCGGGTCATGCCGAAATAGGCCGCAGCAGGGTGAGAACGCCCCGGCGGAACGTCGGCCCTTAAGGAAAACGCCGCGTGGCCGCCTTGCGTGCGCCGCCGCGCGCTCGCTTCCGCCCCCGCCGACGACCGTCCCCGCCATTCGGGCCGACCCGAGGTCGATCGTACCGAACGACGGGGGCCTCCAGGTGACGGGATACGACGACCGCCCGCAGGCGCTGCCCGTCGGTATCCCGATGGGTCGAGCGCATCGCGCGACCGGCGCCGGTCGCGCCCCGCATGGCCTTGCCGCCCGAGAGCGGCGTCCCCCTCCGCCGCGAGGCGCTCGACGTGGTGCCTTGCTGCCTTCGCCTGGAGCGTCGAGAACGGACCCCCTTTGGCAGGCACGGCCTGCGTTCAGGGCGGGACCGCCGTTCCAAGGCCGGTAGCACGCCAGCTGCGACCGGGCCACGCGCCGGCCGCGCGAGGGCCGCGGGTGGCGCATGGCCTGGAGGCCGTGCCGCAGCCTGCCGCCCGCAGGCGCCCGGCCCGAAGCGCCCTCTTGCCATGCCGCCCCGGCGGACGGCGGGGCCGGCCCCGGAACGGGGAAGCATGGCCCCCCGCGGCGGAGGCGAAGCGTGCCCCGGCCCGTGGGATTGCCAGGGGAAAGGCTACGCCCCGCCGCGCCGCGTCCAGCGGACCGTCGCCAGATCGTCGAGGGCCGCCTGGGTGCGGCGCTCGTCCCGCTCGCGGGCCGCCTCGGCGCGGCGCTCGATGATCGTCTCGTAGCGCTTCGCGGCCGTGGCGTGCGTTCTAGCAAGGTCGCGCTGGGTCCGGATCCGCGCCGCCTCGACCGCCATGCGCGCGTCGATCCCGCGCAGCCGCTCGCGGCTCCTCTCGGTGATCGTACCCAGGAGCGAGAGCGGCCCCCCGTCCGCCGCCTCGGCAAGGGCGCCCATCAGCACGCCGCCCGCCTCCTCGCGCTTCTGCTCCAGGCGGCGCAGGTCCGCCTCCATCCCGTTCAGGACCTGCACCTCGCGGACGTGCGCCTGCCGTTCCAGGGCGTGGACGAGGCGGAGCGCCCGTCCCCTGGTCATATCGGTGCCCGCATGGCGAGGACGGCGGCGAGCGCCGCGAACGGGTCGTCGTCGGCGTTCCGAGGCTCGTCGAGGCGCTGCGCCAGCAGGTCCTCGATCTCGGGCTTGAGGCGGATCGCCTCGTCGAGGAGCGCGTTGGCGCCCCTCTTGTAGGCGCCCAGCGTGACGAGGTCCTTGTTCTCCTCGTGGGCCTGGAGGAGGCGCCGCGCCCGCTGGACGACCGGCCACTCGTCGCTTGCGTAGCAGCCGGGGGCGGTGCGCGACACGCTGCGCAGCACGTCGATCGCGGGGTAGCGCCCGGCCTCGGCGATCCGCCGGTCCATGATGACGTGCCCGTCCAGGATGCCGCGCACGGTGTCGCTCACGGGCTCGTTGGTGTCGTCGCCCTCGACGAGGACGGTGAAGAGGCCGGTGATCGTGCCCAGGCCCTCGCCGGGGCCGGCCCGCTCCAACAGGCGCGGCAGCTCGGCGAAGACGCTCGGCGGGTAGCCCCGCGTCGTCGGCGGCTCGCCCGCGGCGAGGTGGATCTCGCGGAGAGCAAGGGCGAAGCGGGTGACGCTGTCCATGAGGCAGAGCACGTTCAGCCCCTCGTCGCGCAGGTGCTCGGCCACGGTGAGCGTCATGTAGGCGGCGCGGCGGCGCATCATCGCCGGCATGTCCGAGGTGGCGACGACGACGACGCTGCGGGCGAGCCCGGCCTCGCCCAGCGTGTGCCGCAGGAACTCGTTCAGTTCGCGCCCGCGCTCGCCGATGAGGCCGACGACGAGGACGTCGGCGTCGCTCCTGGCGGCCAGCATCGCCATCAGGCTCGACTTGCCGACCCCGGAGCCCGCGAAGATGCCGAGCCGCTGGCCGTGGCAGCAGGGGGTGAACAGGTCGAGCGCGCGCACGCCGAGGTGCAGGCGCCGCTCGACGAGGCGCCGCCGCTGCGCCGGAACCGGCCGCCCCTGGATTGGGTAGGCGCGCGCGCCGCACGGCAGCGGCCCCTTGCCGTCGATGGGGTCGCCGAACGCGTCGATGACCCGACCCCGCCACGTCCGGTCGGGACGAAGCTCGCCGAAGCCGGGGTCGAGGCGCAGATCGGTACCGGGCCGCATCCCGGCGATCTCCTCGTAGGGCATGAGGTACGCCGTGTCGCCGGCAAAGCCGACCACCTCCGCCGCCACCTCGCCGCCGTCGCCCGGCCGCAGGCGTATCCGGCAGGGGTCGCCCACGCCGGCGAAGCCGCCGAGCCCCTCGGCGCTGACGAGATTGCCCCGGCAGGCGGCGACGCGGCCGTGAACCTCGATCCCGACGGCCCGCGCGAGGCCGTCCTTGAGCGCGTCCACCGCTTCGGGGTTCCACATGACACATCATTTCCGACGGTTGATGAAGCCTGGGCGTTGCGCGCTTCGCGCCGGCGGCGCGAAGCGCGTCTTCGCTAATGCGCGTCCATCGGCACCATGTCGTATTGCCGGATCGCGGCGATGGCCAGCGCGCGGGTCGGCGAGAGGCCGAGCGGCTCGCCGTCCTCGCTGCAGATGGCGTAACAGGCTTGGCCCTCCTCCTCGACGGGCCGGATGTAGGCGACGATCGGCGGAACCGGGAGGGCAGGGTTTTCGGTCGAAGGGGACATGGCGGGGTGGCGGGGCACGTCGACTCCTTGTTGCCGTGGCCGGGCGCCGTTGACGAATGCCGGCAAACCGAGCCTAACCTGCCCTGGTTGACGAACGGTTAAGCCCGCGCTGGAATCCGTTGCATGGCTCTACCTCCGCCCCGCCTCGTCCTCGCCTCGGGGAGCGCCGCCCGGCTGCGGTTGCTGCGGGCGGCGGGGCTCGACGTGACGACCGTATCGCCGCTGGTCGACGAGGCGGCGGCGAGGGACGCGCTTTTTGCCGAGGGGGTCGCGGCGGCGGACGCGGCGGCGGCCTTGGCCGAACTGAAGGCGGCAAGCGTGGCCCGGCGCGCGGGCGACGCCTTCGTGCTGGGCGCGGACCAGCTTCTCGTCGCGGCGGACGGCCTTTGGCTGGAGAAGCCGATCGACCGGGCGGCGGCGGCGGCGCAGCTCCGCCGGCTCGGCGGCACGACCCACAGGCTGGTCACGGCGGCCGTGCTCTTTCGGGGCGCGGCCCGCGTCTGGGGCCACGTCGAGTCCCCGGCCGTGACCCTGCGCCCCTTGGACGACGCCCTGATCGGGGCCTATCTCGACCGGGCGGGGCCGGGGGTGCTGGCCTCGGTCGGCGCCTACGAGATCGAGGGCTTGGGCGCCCAGCTCGTCACCGCGCTCAAGGGCGATCCGTTCGCGGTGCAGGGCCTCCCCTTGCTGCAACTCCTCGCCTACCTCCGCAACCACGGGATCGGCCTCGCGTGATCGTCGTCGGCCTCACCGGCTCGATGGCGATGGGCAAGAGCCGCGTCGCACGGCGCTTTGCCCAGTACGGCGTGCCCGTCCTCGATTCGGACGCCGTCGTCCACCGGCTGTTCCTGGCGGGAAGCCCCCTGCCGCCCCGCGTCGACGCCCTGTTCCCCGGCACGCTCGACCGAGACGGCGGCGTCGACAGGCGCACGCTCGGCGCTTGCGTCTTCGGCGACGCCCTGGCACTGAGGCGGCTGGAAGGCCTCGTCCACCCCTTCGTCCGGGCAGCACAGCACCGTTTCCTCGCGGGCGCGGCGCGGCGGGGCGCCGGCATCGCCGTCCTCGACGTGCCGCTCCTCCTGGAGACCGGCGGCGGACGGCGCTGCGACCTCGTCGTTGTCGTCGACGCCCACCCGGCGATCCAGGCCGACCGGGCGCTGCGCCGGCCGGGGATGACGCTGGCCCGGCTGGAGGCGGTGCGGGCGCAGCAGATGCCGGGGCCGAAGAAGCGCCGCCTCGCCGACGTCGTCGTCGCCTCCGGCCGGGACCGGGGCGCCGTGAGCGAGGCGGTGGCCGGGGTCGTGCTCCGGGCGGCGGCGATGCGGCCCCGGGCGTGGCCGGAGGCTTGGCTGCAAGGATCGAACGGAAGCTAGGAAGAGGGCAGGGGCCATGCGCGAGATCGTGCTCGACACCGAGACGACGGGGTTCGACCCGAAGTCGGGCGACCGCGTCGTCGAGATCGGCGCCGTCGAGGTCGTCCACAAGCTGGCGACGGGCGGGTACTTCCACAGGTACCTCAACCCCGAACGCGACATGCCGGAGGACGCCTTCAAGGTCCACGGGTTGAGCAGCGATTTCCTCGCCGACAAGCCCGTGTTCAAGGACGTGGCCGACGACTTCCTCGCCTTCATCGGCGACAGCCCGCTCGTCATCCACAACGCCGCTTTCGACATGCGCTTTCTCAACCACGAGCTGAAGGCGGTCGGGTATGCCCCCATCGCCGCCGAGCGGGCGGTCGACACGCTCCTCATCGCGCAGAAGAAGTTTCCGGGCTCGCCCAACAGCCTCGACGCCCTCTGCCGCCGCTTCGAGGTCGACGGTTCGGCCCGCGTCCGGCACGGCGCCCTCCTCGACTGCGAGCTTCTGGCCGAGGTCTACCTCCACCTCTGCGGCGGGCGGCAGGTCGGGCTCGACCTCGCCGTGCGGGCGCGGCGGCGGGCGTCCCCGGACGAGCGGCCGTTTCGGGAGGCGCGCGACTTCCCCGTCGCCGAGGCCGAACTGCGGGCGCACGCCGCCTTCGTCGCCACCCTGAAGAACCCGATCTGGAACACCTAGGCGCCGCGCCCGCCGTCCTTTGGGGCTTGCCCGCCGCCGCGTGCCGGGGCTAGCTGGCGACGGGCAAGGGGGCTTGAGGGATGGCAAGACCACGGACCGACGGGGCGCCGCGCGACGAGTCCCGCCGGCTCGACCTCGCGGCGCGGGCGGCGTGGCTCGCCTACATCCACGGCCAGACGCAGGACGAGATCGCGGCGTCCCTCGGCCTGTCGCGCCAGAGCGTGCAGCGCCTCGTGGCGCTGGCCGTGCACGAGCGCCTCATCAAGTTCCGCCTCGACCACCCGCTCGTCCCCTGTCTGGCCCTCGCCGACGGCCTCAAGGCGCGCTTCGGCCTCGCGGGCGCCGAGGTCGCCCCGGCGGGCGGCGGGGAGAACCCGGTCGCCGGCGTCGCCGTCGTCGGCGCCGCCCTCGTCGAACGGCGGCTGGAATCGCGCCAGCCGCTCGTCGTCGGCGTCGGCACCGGCCGCACGCTCCGGCGCACGGTCGCCGAGATCGGCGCCCTCGAACGGCCGCAGCACAAGCTGGTCTCGATCGTCAGCAACATGACCCGCGACGGCAGGGTGAGCCGCTTCGAGGTGGCGATGCGCCTCGCCGACCGCATCGGCGCCGCCTGCTACCAGATGCAGGCCCCGGCCATCGCCGCGACGGGGGCGGACTGCGAGCGGATGCGCGCCCAGCCGGCGAACCGCGCCGTCTGCGACCTCGCCGGGCGGGCGGACGCCCTCTACGTCGGCATCGGCCACGTCGGGCCGGGGGCGCCCCTCCACGTCGACGACTTCATCGACGCGGGCGAGCTCGACCGCCTCGTCGCCGACGGCGCCGTCGGCGAGATCGCCGCTTGGCCCTTCGACCGCGAGGGGCGCATCCTGACGAGCGCGTTCGTCGCCCGGCTGCCGGGCGTCAGGCCCGACGCCCTGCCGGGGGTGCCGGTTGTCGGCATCGCCGCCGGTCCCGCCAAGGTCGCGGCGATCCGGGCGGCGCTCAAGGGAGGACTCTTGAGCGTTCTCGTCACCGACGAACCCACGGCGACGGCGCTATTGCGGGATTGACGGGACGGATGGGTTGGCGTTTAATTGCCCAATCAATGAGCAAATGCTCAAACAGAACAGGGAGGCAGGCTTAGAATGGACAAGGCACGCTTTGCGATCGGGGCGGCCGGGCTCACGGCGGCGCTCCTGGCGACGACGGCGGGCGCCCAGGCCCAGACGACGCTCACGATCGCCACCGTCAACAACGGCGACATGGTCGTCATGCAAAAGCTCTCCTCGGCGTTCGAGGAGCAGCACCCCGACATCAAGCTCGACTGGGTCGTCCTCGAAGAGAACGTGCTCCGCCAGCGCGTCACCACCGACATCGCCACCAAGGGCGGGCAGTTCGACGTGATGACGATCGGCACCTACGAGACGCCGATCTGGGCGAAGCAGGGCTGGCTCGTGCCCTTCGACAACCTGCCCGAGGGCTACGCCGTCGACGACATCCTCAAGCCCGTGCGGGAAGCCCTCACCTACGAGGGCAAGCTCTACGCGCTGCCGTTCTACGCTGAAAGCTCGATGCTGTTCTACCGCAAGGACCTCTTCAAGGAGGCGGGCATCGAGGTGCCAGACCAGCCGAAATGGGACGAGGTCAAGGGCTGGGCCGACAAGCTCAACAAGCCCGGCGAGGAGCAGTACGGCATCTGCCTGCGCGGCAAGCCCGGCTGGGGCGAGAACATGGCCTTCGTGACCACGCTCGCCAACACGTTCGGCGGGCGGCTGTTCAACGAGCAGTGGGAGCCGCAGCTCGACAGCGACGCCTGGAAGAAGGCGGTGACCTTCTACGTCGACCTGCTCAAGGAGGACGGCCCTCCCGGCGCGTCGTCGAACGGCTTCAACGAGAACCTCGCCCTCTTCTCGACCGGCAAGTGCGCGATGTGGGTCGACGCCACCGTGGCGGCCGGCCTCCTCTCCAACCCGGCGAACTCGCAGGTGGCCGACGAGGTGGGCTTCGCCAAGGCGCCCATCGCCTCCTGGCCCAAGGGCGCCAACTGGCTCTGGGCTTGGTCGCTCGGCGTCCCCGCGACGTCGGACTCCGTCGACGCCGCCAAGACCTTCGTCGAGTGGGCGACCTCCAAGGATTACATCAAGCTCGTCGCCGACAAGGAAGGCTGGGTCGCGGCCCCTCCCGGCACCCGCGAGAGCACCTATGCCAGCCAGGACTACATGAAGGCGGCCCCGTTTGCCGAGGAGACGCTGGCGGCCATCCAGTCGGCCGACCCCGTCAACACGACGGAGGAGCCCAAGCCCTACAGCGGCGTGCAGTACGCCGGGATCCCCGAGTTCCAGGGGATCGGCACGATGGTCGGGCAGATGATCGCGGCGGCGCTGACGGGCCAGATGAGCGTCGACCAGGCGCTCCAGTCGGCGCAGTCCTCGACCGAGCGGACGATGCGTCAGGCGGGCTACTTCGACAAGTAACCCTCCCTTGCGGGTCCGCCGGCGGGGCCCCGCATCGGCCCCGCCGGCACCCCTTTCCACCCGCTCCCGCCCCGAAGGCTCCCGTTCCACGGAGGGTCCCCCATGAGCGCCACCACCAACGTCGTCGCCGACCCGGTCGCCAGCGCACATGTCGGGCGCAAGTCCCGGCGCAGCGTCAACACCTTCCCCCTCGTCGCCCCCTCGGTCATCGTCCTCGTCCTCTGGATGATCGTGCCCCTGGCGATGACGCTGTGGTTCAGCTTCCAGCGCTACAACCTCATCGTCCCCACGATCCAGGGCTTCGCCGGCTGGGAGAACTACGAGTACCTCGTCACCGACCCCGCTTTGTGGACGGCGATGAAGAACACCCTCCTCCTGGTAGGCTGGGTGCTGGCGCTCACGGTGGCGCTCGGCGTCCTCCTTGCCATCCTCCTCGACCAGGATTTCTGGGGCCGAGGCGTGGCCCGGCTCTTCGTCATCGCCCCCTTCTTCATCATGCCGACCGTGAGCGCGCTCATCTGGAAGAACTTGCTCATGCACCCGGTGAACGGGCTGTTCGCCTGGATCACCTCCTCGCTGGGTCTCGGCCGCATCGACTGGTTCGCGTCGCTCCCGCTCACCTCGATCATCATGATCGTCGCGTGGCAGTGGGTGCCGTTCGCCACCCTCATCCTGCTCACCGCGATCCAGTCGCTCGACGAGGAGCAGAAGGAAGCGGCCCGGATGGACGGGGCCGGCCCCTTGGCGATGTTCTGGTTCATCATCCTGCCGCACCTCGGCCGCGCCATCTCGGTCGTCATCATGATCGAGACCATCTTCTTCCTCTCGATCTTCGCCGAGATCCTGGTCACGACGGCGGGCGGCCCCGGCCTCGCTTCCACGAACCTCGCCTTTCTCATCTACCAGCGGGCGCTGCTGGAATTCGACGTCGGTTCGGCGTCGGCGGGGGGCGTCATCGCCATCATCCTCGCCAACATCGTCGCGATCTTCCTCGTCCGCTCCGTCGCCCGCAACCTCGACGCCTGAGGGGGAAAGAGATCGATGTCGACCACCGCATCCTACACCGTCCCGTCCGAGGCCCCGGCCAAGGCAGCCCCGCCCGCCAAGAAGGCGATGCATCCGGCCACCAAGAGCAAGATCATCATGACCGTCATCGGCTGGACGGTGTCCCTGCTGGTGTTCTTCCCGATCTTCTGGATGATCCTGACCAGCTTCAAGACCGAGGTCGAGGCCGTCCAGACCCCGCCCTCCCTGTTCTTCCACCCCACCGTCGAGAACTACGCGATCGTCCAGGAGCGGGCGGACTACTTCCGCTTCGCCATGAACAGCGTCGTCGTCTCGCTGGTCTCGACGATCGCCGCGCTGATCCTCGCCGTGCCGGCGTCGTATGCGATGGCGTTCTTCCCGAAGCCGCGCACGAAGGACCTGATGCTCTGGATGCTGTCCACCAAGATGCTGCCACCGGTCGGTGTCCTCGTGCCGATGTACCTCCTCTGGCGCGACCTCAATCTGCTTGACACCCGCACCGGCCTCATCATCATCTACACGCTGGTCAACCTGCCGATCGTCGTCTGGATGCTCTACACCTTCTTCAAGGAGGTGCCGAAGGACATCCTGGAGGCCGGACGGATGGACGGGGCGAGCCCGAAGCAGGAGCTTTGGCACCTGCTCATGCCGCTTTCGCTGCCGGGCATCGCGTCCACGGCGCTGCTCGCCATCATCCTGACCTGGAACGAGGCCTTCTGGAGCCTCAACCTCGCCACCTCGCAGGCGGCGCCTTTGCCCACCTTCATCGCCTCCTTCTCCAGCCCCGAGGGGCTGTTCTGGTCCAAGCTCTCGGCGGCCTCGACGATGGCGGTGGCGCCGATCCTCATCTTCGGCTGGATGAGCCAGCGCCAGCTCGTTCGCGGCCTCACCTTCGGCGCCGTCAAGTAAGGGGAAACGCGCATGGCAACCCTCAACCTTCGCGGCATCCGCAAGTCCTACGGCGAGGTCGAGATCATCAAGGGCGTCGACCTCGACATCGAGGACCGGCAGTTCGCCGTCTTCGTCGGCCCGTCGGGCTGCGGCAAGTCGACCCTTCTGCGCATGATCGCGGGCCTGGAGGAGATCACGTCGGGCGACCTGCTCATCGACGGGGTGCGCGTCAACGACGTGCCCCCCGCCGAGCGCCGGCTGGCGATGGTCTTCCAGAGCTACGCCCTCTACCCGCACATGAGCGTGCGCGACAACATGGGCTTCGCCCTTCGCTTGGCCGGCGTCTCGAAGGACGAGCGCCGCAGCAAGGTCGAGGACGCGGCGAAGGTGCTCCAGCTCGACCAGCTTTTAGAGAGGAAGCCCAAGGAGCTGTCGGGCGGGCAGCGGCAGCGGGTCGCCATCGGCCGCGCCATCGTCCGTCAGCCGGAGGTGTTCCTGTTCGACGAGCCCCTGTCCAACCTGGACGCCGCCCTTCGCGTCCAGATGCGGATCGAGCTCGCCCGGCTGCACGAGCACCTCAACGCCACGATGATCTACGTCACCCA
>JAGRGG010000107.1:0-13596 GCA_020445645.1 Geminicoccaceae bacterium | reverse complement strand
ATGACGATGGCCGACAAGATCGTCGTCCTCCAGGGCGGAATCATCGCCCAGGCGGGCTCGCCGCTCGAACTCTACCACCACCCGGACAACATCTTCGTCGCCGGCTTCATCGGCAGCCCGAAGATGAACTTCGTGCCGGCCCGGATCCGCGACGCCGGCCCCTCCGGGGTCGAGGTCGAGCTTTCCGGTGGCGGCACCCTCACCGTCCCCGTCGGCGGCGACGGCGCCCGCCCCGGCGAGGCGGTGACGCTGGG
Source organism: Geminicoccaceae bacterium (assembly GCA_020445645.1). Lineage (GTDB taxonomy): Bacteria > Pseudomonadota > Alphaproteobacteria > Geminicoccales > Geminicoccaceae > JAGRGG01. Next base: position 13,342 of record JAGRGG010000107.1, on the reverse strand, counting down.
CATCCGGCCCGAGCACCTGCGCCCGGCGGGGGACGGCGTCCTCCACGGCGAGGTCATCGTCGTCGAGCGCCTCGGCGGCGACACCTACCTCTACCTCCAGCACGGGGGCGAGGACATGCTCGTCGTCCAGGCCGACGGCGAGAACCCGACCCGCGTCCACGAGCGGATCGCCGTCGCCCTCGACCCCGGGCACTGCCACCTGTTCGCCAGCGACGGCCGCGCCCTGCCGCGGCTGCGCCGCCACCCGCTCGCCGACCTCACCCGAGTCGACCGCAAGGCCAGCTAGCCACTCAAGGGCCAGGACCATGTATCTCGAAAAATACGACCTGAAGGGCAGGGTCGCCGTCGTCACCGGCGGCGGCCAGGGGATCGGCGCCGCCTGCGCCCGGGCTTTGGGCGAGGCCGGGGCGAAGGTCGTCGTCGCCGACATGATGACGGACCGCGCCGAGGCCGTGGCGTCCGATCTGAAGGGCAAGGGCATCGAGGCGATGGCGCTCGCCCTCGACGTGACCAAGTCGGCCGAGGTCGACGCCGGGGCGAAAAAGGTCATCGACGCCTACGGCCGGGTCGACGTGCTCGTCAACAACGCGGGCGTCGCCAGGAGCGACGTGCGCGCCGAGGACACCACCGACGACCATTGGCGCTTCCACATGGACGTGAACGTCGACGGCCTGTTCTGGTGCTGCCGCGCGTTCGGCCGGCTCATGCTGGAAGCGGGCAGCGGCTCCATCGTCAACATCGGCTCGATGTCGGGGTTCATCGTCAACAAGCCGCAGCCGCAATCCTTCTACAACGCCTCCAAGGCCGCCGTGCACCACCTGACGAAGTCGCTCGCCGCCGAGTGGGGCCAGCGCGGCGTCCGGGTCAACGCCGTGGCGCCCACCTACATCGAGACGCCGCTCACCAGCTTCGGGATGAACGAAAGCCCCGACATGTACAAGGTCTGGCTCGAAATGACCCCGATGGGCCGCGTCGGCCAGCCCGACGAGATCGCCTCGGTCGTCCTCTTCCTCGCCTCCGACGCCGCCAGCCTGATGACCGGCTCGATCGTCCTCGCCGACGGCGGCTACACCTGCTGGTAGGAAAGACCATGAAGCTCGACGGCAAGACCGCGCTCGTCACCGGCGGCGCCCGCGGCATCGGCGCCGCCATCGCCGGGGCTTATGCGAGGGAAGGCGCCCGCGTCGCCGTCGCCGACATCGACGAGGCCGCCGCGAAGGCGACCGCCGAACGCGCCGGGAACGGCGCCTTCGGCCTCCGCCTCGACGTAACGTCCCAGGACTCGATCGACGCGGCGGTGGAAGCGACCGTGCGGACGGCCGGCGGGATCGACGTCCTCGTCAACAACGCCGCCGTCTTCGACCTCGCCCCCACCGTCGAGATCACCCGCGAGAGCTACCGGAAGCTCTTCGCCGTCAACGTCGAGGGCCTCCTCTTCACCCTCCAGGCCGTCGCCCGGCAGATGATCGCGCAAGGCCGCAGCGGCAAGATCATCAACATGGCCTCCCAGGCCGGCAGGCGCGGCGAGCCCCTCGTCGGCGTCTACTGCGCCTCCAAGGCCGCCGTCATCAGCCTCACCCAGAGCACCGGCCTCGACCTCATCCGGCACGGCATCAACGTCAACGGCATCAGCCCCGGCGTCGTCGACACCCCCATGTGGGACGAGGTCGACGCCCTCTTCGCCCGCTACGAGAACCTCCCCGAAGGCGAGAAGAAGCGCCGGGTCGGCCTCGCCGTCCCCTTCGGCCGCATGGGCACCCCCGAAGACCACGCCGGCGCCGCCGTCTTCCTCGCCTCTTCCGACAGCGACTACGTCGTGGCGCAGACGCTGAACGTCGACGGCGGGAACTGGATGAGCTGAAGGCCCCGCGTCGGCGGACGCGAAGCGTCATCAGGCGAGGAGCAGCAGCACCGTGTAGGCGGCCGCCCCGCCGAGGAACGGCAGGAAGCGCGACTGGCGCTCCTCGGGCAGCTCCTCCTTCATGACGTTAAGGATGGTGCCGCCGGCGAGCACCGCGAACAGCGCCGCCAGCACCCCCATCGGCACCGGCAGGAACAGCCCGATCAGCCAGCCCGCGACCGCCGCCCCCGCCAGCAGCCAGCGCCCGACGCGCTCGTAGGCCGCCCCGTGCTCCTGGGCGAGCCCCCGGTCGTTGACGAGGAAGTGCAGCGCCATCGCCACCGTGAAGAACAGGAGGCTGGGCAGGCCCTTCACCTCGCGGTGGAGGACGAGGTAGCCGATGAGCGCGTTGTAGACCGCGTAGGTCGCCATGTGGACGCGGAACACGAGCGGCGGCGGCGGCACGTCCCGCGCCCGCGTCGGCGCCCGCCGGTAGCGCTGCGCCAGCCGCTCCACCCCGTAGAAGGCGACGAGCCCGAGGAGCGTGAACAGGTAGACGAGCACCTCCCCCACCGGCAGCCCCAGCGCCCGGTCCGCCAGCCCCGGCCCCAGGTGCTCGCGGTACCCCGCCAGCTCCGGCAGCACGTGGACGATGACGTAGGCCACCGCCACCCCGCCCGCCGCCGACAGCCACCCGCTGCGCGGCACGTAGCTCAAGAAGCGCATCCGGTAGCCGAGGACGTGGACGGCCGCCATGACGGCTATGGCGAGCGCCGAGAGCGCGACGTAGGGCGAGGCGGTGCCGGTCTCCATGCGGGCCAGAACCGGAGGCCGTGGCGCCGGTTCCGCGGGGACAGGCGCCTCGGGTTCGTTCGGGTGGGGGCGGAACCTCCGTGCCCCAACCCTCACCTCGTGCCCCGGACTTGATCCGGGGCCTAACTGCTCAGGCTCAATAGTCCCTTAGGGGGGAGCCATCCTGCAAACGGCATTCGGGTTCGATCCAGTGGTGGATCCTCGGGCTCGACCCGAGGATCCACGGCCACCCGCTGAGAATTTAACAAAGAAGATCCACGCATCGTAGGTTGACATGTTACCTGCCTCATCTCAAATTAGTTTGGCTTGTATCAATTTGGGTTCTCAATTGTTCGAGAATAGTTCGTTTCTTCATATTCATTTATTGTTGATCTTATCTTGTCAGCATGGCAAAAAATGTCATCTATTTCTCCTATAAGGATCTTTTCTTCAGTCTTGTTTTTGAAAACCCCTATGAACTTCTTTTTACCATTGAAATGCAACCTCAAAACTGGCTTGCGATTGTTATCATCAAGAAGTATTGCGCAATAAGTTTTAGCATCACGTATGTGAATTCGTCTAACAGATACCAAATCTCTTAAAATGGCCTTAACAATTTGAAATCCTTCGACTTCCTCATCAGTCGTAACTATATCAGCTGTTTGTATGGCTCCATCAACATTAGTTTGAGAAATATCTTCTGATGTATTACTTTCAACATTATTCTTGCTCATTTCCAAGGCATTTGAAAGTCTCTTATTAACTAAGAAGCGTATAGTTTCTTTGAATGCGGCGGATACGATTGGTGTAAATTCTTCTTTTATGCTCTTTGTAACTATCCCTTCGTAGACACGACTGATAAAAATCTTTGCAATTTCTTCAGAGGGAGTTTCAAATTCCCTGATTATCTCTTGCTGAATGGCAGAAGTGTATTTAAGGCTTTTTGCTGTCGTAAGTATTCTATCCAAATCAAACAAGTCTTTTGCAAATTTGTTTAATTCATCAAGGTGATGCGCATGGTAATTCAGTAAATCAAACTTGAAAAATGGCCTTTGATCCATGCGGTTTTTTTCTTCAAGGTCAGAATAAAACCAATATTCAATGCCGTTAGTTAAAACCCCAAACCTTGCTTCAGTCACAGAAAAATATCTATAAAGTTGTGACATATGCACATGCGCTAAATCTGAGGAGCAAGGTTTGCATTCAAATAGCATAATTGTTTTGTTATTAAGTCTAATAGCATAATCAACCTTTTCTCCTTTCTTTAAACCCACATCGGCAACTAATTCTGGAGTCACTTCTTCAGGATCAAAAACATTATAATTAAGTATGGTCAGAAAAGGCATAACGAATGCGTTCTTGCACGCCTCTTCCGTTTTGATCATGTCTTTCTGCTTTTTGATGCGCTCGGAAAGAGCCTGGATTTTTATGTGAAAATCCGACACCGCTTTTCTCCTAGGATTTTTGGCAAGATGCCTCGCAAATCCTCAAGTTGTCAAGAGGCAACGCTGTGGAATCGTACCTTCCTTCCATGCTACACTCCTCGGCTGCCTCACCACCTCACCATCGCACCGTCCGGCAACCTGACCCGAACCCCATTCCACCAAACGAACCCAAGACCCCCTTGAAAAACAACGATTCTCCCTCCTCTCCAACCCGGGCAGCCCGCCCCGCCCCGTCGCGCCCCCTTCCGCCCCGCTCCCCGTCCCTGTACGCTCGAACCCGAGCCACCCCCGCAGCGAGGACGCCCCGGCCATGCAGCCCCCCTACCTCCTCTTCCTCGGCGACGTGCAGGACCAGCTCGCCGCGAAGACGGCGCGGGGGATCGTCGACTGGCGCCCTGACTGGGTCGTGGGGCAGTTGCGGCTGGAGGGCTGCAAGGCGGACATAGGCGTGCCGGACCGCTCGATCGACGAGGCGCGGGGGGAGGGGGCGGGGACGCTCGTGCTCGGGGTCGTCAACTCGGGCGGCACCATGCCGGAGCACTGGGCGGGGACGATCGTCGCCGCGATCGAGGCGGGCATGGACGTGATGAGCGGGCTGCACATGCGGCTGTCCGACGTGCCGGCGATCAAGGCGGCGGCGGACAGGCACGGCGCCGAACTCCTCGACGTGCGCCACCCGACCCGGACGTTCCGTACGGGGACCGGGAAGAAGCGGACGGGGCGGCGCATCCTCGCCGTCGGCACCGACTGTTCGTGCGGCAAGAAGTACACGGCGCTGGCGATGGAGGCGGCGCTCAGGGCGCGGGGGCTGAAGGCCGACTTCCGCGCCACGGGGCAGACGGGGATCATGATCGCCACGCGCGGGGTCGCCGTCGACGCCGTCGTCGCCGACTTCATCTCGGGCGCCGTCGAGTGGCTCACCCCCGACAATGACCCCGACCACTACGACTGCGTCGAGGGCCAGGGCTCGCTCTTCCACCCGGCCTTCGCCGGGGTCAGCCTCGGCCTCCTCCACGGCGCCCAGCCGGACTTCCTGATCCTCTGCCACGAGCCGACCCGCACCCACATGCGGGGCCTGCCGCACCAGCCGCTCCCGGACCTCGAGACCTGCCTGGAGACCAACCTGCAGCTGGCAAGGCTCACCAACCCCGACGTGCGCCCCCTGGGCCTCTCGATCAACACCTCCAACCTGTCGAAGGACGAGGCGCACGCCTACCTGAAGGCCGTGTCGGACGAGATGAACCTGCCCGCCGTCGACCACTTCCTGACCGGCATGGACGCCCTCGTGGACGCCCTGCCGTGAGCCGCTTCGAGGCCGTGGTCGAGCGCTTCCCCCTGAAGGGCGCGTTCGCCATCTCGCGGGGATCGGTGGACGAGGTCGAGGTCGTCCGCGCGGTCGTCGCCGAGGGGACGACGTTCGGCCAGGGCGAGTGCCGCCCCTACCCCCGCTACGGCGAGACGGCCGACGGCGTGGTCGACGCGATCATGGCGCTCCGCCCCAACGTCGAGCGCGGCCTGACCCGGCAGGAACTCGGGCGCCTCATGCCCCCCGGCGCCGCCCGCAACGCCGTCGACTGCGCCCTCCTCGACCTGGAGGCGAAGCTCGAAGGCCGGCCCGCGCACGAGCTTCTGGGCCTCCCGGCACCCCAGCCCGTCGCCACCGCCTTCACCCTCGCCTTGGGCACGCCCGACGCGATGGCGGAGGCGGCGCGGGCGACGCCCTGGCCCCTCTACAAGCTGAAGCTGGGCGGTGCGGGCGACCTCGACCGCGTCCGCGCCGTCCGTGAAGCGGCACCGGAGGCCCGCCTCGTCGCCGACGCCAACGAGGCGTGGGACGAAGCCATGCTCCGCGCCTTCCTGCCCGACCTCGCCGCCCTCGGCGTCGAGACGGTCGAGCAGCCGCTCCACGCCGACCGCGACGCCCCCCTCGACGACATCGAATCCCCCGTCACCCTCTGCGCCGACGAGAGCTGCCACGACGCCGCGAGCCTCGGCCACCTGCGGCGCGGCTACGGCATGGTCAACGTGAAGCTCGACAAGACAGGCGGGATCACGGGCGCGCTCGACTTGGTCCGGGCGGCGCGCGGGCGCGGGCTCAAGGTGATGGTCGGCTGCATGATGGGCTCGTCCCTGGCGATGGCGCCGGCCATGCTGCTGGCGCCGCTCGCCGACCTCGTCGACCTGGACGCGCCCTTGTGGCTGAAGGCCGACCGCCACCCGCCGCTGCGCGCGGGCGACGGGCTGGTTTGCCCGGCCGAGGCGGAACTCTGGGGCTAGCGCCCGTTTGCGAAGGCGCGGGAAGTGCCGAGAAGCCCGGACGCTCCCCTGCCTGCTTGACGACCCTCTTGGCGCGGGCGCACCGTGGGCGGGCTTGGCAGCAGGGGGGAGGCCGTCATGGCGCACGACGATGATGCAGCGCTCATCCGCCGGTGGTTCCAGCGCCTTGCCGAGCACATGCAGGCCGTCGATTACGTCGGCGCCCGGCCGCTTTTTGCCGAGGATGTCGTTGCCTTCGGCAGCTTTGCCCGCTTCGTGAACGGGCGCGAGGCCCTCGAGAGGGAGCAGTGGCGCAACGTCTGGGGCACCATCGACGGGTCCCGGTTCCGCCTCGACGACATGCGTGCGATCGTCTTGGCCGACCGCCTCACCGCGGCGGGCATAGCGGTGTTCGACTCGACCGGCTACGGCGAGGACGGCACGCCCTACGACCGGTCGGGCCGCAGCACGGTCGTATTCGGCCGGGGCGCGATCGGCGGGGACTGGGTCGCGCAGCACGTCCACTTCTCGCTGTTCCCCGGCGTGCCGCCCCGCTCCTTCGGTAACAGGGCGGGGAAGAAAGCCTGAAAACGGATCCAGGGTGTTTCTGGATGAACCTGCCGGCGCGCCGGACGTTCTGGGATGGCTGGTGGAGAAAGGACGGGACGATGCACGGCGAGGCGCGCGACCCCTCGGTCAACGTCATGGGCGAGCCGCTCAAGCCCTGCGGACGGGAGCCGCGGACGGGCTTCTGGCGCGACGGCTGCTGCAACACGGGGCCGGCCGACCGGGGCCGCCACGTCGTCTGCGCCGTGGTCAGCGCCGACTTCCTCGCCTTCTCGAAGCGGCGCGGCAACGACCTCTCGACGCCCCGCCCCGAGTATGGCTTTCAAGGGCTCAAGCCCGGCGACCGCTGGTGCCTTTGTGCCCTGCGCTGGCAGGAGGCCCTGGAGGCCGGCATGGCGCCCCCCGTCGACCTCGCCGCCACCCACCAAGCGGCCCTCGCCGTCTGCCGGCTCGCGGACTTGCAGCGCCACGCGCTGGTCGAAGGATAACGACGCTTCGCGTCCGCCGCGCGGCCTCAGCGGTGGAGGAGGGTCACGGGACTGGCCTCGCGCGGCTGCCAGCCGGCGCGCTGGAGTTCCGGGTCGTCGTGCGCCTCGACCGGGTGGCCGACGCAGAGGTAGGCGACGAGCCGCCACGCCTCGGGAACGTCGAGCGCGGCGTGGACGGCGTCGGGGTCGAGGATCGAGACCCAGCCGACCCCCAGCCCCTCGGCGCGGGCGGCGAGCCAGAGGGTGTGGACGGCGGTGACGACCGAGTAGCGCAGCATCTCCGGCATCGTTTGCCGGCCGAGCCCGTGGCCGCGCCCGGTGGCCTCGTCGGCGAAGACGGCGAGGTGGACGGGTGCCTCGTCGAGCCCGGCGAGCTTCAGCCCGGCGTAGAGCCGCGCCCGCTCGCCCTCGTAGGCCGCGAGCGCCGCCGCGTTGGCGGCGAGGAAGCTCGCGCGCACGGCGGCGCGGGGCGCCTCGCCGGCGACGCTGACGAAGCGCCAGGGCTGGCAGTTGCCGACCGAGGGCGCCAGCGCCGCGAGGCCGAGCAGGCGTTCGAGGAGGGCGGGGTCGACGGGGTCGGGACGAAAGCGCCGCACGTCGCGCCGCCAGCGCAAAAGACGCTCAAAGCCGTCGCGGAAGGCGGCGTCGAAGTCGGGAGCGTTCATCGGCGGCGCCTCGGCCCTAGGCGAAGCCCGTGTCCCGGCCCTCGATCGGGTAGGCGGGGTCGCTGTAGCCGGGGGTGGACGGGTGGCCCTTGGGCACCATGCCGTCGACCAGCGCCTCGTCCTCCGCCGTCCAGGGGGTGCCGAGCGCGCCGAGGTAGGCCTGCATCTGCCCCGCCGTGCGCGGCCCGACGACCGGCGCCGTGACGAGGCGGTTGGCGAGCAGCCACGCCAGCGCGAGGCCGATGAGCGTGCGGCCGGTGGCCTCGGCGTGCGCCCCGAGCCGGGCGGCGACGGCGAGGCTCTCGTCCCGCCACTCCGCCTGCATCATCCGGGCGTCCCCCGCCGCCGCCCGGCTGCCCTCGGGCGGCGCCGCGTCCGGCCGGTACTTGCCCGAGAGCACGCCGCGCGCGATCGGGCTGTAGGGGACGACGCCGAGCCCGTAATGCCCGCAGGCCGGCAGCAGCTCGACCTCGGGCCCACGATTCATCAGGTTGTAGTAGGGCTGGAGGACGACGGGGCGCGGCACGCCGTGGCGCTCGCACAGCCGCACCACCTCGGCGATCCGCCACGCCCGGAAGTTGGACAGGCCGAAATAGCGGACGTGGCCGTGCGCGATCAGGGTGCCGACCGCCTGGACGGTCTCCTCGAGCGGCGTGTCCGGGTCTTCCCGGTGGAGGTAGTAGACGTCGATGTGGTCGCTCCCGAGGCGCCGCAGGCTCGCCTTGCACGCCTCCAGGAGCCAGCGCCGGGAGAGGCCGCGCTCCAGGGGTCCCTTGCCCATCGGGTTCGCCACCTTGGTCGCCAGCACCCAGCGGTCGCGGTCCCCCCTGATCGCCCGGCCGACGATCCCCTCCGAAGCCCCCGCGCTGTAGACGTCCGCCGTGTCGATGAAGTTGACCCCGGCGTCCCTCGCCATGCCGACGATCTTTGATGACTCCGCCTCGTCGGTGCGCCCGCCGAACATCATCGTGCCAAGGCAGAGGGGGCTCACCCGCAGCCCCGAGCGGCCGAGCGGCCGGTAATCCATGCGCTTCCTTCCTCGCGTCGCCCCTTGGCAGCCTAGAAGCCCGGTCGCCGCGGGGGAAGGGTGCTCCGAAACGACTCCCAAAGCCGCGCCCGCTGCCGGATAATGCCGCCGACAGAGCGGGAGGAACCACCATGCGAGAACGGGGATACGGCGAGACCGCCGTGGCGGACGAGCACCTGAGCGAGGCGGAGCGCGAGCAGAGCATCGTCATCTCCGACCCCACCCGCCTCGGCAACCCCATCATCTTCGTCAGCGACGCCTTCGAGCGCCAGACCGGCTACCCGCCGCACGAGGCGCTGGGCCACAACTGCCGCTTCCTCCAGGGTCCCGACACCGACCCGGACGCCATCCAGGCGATCCGCGAGGCGTTGGGCGCGGGGGAAGACCTCACCGTCGACATCCTCAACTACAAGAAGGACGGCACCCCCTTCTGGAACCGCCTGCGCCTGCGCGCCCTGCGCGACGAACGCGGCAGGATCGTCTACTTCGCCGGCGCCCAGAACCCGGTGCCGACCGAGGACGTGCTGCCGAAGCCGGTGCGGGCGATCCTCGACTGACGCGAAGCGCGCCTAACCGCTCGCCCCGACGCCCAGGTCCTTCAGCCTAGCCTCGATCGCGGGGCGGTCCGGGTGGTCCTCGGGGAGCTTGGCCAGGAGGTCGCGCCACAGGGCGGCGGCGCGGCCGCGGTCGCCGTCCTGGAATGCCCGGATGCCCAGGTACCAAAGCGGCTCGGGGTCGGCGGGGTCGAGGCGCTTCGCCGCCTCGAAGTCGGCCAGGGCCGCGTCGGTGACGACGGGGAAGGCGTCTTCCCTGGGCGGCGGGCCGAGGCGGAAGACGCCTTCGGCCTTCAGGATCCGGGGGTCGTCGGGGCTCAAGCCCCGCGCCTTCGCGTAGGAGCGGGCGGCGGCGTCCCTGTCGCCGATGACGGTCTGCGCCTGCGCGAGGCGCGCCCAGGCGGGGCCGTCGCCGCCCTCCCTGGCGAGGCGGTCGGCGAGGCTCGCCACCATGCCCTTGATCCGGGCCTCCCGCGCCTCGGGCGGCAGGGCGGTCAGTTCCCGGGCGACGGCGTCGGGGGCGGTGGCCCGCGCGGCGGCGAGCGCCTCGTCCGGGTCCTCGCCCGCCCCCGTCGCCGCCGCCTTCAGCATGGTCTCGACCTGGGGCAGCCAGGGCGCGTCGCTCGGCGTCCGCCCGACCAGCCGTTCGAGCTTCGAGAGCGCGTCCGCGGAACGTCCGGCCTGGAGGTCGGCCTGGGCGAGGTAGAAGGCGGGGCGGGGGTCCTCGGGCGCCAGCCGTTCCGCCGCCTCGAAGAGGCCCTTCGCCTCGGGCGTGACGACGCCGTCCTCGAGGTTGACGATGGCCTCGCCCAGCGCCCCCGGCACGCGGGGGTCGTTCGGCGCGAGGTCGTAGGCCCGGCGCAGCGCCTTCACCCCGGCCTCGCTTTCCCCCAGCACCGCCTTCGAGCGGGCGAGCCGCAGCCAACCCTCAAGATCGTCCGGGTTCGCCCGCAGCTTGGCTTCGAGCGAGGCCACCATGACGCGGGGGTCGGGGGCGCCCTCCTCCGGCGTCTCGTCCTCGCGCGCGGCGAACGGCAGGTCGCGCATCTGGGGCGAACCCAGATGGGCGTAGAGGCCGAGCGCCAGGAGGGGGGCCAGGACGACGCCGGCGAGCGCCGCCGCCCGGCCGAAACCCCCCGTCCCGCCGCCGGATGGATCGCCCTTCGTGGCCTCGCCGAGCCGGAGGATGCGGCGCTCGATCTCGACCCTGGCCGCCCTGGCCTCGGCCTCGCCGACCTCGCCCCTGGCCGCCTCGCGCGCGAGTTCGGCGAGCTGGTCCCGGTAGACGGCAAGCGCCGCCGCGCGCTCGTCCAAGGCCGGGAGGCGGCCGACCAGCGGGCGGACGAGGAGGAGGACGGCCGCGAGCGTGAGCAGGCCGATGAAGAGCCACGTCATGCGCCGGGATCGCCCGTCAGCATCGCGTCGAGGCGGCGGCGCTCGTCGGCGGAAAGCTCGGCCGCCTCGGGCGGGGCACGGCGCCCGCGCGTCTGCGCGAAGGCCAGCGCCCCGCCGCCCAGGAGGACGAGGAGGGGGCCGAGCCAGAGGAGGAGGGTCGTCGCCTTGAAGGGGGGCTTTAAGAGCACGAAGTCGCCGTAGCGGGCGACGAGGTAGTCCTTGATCTGGATGTCGCTCGCCCCGGCCCGTATCTGCTGGCGGACGATGCGGCGCAGGTCGTGGGCGAGTTCGGCGTCGGAGTCGTCGATCGACTGGTTCTGGCAGACGAGGCAGCGCAGTTCCCGGCCGAGGTCGCGGGCGCGGGCCTCCAGCGCCGGGTCCTTCAGCATCTCGTCCGGCGAGGTCGCGGCGAACGCCGGGGCCGCGCCCCAAAGGCCGAGCAGGCAGACCAGGACCAGGGCCTTCACGGGGCGAGGCTCTTTAGGAGGGGCAGCACGTCCCGTTCCAGCTCGCGCGGCTGGAGGGGTCCCTGGAAGCGCCAGACGATGCGGCCGTTCCTGTCGAGGATGAAGGTCTCGGGCACCCCCGTGATGCCCCAGTCGATGCCGGCGAGGCCCTTCTGGTCGGCACCGATCCGCGCGTAGGGGTCGCCCATGTTGCCGAGCCAAGCGCGCGCGTCCTCCGGCTTGTCCTTGTAGTTGATGCCGAGGACGGTCCAGCCCTCTTCGGCGAGGCGGGAGACGATGGGATGCTCGATCCGGCAGGGCGCGCACCAGGAGGCGAAGAAGTTGACGAGGACGGGTCCCTTGCCCTTCTTCAGGTCCGCCGACGCGAGGCCGGGCCGGTCGCCGCCCTGGATCGGCGGAAGGTCGAGGGCGGGGGCCGGGCGGTCGAGGAGCGCCGAAGGCAATTGCTCCGGGTCGCGGGTGAGGCCGACCCCGAGCGCCATCGCCACGCCGACGAAGAGGAGGACGGGAAGCAGGTAGACGAGGCGCCGCCGCCCGTCGCCCTTGCCCGCGCCACCCCCGTCGCTTGGCAGGGCCGTGCTCATGCCGGCCCCGCCAGCGGTGCCGCGCGGGATGAGGCGGGCTTCGGCGCCCCGACGCGCAAGCGGCGGTCGAACAGGCTGCACGCCCCGCCGAGCGCCATGACGGCGGCACCTAGCCAGATCCACGAGGCGAGCGGGTTGACGTAGAGCCTGACCGTCCAGGCGCCGTCCCGGCCGGGCGCCGGGTCGCCCAGGACCATGTAGAGGTCGCGGGTCAGCCCCGTGTCGATCCCGGCCTCGGACGTCGTCTGCCGCTCGACCGGAAAGCTGCGCTTCTCCGAGTGCAGCGTGACGACGGGGGCGCCGCCCGAGGTCACGACGAACGTGCCCCGCTGGGCGACGTAGTTCGGCCCCCGCGCGGGCTCGACCCCGTCGAAACGGACCTCGTAGCCGGCGAGCGTCGTCCGGTCGCCCGGCGCCATGACGAGGATCCGCTCGGCGCGCCCCGTGCTCACCGCCGTGACGCCCGCGATGAGGATGCCGAGCCCCATATGGGCGACGACGACGGCGAAGGCACCCAGCGGCAGCCCCTTCAGGCGGGCGAGGCTGCGGGCGGGGGCCAGCCGGAAGAGCCCGATCCGGGCGGCGAGGTCGGCGAGCGAGCCGGCGACGAGCCAAGCCGCGAGCGCGAAGCCCAGGAGGGCCAGCGTGCCGCGCAGGTCGGTGAGGAGGAGGACGAAGGCGACGGCGAGAAGCGCGCACGAGGCGGCGGCCCAGAGGCGCCTCATGACGCCCTTGAGATCGCCCCGCTTCCAGGCGAGCTGGGCGCCGATCGGCATGGCGACGAAGAGCGGCACCATCAAGGGAACGAAGGTGGCGTTGTAGAAGGGGGGGCCGACCGAGATCTTGCCGGCGTCCAGCACGTCGAGGATCAGCGGGTAGAGGGTGCCCAAAAGCACGGTCGCCGTCGCCGTCGCCAGGAGGAGGTTGTTGAGGACGAGTCCGCCTTCCCGGCTGATCGGCGCGAAGACGCCGCCGCCTTGCATCGCCGGCGCCCGCCACGCGAAGAGGGCGAGCGAGCCGCCGATGGCGACGACGAGGAGGAGGAGGATGAAGACGCCGCGCGTGGGATCGGAGGCGAAGGCGTGGACCGAGGTGAGGACGCCGGAGCGGACGAGGAAGGTGCCGAGCAGCGAGAGCGAGAAGGTGAGGATCGCGAGCAGGACCGTCCAGGCCTTCAGCGTGTCGCGCTTCTCGACCACGATCGTCGAGTGAAGAAGCGCCGTGCCGGCGAGCCAGGGCATGAACGAGGCGTTCTCGACCGG
>JAGRGG010000106.1 GCA_020445645.1 Geminicoccaceae bacterium | reverse complement strand
AATGCCCCGACCGGCCGCCGTACCGACCCCACCGCCGCCGAACGTCAGCGCCGCCGCCGCGCCCGCCAGCGCGCCGCCGCCGACGCCTTGGCCGACCCCGACCAGCGCGCCGCTCTGCAAGCCCTGCCCGAAGGCGAGACGCGCGTCATGGCCAGTCAAGCCGAGGCGGTGCGCCGCCTCGAACACGCCACCGCCCGCGCCGCCTACACGGGCGTACTCGAAGCCAACGCCGGGGTGCTGGCGGCAAGAATGGTCGAACTGGCCCTCGGCGGCGACGTGTCGTGCCTGATCGCGGTTGGCTCCCGCCTGATGCCGCCGGCCAGGGCCGAGAAGCGCGTCCGCCTGCCCGACCTGCCGCCCCTGACCGGCCTCGACGCCTGCCGGGAGGCGCAGGGCCTGATCGCCGCGGCGGCGGGCCGGGGCGAGGTCGGCCTCGACGACGCCGTGGCGGCGCAGGCGCTGGTCGAGCGGGTGGCGGAGGAGCACCGGCAGGCGATGCGCGACGCGGCCCTGGCCGGGGCCGGAAGGCGCCTCGGCGACGCGACGAGCGTGAGGCTTCGGGTGCGCGAACTGCTGCCGCAGACAGATGGCGGGGAGGCGCTGGTGGCCGAAGTCGGGACGAACGATCGCGGGTGTCGAGGGAGGGACAAATGACGCCGACCCTGCCCTCCAGCCCCTCGCGGATCACCCTCTTCGTGCGGCCGCGCTCGGCGCCGATCCTCGGCGGGCGTAACGTGACCGTGCGCCTGCCGGGTGAGGCGATGCCCGTCGTCCTCGACGACGCTGAGCTAGCGGCGCTGCTGGTCCTGGAGGCCAAGGGCGAGGTCGAGGTGGTCAAGCCGTTCATGCCGGGCATCGGCGGCGAGGGCGCCGCCGCGCGCGAGGCGCCGATAGCCGCGGCGGTCGAGGCGAGCGTGCGGGCCATGGGCACTATCGAGATCGAGCGGAACTGAGGGAACCCGGCACCGCGAACGGCTGCCCGATACCTGAAACAAACCGCTCGACCGACGATGACCCATTCTATTCGTCGCCGACCGCTTCCATAAGCCACGCCGCCCACCTGTCCAGCGCGTCGCGCTTTTCGGCCGCGTATACGGCTCTGTTGTAAATCCCCGCCACGCCGGCCTTATGGCCCGACACATGGTTCAAGGCGGCCTCGACCACGTGCGGCAGCACGGCGAGCCTGTCGGCCATGAATGTTGCGGCCGTCCTTCTGAGGTCGTGCAGGGTCCAGGGGGCGAGCGATCGTGGCGCTTCTCCACCCCATGACAGCCGGCCGGCTTGGCTAGGCCCTTGACGCCATAGCCGAGGCCGGAGAAGGGCCGGCTTGGGGTCTCCATGGAAGGGAAGCGCCATGCAGCCGCGAGCGTTCGATCGGGGCATCCCCTTCGAAGAACGCCGCAGCAGGGCGGCGATGCTCCCCTTGTCCGAGCGCTTGGTCGAGGCGCCGCTCGTCGATGTCCTCGCGTTCCTCGAAGAGGGGCTGCCGGAACTCGGCGAGAAGGCGCAGGGCGACCTCGGCCGGCAGGAACAGTTCCGCAAAAGGGTGGCGCCGCAACGTCGGACCACGTTCCGCCGCCCCGACGATGGGTACCTGCGCGGCCGCGGAAGAGGGTCCGCGAGGGATGATCCTGCGCGACATGAAGGACGAACGCTCGGCGGCGCCGCTCCGGCTGGCGCTCTGACTCCGGATCGGGTGAAAGGTCCCGATGTAACAAGCAGCGAAGCGCAGGTCCGCGTCACCAGCGGCATGACTTGTACGGCCGCGCTTCTCGATGAGCGCGTCTCCGCTGGCGCGGAGAGGACGAAAGGCCGTCCAACGAACACCGCATCGTCTTTCATGCCCCCAGGGCGGAGAGGGTTTGCGCCCCTCCTTTTTGCAAGGTAACTATATACGTATGTGACCT
>JAGRGG010000105.1 GCA_020445645.1 Geminicoccaceae bacterium | reverse complement strand
GGGAGGCGGGGCCGCCCGGGGGGGGCGGCCGAACCGGGCCCCGTCGAGGCACGACCGCGAGCGGATCGGCCGACTAACATGAAGCAGGTTATTTGGGGATGGCATCCGCGATCCCTATCTTATCCAACGAGTGCAATCGACCTGGAAGTCCGATGCGATCAGGATGCGCCGCGGTTCTGTCGGATGACGCCCCGCACGCCTGTTTGAGTTGCCCCGTGCACGCGAAAGCCGTCTGCCACGTACTCGGCCACGAGCAGTTGGCACGGCTTGGTCCCGTCATGCACGTGCGCACGCTCTCCGGCGGGGCCGTCCTCTACCACGAGGGCGACCGGGCGCGGGGCGTGTTCACGATTCGGCAGGGCATGGTCAAGCTCTACAAGCTGCTCGACGGCCGCTGTCAGGTGACGGGCTTCGCCCTGCCGGGCGACCTGATCGGCCTCGCGCAGGACGACCGCTACGCCCACAGCGTGGAAGCGATCGAGGGGGCCGAACTCTGCTGCTGGGAACAGCACCGGTTCTGCGGGGTGCTCAACGCCTTCCCGCCCATGAAGCACGCCGTCCTGGAGCGCTCCCTGCTCGAACTTGCGACGGTGCAGCGGCAATTGCTGCTGCTCGGCCGCAAGACGGCGCGGGAACGGGTCGCCACGTTCTTGCTCCAGATGGCGGCGCGCGTGTGCCGGGGCAGGCCGAACTTCATCCCGCTGCCGATGTCCCGCACCGACATCGCCGACCACCTCGGCCTCACGGTCGAGACCGTCAGCCGGACCTTCACGGCGCTCCGCAAGGAGGGGCTCATCGACCTTGGCGACAGGCGGGGGGCCAGGGTCCTGAGCTTCGACGGGCTGCGAGCGGTTGCGGAGCCGTAAAGCTTCACGTCCGACGCGCAGCAAGGCCCGCGCTTCTGCAAGCCGATCTTTTCCTTTGGTCCCGTATTTGTCCGGCGAGCCTGAGGCCGATGCCCGCAGGAAGGCTGGCTGCTCCGTGGCGGGACGGACGAGCGCAAGGCCAGCTCACGCGCAGGCGGCAGGGCTGCCTTCAGGGCGCCTGACCTGACAGAGCGGGCTTTAAGAGCCCGCTTGATAGCGGCGCGGGTGGGTGAACGGCGGCCTTGGGCGGTTTCGGGGGTGTCCGACGCTTGCGGGGCCGCCCCCCGTGGGGCGCGCGACGCCCGCCCCTGCGCGACCCGCCCCACCGACGCCGGCTGGCCGCGCCGTTCCTTTTTCGCGCGGCCCGCCGCGTCCCGCGCACCGGCCGTGCCCCCGGCGCGGACGCGCGCCGCGGCCTCCGGCAGCGGATGATCGGCGCTGCCGATCATGGCGGCACCCGCCGCGCAGGCCTCCTTCCCGGCAGACGACGCATCACCGGTTCTTGCGCCCTGCCCATGCCGGCGCGTTCGCGTGCGCGCCACGCGGATCCGCCAGGGCGGACCCGTGAACGTGCCGGCCGCGTCGCCACCGCGGCCGGACGGCAAAGCCGCAGGCGGAGAGCGCCCGTCCCTCGCGGGTGGTCGAGCGCACCTTCGCCCGGATCGGCCGCCGCCGCAGGCCGGCGCGCGATCACGCGGCCGCCGTCGCCCCCGCCGTCGCCTTCCTCACCCCCCCGCCGCCATCATCCTCGTCGGACACCTCGCCCGGGCGCTCTCAAACGGGCCCCGAGTTGCAGGAACTGGTGGCGACGTCCTACCGCCACGGCGGCAGGGAGGAGGCGGAAGCGTTCTTCATGGCCGGCATGAGCCGCGCCATCGGCAACATGGCACGGGCCACGGCGCCCGACGTGCCGGTGACGGTCTACTACGCCTTCAAGCAGGCGGAGATCGAGCGCGAGGGGGTGGTCCCGACCGGCTGGGCCACCTTCCTGGAGGCCGTGCTCGCGGCGGGGTTCCAGGTGGACGGCACGTGGCCGATGCGCACCGAACTCGCCAACCGCATGATCGGCCGCGGCACCAACGCCCTCGCCTCCTCGATCGTCCTCGTCTGCCGCCGGCGGGCGGACGACGCCCCTACCGTGGGCCGGGCCGCATTCCTGCGGGCGCTCCGGCGCGAACTGCCGCAAGCGCTCGGGGCGCTCCAGGCGAGCGCCATCGCGCCCGTGGACATGGGGCAGGCGGCGATCGGCCCCGGCATGGCGGTGTTCTCGCGCTACGCGGAGGTGCTGGAGGCGGACGACGCGCCGATGAGCGTGCGCGACGCGCTGGCGCTGAACAGCGCCGGGGCCGACGCGCATTTCTGGGAGCGCGAGGGCGACTTCGACGGGCACACGCGCTTCGCCGTCGCGTGGTACGCGCACAAGGGGTTCGAGGCGGGCGCCTACGGCGAGGCGAGCACCATGGCGACCGGCAAGAACGTCTCGGTCGAGGGGGCGAGGGACGTGGGCTTCCTGGAGGCCAGGGGGGGCAGGGTGCGGCTGCTCCGGCGCGACGAACTCGACCAGGATTGGGACCCGCGCGCGGACCCGCACCTCACCGTCTGGGCGTGCTGCCAGCACCTGATCCGCCGGCTGGAGGCGGAGGGCGGAGGGTGCCGCCCGGCTCCTCAAGGCGATGGGGCCCTACGGCGAGTTGGCGCGCGACCTCGCCTACCGCCTGTTCGCGGTCTGCGAGAAGGCGAGGCGCGCCGAGGGGGGGGCGGCCGACGAGTACGACGACCCGGCCGAGTTCTTCCGCCGCACCTTCCTCACGAAGGGGCTGAGAACGCTCCTGGAGGGCGCGATCCGCCGCCTGACGGGCGGGGGCGGCGACCCGGTCGTCGAATTGCAGACGAACTTCGGCGGCGGCAAGACCCACTTGATGCTGGCGCTCTACCACCCCTTTGTCGAGTGACACGCTTCTCGGCCGTCGGGTCTTGTCCGGCGGCAAGCGCGACTAGCACTTCGACGGCTCGGTTGCGGGCTTGAGCCAGCGACACGGCGGGCCATTCACCAAGGCCGACGCGCCTGGGCCGGCCGTTGACGGTCGTTTGCACCGACCAACTCTTCACGCCGTTCGGCGTCACCCGCAGCCGCAAGGCTCGCTGGACGAGATCAATACTCTCCATGCATCCACCGTCTGCAGACGGTTTCGATGACTGGACACGCCGGTCCATCAAGCGCTCTTGGGACATGCGAGCCTCCTGTGATGGCGCAGGAAATATGGTCCGGCGGTCGACCGGGGACAAACGGGCGTGCGCCTACCTGATGTTCTATGATGAGGGGCTTTGCCCAAAATTGGCTTCTAAAACGTGGTTTTTCGGGCAGCCGTCGCATCTGCTCAAAAAGTCAGTTCGATGCCAAGCTCGTAGATGGACCGGATGAGCACGCAAAGGTTGTGACAGAGCACCTTGCATAGAACCTCGTTCACCTGAGCCACGGGCGTCTTGCTCCGCACCGCGTCACCGAACTTGCCCTTGATCATGGAGAACACCGTCTCGACGTTCGAGCGCCGGTGGTAGTGCCGCAAGAACGTCTCGCGGTTGTACATGTAGAAGTGAAACATCCGCCGCCAGAGTTCCGGCCCCTTGCCGGTCGTGTTGGTCTTGAACGGGATGTAGGGCGTTGCACCGACGCCCAAGATCGCGGCGAGGTTCCGCTTGCCGATGTACCCCTTGTCGGCGGCCACCTCGGCAACCCGGAAGCGTTCGGCCGTCGCGTTCAGCAACGGCGGCAGGTACGGGGAGTCGTGGGCGGCGCCGTCGGTGATCTCGACGCTGGTGACGATGCGCGTCCGGGTGCCGCACATCAGGTGCGCCTTGAGCCACTGGCGTTCGCTCACCTCCCGGCCCCACTTGGCATCGTACCAGCGCTCGAACCGGCTGGTCGAGAAGCCGCTGGCATCGACGGCGAACTCCGTCTCGACGCCCTTCAGCGGGCTGGCGCTCTCTTCGATCATGGCCTTCAGGATCGGCGTGAGCAGCGGGTTTTCGAGGTAGTTGAACGTGCTGTTGTAGTGCGGCGCCCTGGTGATGTAGCCCCTGGCTTGGCAGTCGTTCAGGTCGCTCATGGCGCGCCGGCCCGAGACGGTGGAATAGACCTTGAGCACCGCACAGAACACCACGTCCGCGAGCGGCAGCCGTGGGCGGCCCCGGCTCTGCGGCGCCTGCACGACGCCCTGGCAAAGGCCGTGAAGCAGTTCCGGGAGACGCTTGGCCTCGTTGACCTGCGCGGCGTTGTAGGCGGGCCAGTCCTGCCGCAGGACGTGATCGCCACCCGTAGCAGCCGCTCGTCGAGACCTCGAGCACGCGGCACATGAGACGCACCGGCCAGGTGCGGGCATGCTGCTCGATGAAGCCGAACCTCGCTTCGGCATCTCCGCAAAGATGCCGATCGCCTTTTTTAGGACGTCGCGCTCCATGCGCGTTCGGTCGAGCGCACGACGGGGCTTGGCGATCTCAGCCGCCTGATCGGATGGCGACGCCACCGGCGACCCCGCAGCAGGCACGTTCGTCGATGCGCTTCGTGATCGCGGCGCACCACCGTTCAAGACCGTCCGCCACGTCCGCAGCATGGACGGCTGAATCCCGAGTTCCGCCGCAACCTGCATCTGGGGCCGACCGCTACCCTCCAGAAGAGCAACCGCCTCACGCTTGAACTCGGGGGTGAACTCTCGCCTCGCCTTTGTCATCAAACCCTTTCCTCGCCACACAAGAGCGTATCAGAGACGTCCGCGAAACCGAGGGAAGATCAGAAGAGGGTTGGACGAACGGCCGTGCCGGCCTCAGACGGCGCGGGCGCGCCAGCGGCGCGCGTAGGCCGCGAGCGGGGCCTCGAGGTTCCCGTCCGGGACGACCGCCCGCACCTCCGGCGGGCGGACGGGCGCCCCCCGCCCGGCGGCGAGGAGGGCGGCGCCGGCGCCGGTCCCGGTGGCGCCCGTCGCGGCGGCGACCGGGCGGCCCGTCAGGAGGGCGAGGCTTTCGAGGTAGAGGCGGTTGCGGGCGAAAGGCCCCTCGACGGTCGTGGGGCCGTCGGCCCGCATCGGGGCGAGGGCCTCGGCGGTCATCAGGGCGCAGTAGAGGCTCGCCGCCGCCGTCCGTTCACCGGGGCTCAGGGAGGCCGGGTCCCGCGTCCAGGCGCCCTTCGCTTCGGGGCAGGGTCCCGTGCCGGGGGCGAAGGTCGGGAGCGCCGTGACGCCGTCCGCGAGGACGGCCGCCGCCTCGGCCGGGGTCGGCTGGACGGCCTTCCCCCCCGTCAGGAGGTCGAACTCGCGCCCGCCCATGAAGCGGGCCGAGGGGACGGGACGGCCCAGGGCGTCGACGTTGGCCAGGGTGTCGCGGGCGCCGTCGAGGCCGTCGAGCGACCCGCCGACGGCGAAGGCGACGATCCAGGTGCCGGTGGACAGGACGGTGAACGGGGCTTGGCGCGAGAGCAGGTGCGGCAGGAGGGAGGCGTTCGAGTCGTGGATGCCGCAATGGACGGGGACGGGGCGGGAGGCGAGGCCGACGCGGGCGGCGAGGTCCGGCAGCAGGGGGCCGACGGCCTCGAACGCGCTTCGAATCGGCGGGAGCTTCGCCCGCCAGCCCCTCGCGTCGACGAGGGAGGAGAATTTGGTCGCCGCCGGCGCCCAGAGGTCGGTGTGGCAGCCGAGCGACGTGACCTCGCTTGCGGCGGCGCCGGTCAAGCGCCAGACCCAGTATTGCGGGTAGGTGAGAATGTGGCGCGCTCTGGCGAAGGATTCGGGGAACGCCGTCTCCAGCCAGAAGATCTGCGCGCCGAGGTTGAGCCCGTTCGGCAGGCGGGGCGAGAACGTCTCGGCGAAGGCGGGGCGGACGCGGTCGTAGGCTTCGCCCGTCGCCTCCAGGGCGTCGCTCTCGTAGTCGAGGACGGGGAGGACGAGCCCAGACCCATCCATGAGCGCCGCCGCGGCGCCGTGGGTCGTCACCGAGAGGACGTCGATCCGGTGCACCCCGGCGCAGCGGGCGAGCGCGTCCAGGAGGAAGGCCCAGAGGCGCTCGGCGTCGAAGTGGGGGTAGGGGCCGTCCCGGCGCACCGGGTTCGGCTCGGTGGCGACGAAGGGCTCGGCGCCCGTGGCGAGGTCGTGGAGGACCAGCTTGGCGTTGGTCTTGCCGATGTCGACGACGGCGACGAAGCGGGTCTCGGCCACGATGGTCAGTCCAGGCGAAAGACGGTGCGAAGGGGCACCGCCACCGGCTCGTTGTCGGGCTTCACCTCCATGATGTCGGCCATCGCGTCCCACCAGCGGCGCATGACCGGGTGGTCCTTGAGGGCGTCCATGCCGTGCGCCCTCGGGCGCCACAGGACGGCGAACAGGTGCATCGTCTCCGGGTCGAGGTGGATCGAGTAGTCGCGGATCCCGGCCCCCTTCAGGAGCGCCACGAGTTCGGGGTGGATGCGGTCGTGCCGCCGCTCGTACTCGTCGGCCATGCCGGGCTTCAGGACCATGCGAAAGGCGACCTTCTCCATCTCCGTCACCGCCCCGTCCCCCGCAGCAGGATCGTGGCGCGCCGGATCAGGACCGGAAGCGCGATGACGGCGATCAGCATGAGCCCGATGAAGATCGACATGATGATGCCCGGCACGTTGAGGAGGCCGAGGCCAAAGGTGACGAGGCCCATGACGAAGGCGGCGAGCACGACGCCGGGGATGCCCCCGGAGCCCCCGTTGATCGAGACGCCGCCTAAGACCACCATCGTGATGATTTCCAACTCCCAGCCCTGCGCGATCGAGGGCCGGGTGGAGCCGAGCCGGCTCGTCAGCATGACCGAGGCGAGGGAGGCGGCGAGGCCGGTGACGACGAAGAGCCGGAACTTGATCCGCCCCACCTTGAGCCCGGAGAAGCGCGCGGCGAGCGGGTTGTGGCCGCAGGCCCGTACGGCGCGGCCCACCGTCGTCGCGTGCAGGACGACGCCCGCCACGGCCGCGAATGCTAGGAAGGCGACGAACTCG
Source organism: Geminicoccaceae bacterium (assembly GCA_020445645.1). Lineage (GTDB taxonomy): Bacteria > Pseudomonadota > Alphaproteobacteria > Geminicoccales > Geminicoccaceae > JAGRGG01. The sequence continues at coordinate 3,104 of JAGRGG010000105.1, read as the reverse complement.
AACGATAGCCACGCCCAGACGTAGCCCTGGCCGAAATAGGCGAAGCCGTCCGGGTACGCGGTATAAGCGCCGTCGCCGAGGATCGCGTAGGCGAGGCCGCGAAAGAGGCTCATCGTGCCGATGGTGGCGACGATCGAGGGAAGGCCGAGGACGGTGACGAGGGCGCCGTTGAGGGCGCCGCACGCGGCGCCGACGCCGAGGCCCGCGAGCGCGACGACGGGGGTCGGAAAACCGGCGGCGGCGGTGGCGCCCATGACGGTCGAGGCGAGCGCGATGGTGCCGGCGACCGAGATGTCGATCTCGCCGGACAGGATGACGAAGGCCAGCGCCAGGGCGACGATCGCCTTCTCGGTGAAGTTGAAGGTCGCGTCGGAGAGGTTCCAGACGTCGAGGAAGTAGGGCGACGCGAGGGAGTTGGCGGTGAAGATCGCCAGGAACAGGACGATCAGGATCGCCTCCCAGCTCTTCAGGAAGCCTGCGATCCGTCCCTCGCCCCGGTCGGGGATGCGACCCCTGGGTTTGGCGTCCGTCCGGGGTGCCTGGCCCGCGATGCTATCAAGCGTGCTCATGCGCGGGCCCCCGCTTCGACGCGGCGCAGGATGACGCGGCCCCGGCTGCGCTCGGCCCTCGTGTTGAGGGTGACGGCGGCGATGATGACGGCGCCCGAGATCGCCATCTGCCAGAAGGGCGAGACGCCGACGATCGGCAGCGCGTTCTTGATGATGCCGAGGAACAGGGAACCCAGCACGACGCCCGCGACCGAGCCGATCCCGCCCGCGATCGACAGCCCGCCGATGACGCAGGCGGCGATCACGTCCAGCTCGAAGCCCGACGCGATGTCGACGTAGGCGACGGCGAAGCGCGAGACCCATAGATAGCCGCACAGCCCGGCGAGGAAGCCCGAGAAGCAGAAGGCGAGGAAGACGGTGCGCCCGGTGTCGATGCCGGCGTAGGCGGCGGCGACCGGGTTGCCGCCCGTGGCGTAGAAGGCCCGGCCGATTGGGGTGCGGCCGAAGACGACGGCGGCGGCGGCGATGGCGGCGACGGCGAGCCACGCCAGCACCGGCAGGCCGAGGATCACGGCGCGGGGAAAGGCGAGGAAGCTCTCCGACATCTGGAAGGTGTTCACCCAGGCACCCCCGGAGAGGACGAAGGCGAGGCCCCTATAGATCGTGAGCGTGCCCAGCGTGACGACGATGGGGGGCAGGGAGAGCCTCCAGACGAGGAAGCCGTTGATCGCGCCCAGCGCGGCGCCAATCCCGGCGGCGGCGAGGAGGAGGAGGGCGACGGGGACGCCCGGGTGCGCCGCGTTCAGCATCGCCACCGCCATGCCGGTGAACGCGAGGTTGGCCGCGACCGAGAGGTCGATCGAGCGGGTGAGGATCACCGCCGCCTGCCCCAGCGCCAGGATGATCAGGATCGCGCTGTCGGTGAAGATCGCGGCCAAATTGCCCGGCCGGACGAAGCCCGGCGCCCGGAGGGCGATCAGGGCGAGGAGGAGGATGCCGGCCGCGAGCAGCAGCGTCTCGCGCGCCCTCAAGAGGTTGCCCATCACGCGGCCTCCAGGTTGCCGGTCGCGGCGCGCACCAGGGCCTCGGCCGAGAGACCCGCCCGCTCGAACGTGCCGCCGAGGCGCCCCTCGCGGAACACGGCGACGCGGTCGCTCATGCCGAGGATCTCGGGCAGTTCGGACGAGACCATGACGACGGCGAGCCCTTGCGCGGCCAGTTCGCCGATGAAGGCGTGGACGGCCGCCTTGGAGCCGATGTCGATCCCCTTGGTCGGCTCGTCGAGGACGATGATCCTCGGCCGCGTCGCCAGCCACTTGCCGATCACGACCTTCTGCTGGTTGCCGCCCGAGAGCGTGCCGACCGGCTGCGAGAGCGAGGCGGCGCGCAGGTCGAGCCGCTCACCGTAGCGGCGGGCGAGACCGAACTCCAGGGCCGACTTCAGGAACCCCTTGCGCGAGACCGCGCCCAAGGAAGCGAGCGTCATGTTCTCGAAGACCGGCATCGCCAGGACCGCGCCGTGCCGGCCCCGCTCCTCCGGCACGTAGACGAGCCCGGCGGCGATCGCGTCGCCCGGCGAGCCGATCGCCGTCTCCCGCCCCTCGATCCGGACCCGCCCGCGCGACGGCCGCGTCAGGCCGAAGAGCGATTGGCAGAACTCCGAGCGCCCGGCGCCGACGAGCCCGTAGAGGCCCAGGATCTCGCCCCGCCGCAGCGCGAGGCTTATCCCGTCGAACTCGGTCGGATGGGCGTAGTCCAGGACCTCCAGGACGACCTCGCCGGGCGTGACCGGGGCCTTCGGGAACACGTCGTCGACGGGGCGGCCGACCATCAGGCGGACGATCTCCGCCTGGTCCACGTCCCGAAGCCGCCCGGCGCCGACCGAGCGGCCGTCGCGGAAGACCGCGTAGTCGTCGGCGATGCGGAAGACCTCCTCGAACTTGTGGCTGATGAAGAGGATCGCCCGCCCTTCCGCCTTCAGCCGCTCGACGATGTCGAACAGCTCCTCGGTCTCCTTTTGCGAGAGCGCCGCGGTCGGCTCGTCCATGACGACGACGCGCGCCTCGATCGAGAGCGCCCGCGCCACCGCGACGAGGTGGCGCTGGCCGATCGAGAGGTCCTTCAGCCGCGTGCGCGGCCCGAAGGGCGCGTCGAGCGAGCGCAGCAGGGCGTCGGCGCCCCGGTTCATCGCCCCCCAGTCGACGAGGCCGAGGCGCGTCCTCGGCGCGTGGCCGAGATAGACGTTCTCGGCGACGGTCAGCTCGTCGAACAGCACCGTCTCCTGGTGGATCGCGGTGATGCCCAACGATTCGGCGGCGGCCGCGTCCCTGAAGACGACGGGCCCGCCGTCGATCAGGATCTCGCCCCCGTCGGGCCGGAAGAGCCCGGTCATGATCTTCACGAGCGTCGACTTGCCGGCGCCGTTCTCGCCGATGAGCGCGGTGACGCGGCCGGCGTGAAGGACAAGGTCGACGGCGTCGAGGGCACGAACGCCGGGGAAAGCCTTGGTGATCCCCCGCATCCGCAGGACGGGCTCGTTCATGGCCGGGTCGGGGCTCCTGTCTGGCGGGGGTGCCGTTACGCTTCGCGTCCGCT
>JAGRGG010000012.1 GCA_020445645.1 Geminicoccaceae bacterium | reverse complement strand
CCGCCTGATCGCAACGGCGGTCGGCGAGGGCGCCCGTTACGTGGTTCTCCAGCAGTACTTCGACAAGCTCGCCAACAAGATGTACGGGCTGATCGACGGCGACGGGAATTCCCGCCAGGCGCGGTTCGCCGTTCGCAACACACTTTCAATGCTGAGGGACACCACCTCCGCCAGGCGGCTCCGGGCCGGCTCGGGAACCGACGGATACAGGTTCGACCGGCCCGGAGGCTGGCGGCGGGTCTTGTGGGCAACGGGTGCCGCCGTAAGACCAGGAAAGGCGCTCGGGATCCGCTCGACCACGGTGGCAGTCACCGGCAACCAGGGCGGCCGCTCCCACGAGCGCATTTCTTCGGTGACGGTCGGGAAGTCGCCCCGGTGGTTCGAGCCGGACATGCTCGAGATCTGGCGCCAGAAGGCCAGGCGGAAGGGATTCCTGCGAGTTAAGGCACACTGTCCTGCGGCTTCGCCGACCCGGTTCTGCCGGGGCTGGGTCAAGTTCCGGGGCGGCAAGGGAAAACGCAAGGTTGTCGCGGCCCGCAAGTACAAGATCGGCCGCGGCGCGAGCCGCGTGATCGACGTACGGCGCAGGAAACAACGGAAGCGGGTCAGGCCACAGGTGATCTTCGCCACGCCGTTCAGTTGCCCGGGCAAGCTGAACCACTGCCGCAGTTGGCAGAACCTCCGCTAGCCCCCACGCCTCTCGATCAATTCGCGTATTCCTCGAGCACGACCACGCAGCCGCGCTCGAGGATGTCCAGGACCTCGTCGAAGCCGTCCTCGCCACCGAAATACGGGTCGGGGACGTCGACCTCCCCCTCACCCGCCATCTCCCGGAACAGCCGGACTTTCCCGGGGTCGGCACCTTCCATGGCCAGCAGGTTGGCGTGGTTGGAACGGTCCATGGCCAGGATCAGGTCGAATTCCTCGAAGTCGGAAGATCGGACCTGCCTCGCGCTGCCGCTGATCTCGACGCCCCGCTCGATCGCGGCCGAGATTGCCCGGGGATCGGCCGACTCGCCGACATGCCAGTCACCGGTGCCGGCCGAATCGACCTCCACCCCTTCTATCTCCTGATTCGCGATCAATCCGCGCATCACCGCCTCCGCCGACGGTGAGCGGCAGATGTTGCCGAGACAGACGAAGAGAATCCGCAACCGCTGGCCTAGTTGGCGTAGCCGCTCAGCCTGTTCACCCGGTTGGTGAGGCTGCGCAGATTCTTGTTGAGCCGGTTGATCCGCTGGCTGAGCTCGGTGTAGTCGTTGTCCTGCCTGGTTTCCACCCCGGCCAGCTCGTCGGTCAGCTCACGCTGGCGGCTGCTCAGAGCGTTGAGCTGGTTCCTGAGCTTCCGGTTCTGCCGGATCGCCCGCTTGATCTGTTTGTGGTTTCCGTTGATCTTCTGAAGGAGGTTCTTCTCTCCGGAAGTCAACTGGGAAACGAGCTTCTCGGCTTCCGACTTCTGGTTTGCCTCGAGCTGGTCCTGCTTGGACTGGGCCTGCTGGAACTTGTCCTGGACCAGCGTCTGGATCTGCGACGTCGTGTTGGTGTCGGAGTCAACGGCGTTCTTCGCGTTGAACGCGGTGATCGTGCCGAGGAGCCCCAGAAGGATTCCCACCGAGCCGATCACTATTGCCAGAGTCGCCCTGGTTCTGCCGGTCATGGCGGTGACCCTAGAGCAACCGCCGCTTTTCGGCTTTTCAGAGCTTGATCAGGAGGATCGTGTTCAGCGTGAACAGGATCGCGGTAACGACCGTGGCGCGGTCGAGATTCTGCTCGACCATCGAGCCGCCGCCGATCGAGCTGCCGCCACCACCGATGCCGAAGGCGCCGGAAAGGCCCGCGTCCTTGCCCGAGTGCAGGAGCACCAGGAAGATCAGGAGCACGGAAAGCAGAACCTGGATGATGGCCATGATCGTGTACATCGACTGACCAGTCTAGCTTTCTTCGCCCTTGAGCGCCTCGAGGCGGTCGAGAATGCCAACCGCCTCGCGCCTCAGCTCGGCGTCCAGTTCAGTGAAGTCCTCCTCCGAGAGTTTGCCCGACTCCCGGTCCATCTCGGCGTCACGGATCTCGCGGTACTTGGACTCCCGCGCCGCTTCGAGGGCGGCGATCTCCGGGTCCTCCGTCGACGAAGCGGCACGATCGCGCCAGAACGGCATTGACACGAACGCGCCAACGAGGACGAGCAGGATCAGGAACCAGACCACGGTCATGCCGTCTTCTTCCTCCCCCGGTTTCGTTTCAGCAGCCCGCTCGGCCAGGCCGCGAACAGCGCACCGATGATCGCGAGGATCGCGCCAACCCAGATCCAGCTGACCATCGGGCTGACGATCACGCGGATGGTCACCGGTACCGCAAGATTGTCCTTCTTGTACCCGGCGATCACCTTGTCGGTGGTCAGGCTGAGCAGGTCCGTCGCGGCGGCACTCACAACCTTCGCCCGCGAGGGATTCTTCTGCACGAGCGGAAGCACCTTCTGCCGCATGAAAGCCCCGAAGAGGCTGTCAGCCATGCGGGCGCGGCGCTGGAACTCCTTCGTGTTCGGCTCAACCGAGGTCCAGAAGTCCGACCGCATTCCGGCCTTCAGGCCAACCTCGCTCGTCGCCTCCCCTTCGAAATAGGAGGCGATGCCCGGGGAGCCGCCTCCACCGGTGATCTGGTGGTACTGCCGGGTCGGGTTCAGCTGGGCGAATGACTCGCCGTTGCGATCGACCTGGAGGTCGGCGCCGAAGATCAGTGCCTGGTCATTACGGGCCAGGGTCGGGTGGACGTAGGTGACCTTGTAGTCATCAACCACCGCGGACTGTCCCGGCTTCAGCTCGATGTCCTGCTTGGTCTCGAAACTCGACGACGCGGCGATCCCGACCAGAAGCACGACCAGGCCCAGGTGAACGACGTAGCCGCCGTAGCGCCGGCGGTTACGGGTTGCGTTGGACCAGATCGAGGCGAAGATCGAACCGCCGACGTTCTTCTTCCTGGCGGCGGCAGCCCGCCAGGTCTCCTGGACCAGCGCGGTGACCGTGAAAGCGGCCAGGGTGAAGATCAGCAGGGCCCAGACGCTGTTTGAGGCATCGGTGAAGAGCAGCAGCAACACGAAGGCGATCGCGGCGGCAATCAGGGGCACCGTGAAGACCCGCTTCGCACCCTCCCACGAGATCCGCCGCCAGGACATCATCGGGCCGATTCCGGTGAAGAGGACCAGGATCACGGCCACGGGTGTGGTGTAGCGGTCGAACCATGGCGCGGCGAGGGTCGAGCGGGTGCCGGTCAGGAACTCGGAGATGAGCGGGAAGAATGTTCCCCAGAAGACGATCGCGCAAAGGGCTATCAGCAACAGGTTGTTGATCAAGAAGACCGATTCCCGCGAGGCAAGGGAGTCGATTCTGCGGTCCGACCTGAGGATGTCGAGACGGGAGATGATCAGCCAGGTCGAGCCGATCAGGACCACCCCGATCAGAGAGAGGAAATACGGACCGACGGTGCTGTCGCCGAAGGCGTGGATCGACTGGAGCACCCCGGATCGGACCAGGAAGGTGCCGAGCAGGGCAAGGCTGAAACTGGCCACGATCAGGCTCACGTTCCAGACCTTCAGCATGCCCCGCTTTTCCTGGACCATGATCGAGTGGATGTACGCCGTGGTGATCAGCCAGGGCATGACCGAGGCGTTCTCGACCGGGTCCCAGGCCCAGTACCCGCCCCAGCCGAGCTCGGTGTAGGACCAGCGCGCACCGAGGATGATTCCGATCGAGAGGAAAGTCCAGGCGATCAGGGCGAAGCCGCGGGTCGACTTGATCCAGGCCGCGTCCACCCGGCGGCTGATCAGGGCACCGATCGCAAAGGCGAAGGGCACGGTGAGCGACACATACCCCGTGTAGAGCATCGGCGGATGGATGATCATGGACGGGTGCTGGAGCAGCGGGTTGAGTCCCGTGCCGTCGGCCGGGACCGGCGAGATCGTGGTGAATGGGTTGACGTCCCCGCCGAGCAGCATCAGCCCGGTGAAGAAGACGGCGATCCCCATCATCACCGCGGTCGCCCAGGGCACGAGGTCGCGCAGCTTGCGCCGGGTCGCGGCCAGCGAAATCGTCGACACAATCGAGAGGATGAAGGCCCAGAGCAGCAGCGAGCCTTCCTGGCTCGACCACATCGCCGTGAACTTGTAGAAGGTCGGCGTCTCGATCGACGAATGGGTGGCGACCACGTTGAAGCTGAAGTCGTTGGTCAGGAAGGCGTGTTCGATCACGACCACGCAGATCACCATCAGGGCGCAGAATGCATAGACCGCGTAGCGGGAGGAGTCCACCCAGCGGCGGTCGCCCCGGGTTCCGACGAGCGCAGCCGCCGCCGCAAAGATTGCGGTCAGGAAGGCAAGCCAGAGCGCGGCATTGCCGAAATTACTGATTCTTCTTCTCCGAGAACTTCGATGGGCACTTGGTCACGAGTGTGTCCTTTTCCCCCACGAAGACCCCGTTTTGAACAGTGCCCGTGAGCACGATCTCGCGCCCTTCGCGGAAGGGGTCGGGCACGACCCCGCTGTAGGTGACGGGCAAGGCCTGGCCGGTGCCGTCACGATCCTTCACCGAAAACTTCAGTCGGTCGTTCCCCTCCACGACGGAACCCTTGACCACCTTGCCGGTCATCTCGTAGCTCTTGCCCGGCACGGCATCAGTCAACTCGCTGGGCTGACGGGCCTCGGAAGAAGCGTTGAAGGAGGTGTAGATCAGTCCGGTGGCCAGAAGGAGGGCGGCGCCCAAGGCCACGAACAGGCGCACCTGCCGCTTGCGCTGTACGTCCATAACGGTCGGAATTATCGCAAGCCGCGGCGGCCGGCGACTTCCCCCTGCCAGAATCGCAGCATGAGCGAAGAAAAGGTACTTCTCATCACCGGAGCGAGCAGCGGCATCGGACGGGCCACAGCCCGCCTCCTGGCCAGCGAAAGACGCCTGGTGCTGGCTGGCCGCAGGGTCGAACCGCTGGAGGAACTTGCGGCCGAACTGGGCGGCCCGGAGCGGGCACTGGTGGTCGGCTGCGACGTCGGGGAATGGGATCAGGTCGAGACGATGACGGCGGCCACGCTGGAGGCATACGGCCGGATCGACGAGGTCTTCGCCAACGCCGGCTTCGGTGCCACCCGCGGCTTCCTCGAGGAGTCACCGGAACACTGGAAGTCGATGGTCCTGACCAATGTGCTGGGTACCGCCCTGACCATCCGTTCGACCTTGCCCCACCTGCTCGAACGCGGCAGCGGCCACTTCCTGGTGACGAGTTCGATCGCCGGCCGTCGCGTTCTTCCGGGGTCGCTCTATTCGGCGACCAAGTTCGCCACCACCGCAATCGGCGAGGCGCTGCGCCAGGAACTCCGGGGCCGCGACGACGGGAGGAAGATCAAGGTGACCCTGATCGAGCCCGGCATGGTCGATACCGACTTCTTCGACAACCGTCCGGGCGACTCGGCCCTGGCCGACGAGGACATCGCCCGGGCCATCCAGTACGCGCTCAGTCAGCCGGATGGCGTGGACGTGAACGAGATCCTGATCCGCCCGATTACACAGGCGCTGTAAGCCCGGCGCGGGGCCGCGGTGCCGGGCAGGCATCCCCGGGACGGGACGCGCACGGCATTCAGCCGCGCTGTCCTTGAGTGTCCCGGGGACGCCTGCCCGACCCCACGGCTGACAGAACCAGTCGCCAGTAGGCCCTGAGCATCGCTTTGACCACCCCTTTCCTTGCAAACTCCGGGATCAGGGGGGAATCGAGTTCCGGGGTGAGGAGATCCGCGAACTGGCGAGGGGTGATCCTGCGGGCCAACTGGATCTCCTCCCTTTCCCGTCTGAGCCTGGGCAGCCACCGGACCAGATCCCGGTAGCTCTTCAGCTTCGCGCCGAGCCAGCCCTGCCTGGCGCTGACCAGCAGCAGGACGAGTTCGGTTGCGAGCAGTGCCGGGGTGACGAGGGCCAGGAGCGGCGCCGGATAGTTGCGGATCACCATCGCCAGCCGGTTCCGCTCCAGCCAGAACCACTTGAGGTCATTCGAATGAAAGTCGTAGTCATGGTCGACAACGGCATCGGTCTCTATGCCGATCCGGTGGCCGACTGACTGGATCCTGATCGAGATGTCGATGTCCTCGTGGTAGAGGAAGAACTGCTCCGGCAGTCCGTCGACCTGTTCCCAGACCTCGCGTCGCACGGCCAGCGCAGCGCCAGAGGCGATTGGGATCTCATGCGGCCCCCCGGCTTCTTCCAGTGGTCGGCCATGGCCGCCAGCCCAGGCGATGCCGGTGAAGTGAACCGGGTTGGCCCAGGAGTTGACCACTTTTTCGCCGTCGATCCGGCAGGCGACCAGGGCCATCCACGCCCCCCAATCGGGACGGTCCCGAAACGGTTCCCGGATCGCCGCACCGAAACCCGTCTCGGGCAGGGCATCCGGGTTGAGCATCAGAACGATGTCGCCACTGGAAGCCGTCGCACCGCGGTTGGTCGCCGCGGTGAAGCCGGCATTGGCCCCCATCTCGATCACCGTCGCCGCGGGCAGGTGCTCGGCAACCATGTCGCGGGGGGAGACTTTCGAACCGTTATCGACCACGATCACTTCGTCCCCGGGCTCGATCTCCCTGGCCAGGCCGGGAAGGGTGCGGGCCAGCTCGGGACCGGATTCGTAGGCCACGATCACATACGAAACGGAGGGCTGATCCTGCTCTGGACTCGGCTCGCTCATCGAGCCGACCCTACCGTCAAAAGGCCGGAAAGAAAGCGGACGACGGGTCTCGAACCCGCGACCTCGAGCTTGGGAAGCTCGCGCTCTACCAACTGAGCTACGTCCGCGAAGCGGCTTGGAACCTTACCCCCAACCGCCAGGTGAGTGATCGAAGGCCATGGCTCCCGACAAACGCTCAACTGGGCCTGAGTCCCATGCCCGGAGGGCGGCCCGGACGCCCGGTTCTCCATAATCGACCTTCGTGAACTGGCGAACTTCAATCGTCGTCCTCGGCGTGGTCGCCCTGCTGGGCTTCCTCGTTTGGGGACTGGTCAAGAAGGGCGAGTCGAGCCTGGCCCTCGGCGAGCCCGTGCCCGTGGCTACCCTGCCCACCCTGCCGGAGGGCGGCGAGGGTTCGCTGGAGGACTATCGGGGCAAGTGGGTGCTGCTCAACGTCTGGGCATCCTGGTGCGGTCCCTGCAAGGCTGAATCTCCTGCCCTGGACAGGTTCGAGAAGCAGAACCGCAACCAGGTCACCGTGCTCGGGATCGACACCAAGGACCTGAGCGAGGACGCAATGGCGTTCCTCGAAGAGTTCAAGATCGAGTATCCGCAACTCCGTGACGCCAGCGGCGACTACACCGACCAGAAGCTGAAGACGACCGGCGTTCCCGAGTCCTTCCTGATCGATCCCCAGGGCAATCTGGTCGCGCATTATTCGGGGCCTTTCAAGGATGAAGCGGCGATCGAGGCCTTCGCCGCGCCCGCCCTCGAACCGCAGGCCAGCGCCAGCAAGGACCAGAACCAGTGAAGCGCCTGCTTGCCGCACTCGCGATCCTGCTGGCCCTGGCGGGACCGAATCTGGCCCTGGCAGCCGAGCCGCAGGCAAGCCTGCCCCAGCTCGAAGACGAAGTGATGTGCCCGGTCTGTGGCACCCTGCTCGGGCTCTCCCACTCCCCCGCCGCCGAACGCGAGCGGGTCTTCATCAGGAAGCTGATCGCCCAGGGCAAGACCGAGGACGAGATCAAGGACGCCCTGGTGGACGAATACGGCGGTCAGGTCCTGGCCCTGCCGGAGAACCGCGGGATCGACGTATGGGCCTACGCGGTCCCGGTGATCGGTCTCGTGCTCGCCCTGATCGGAGTGATCACGGCAATCATCGTATGGCGACGACGCCGGAACGACCGCGAGGACGAACCGCCCGAACCCGGTCCCAGCGGCGAAGAGGCCGACCGCCTCGACAAGGACATGGCCCGCTTCGACCTCTGAGCCGGAACCTCGTCAGCGGGGGTGGTTCAGGTTGGGTTCGTCAGGGATTTCTGATCCGGGCGACCGCCGGTCCGTCATAGATTGAACCGCTGGCGACGATCCGGCCGCGCGAATCGACGAAATGGTCCCGGACGAGGTAAAGGCTCCCCCGGTAGCGGAAATTCGGGTCAACGGTGCCGTTCGGACGGTAGCGGTGGATGCTTGCACCAGAGGGGTCGCCATACGGCTCCGCATCCTGGCCGAGTACGAGGATCCTGCCCTTGGGATCGACCGAAACGCTTTCGGCGTTGGTCCAGGACACCTGATCGATGCCGATCCTGGCGAAAGACCGGTCGAGGTGACCGTTTCTGGTGAACCTGAATATGGGGGCGAACAGGTTGCCGTTGTATCCGACGCCAACGACCCGGCCACGCCGGTCGATCGTCAGATCCTGCACGGTGCCGCCACCCATGTGCGGCACCACGACCGAGGCAATGCCGTCGCCGGAGAAACTGTGGTCAAAGCGGCCGTCGGGGAGGAGCCGGGCCACGCCCAGCCTGGTCCTTGCGGCCGGATTCTGGTCGGTCCTCCTTCTGTCCCCGAATCCGACCACGATCCTTCCGGACTTGTCCACCGCCACCGTGTTCATGCCGGTGATGCCCGATCCGGGTTTGAAGAGGCGGATGCCGCCATCGGCGAAACTGCGATCCAGGTGGCCGTTCCTCCGGTACTTGACGATGATCGAGCCCTGCTTCCGGACGTTGAACTTGCCACCCACGGCCACGATGCGACCCCCGGGCGCAAAGGCGATTTCGCCCGGCCCGAAATCCCGGGTCCGGGGCAAGGTTGAAAGTCCCTTGTGAGCGAAAGTGCGGTCGGGGCGGCCATTCGGGAGCAGTCGACCGACCGAACTCCAGGAGTAGACCTTGCTCTCGCATTTTCCGCAATTGCCGAGAATCACAATCCGCCCCTTGCGGTCGACAAGCACATCGTCGGGGCTGATCCGCCTGTTGCCGAAGATCGTTCTGACGCTTCCGTCACCACCAAGAGAGAGGTCTTTCCGGCCATTCGGCATGTAGCGGGCGACAACTCCGGACGAGCGGACCTGAACGATCCGGCCCGACCTGGTTTGGGCAATACCGAGACCGGTCTGCCTCCCTTCGAAGCTCACGATTCCATCCCCGGAAAAGGACTTGTCCGGAGACCCCGCGACCGGCCATTTGGCTGCCGCGGCCAAGGCTGCGGGCAAGGCCAGTACGAGGAGGAGCAAGACGAAACTCTTTTTCATACCTCAATGAACACGGAGTGACACGGGACGCTTCGGTTCCCTGGTCACCCGGTTACATCCGGTCGGGAGCGCTGATCCCAAGCAGTGCCAATGACTGCCTGATCGTTTCCGCGGTGACGCCGCAAAGCTGGATGCGGGCGGCCTCGACTCCCTCACCTTCGGCGCCGACGACCTGACAGTCGCGGTAGAAGGCGTGGAATGCGGCAGCGGTTTCACTGGCGTAGGCGCAGATCCGATGCGGGGCCCGCTTTTCTGCGGCTTCGTGAACCTGGCCCGGGAATTCGAGCAGTTTCGAGACCAGGGCCTTCTCTGACGGGTCGGCGGGAGCGGCGAGAATGTCACCGTCGGCTTCGCCCCCTTCCTCGGCCGCCTTGCGGAGAATGCTCTGGATCCGGGCGTGGGCGTACTGGACGTAATAGACCGGGTTCTCCGACGACTGGCTGCGGGCCAGGTCAAGGTCCAGGTCGATGGTCTGGTTGTGGCTGCGCTGGAGCAGGAACCAGCGAGCGGCGTCTGCTCCGATGTCCTCGGTCAGCTCGTCGAGGGTGACGATGTCTCCCGCCCGCTTGCTCATCTTGGTCCGCTGGCCGCCTTCAACCAGGTGGATCAGCTGCATGATCTGCGCCTCGAATTCGGCCTTGCCTCCCTCGAGCGCCTCCATCGCCGCGGCCATCCGCGGCACATAGCCGTGATGGTCAGCACCCAGCACGTCGATCAGCCGGTCATGTCCCCGCTCGATCTTGTCGACGTGGTAGGCGACGTCGGCCCCGAAATAGGTGACCTCACCGCTGGAGCGGATCAGGACGCGGTCCTTGTCATCGCCGAAGTCGGTGGTCCGCAGCCAGACAGCGCCGTCGTCGTCGAACACATGACCGGCTTCCCGCATCCGTTCGATTCCCCGGTCGACCAGGTTGTCCTCGTAAAGCGACCGTTCCGAGAAGAAGTCGTCCATCTCGACCCCGAAGTTCTCCAGGGAACCGCGGATGCCCTCGACCATCCAGGCGACCCCCGTCCGGGCAAGCCTCTCGAGGTCGGCCGGTTCGTGGCCCTCGGCCTTGGCCCGTTCGGCCAGTTCGTTCACGTAGGTGCCCTTGTAGCCGTCTTCGGGCGGCTCGTCTCCGGTCATCCGGGCGGCGATCGAGGCAGCGAAGTTCTCGACCTGGGTGCCCCCATCATTGACGTAGTACTCGGTCGTGATCGCGTTTCCCGCGGCCCGCAGAATCCGGGAAAGGGAATCGCCGTAGGCGGCATGCCGGCCGGAGGCCGCGGTAAGCGGTCCGGTCGGGTTGGCGGAGACAAACTCGACGATGATCCGCTCCGATTCCGGAACGGGGGGCACGGCCGCGGCCCCGGTCGAGGCCATGGCGGCGGCGGCCTCCCGGTACCAGGCGTCGCCGAGGAAGAGGTTGATGAATCCGGGGCCGGCGATCTCGGTCTTCTCAAGAGCGTCGCCGAGTTCTTCCTCGATCGAAGTGGCCAGTTCCGCGGCGATCTCACGCGGCGGACGACCAAGCGGTTTGGCCAGCATCATCGCGGCATTGGTCGAGTAGTCGCCCATTTCCGGCCGGGGCGAGGGATCCAGGGCGGGACTCACGCCGTCATCGCCCGCGAGCCGTCGCGCGGTCACGGTAACGGCGTCGAGCAGGGCGGCAGTCGGATCTGAAGAACTGGTCACGGAGGCGATTCTATTTTGGCCGGCTACAGGTGGTATTTCTGGCCGGCCAGGATCTTGCTTGCCCGGAACAACTGCTCGAGCAGCACGACGCGGGCCAGCTGATGCGCCATGGTCTGCGGGCCGAGCGACAGGCGGTGATCGGCCATGCCCGAAACCTCACCGGGGATGCCTTCGGGGCCGCCGATCAGGAAGGTCAGCCGGCGACCCTCGTGGCGGCGCTGGTCAAGCCACTCGGCCCAGCGCTCGGATGTCATGTCCCGGCCCCCGGCCTCCAGCGCCACCACCGTTCCCGGATCGGGACTGTTGCCACCGGTCGCCCGGGCAGCGGTGACCTTGCGGCCGAGCGCTTCGTCGTCCTTGACTTCGGTCACCGCGACCGGCATCAGCGGCTTCAGCATCTTCAGGTAGTGGCCTTCGGCCTCTGTGAACGGGGGTTTGATCTTCCCCACGGCGATCAGTTCAACTTTCATTTCGAACACTTACTTTCGCACCCTCGGCTATCGCGATCCGGTCCAAGGTCGACGGATGGGTTCCGAAGAGGAACTGCCAGAGGGACGGCGGGTCGACATCGGAAAGGTTCGCCTTGGCCAGCCCGACCTGCAGGTCGACCAGCCCCTGGGGGTCGCCGGTGAGGCTGACCGAAAAACGGTCGGCCTTCGCCTCCACCTGGCGCGAGAGGGCATTCCCGGGTACCTGAAGCACGAACACCGCGAGAGTCATCCAGAGGGCAAGCACCGGGACCAGAGCCGGACCCCGAGGGTCGTCGCCGTTCCGGCACATGACCGCGCCGGTCGCCATCTGGACAAAGAGCACTCCGAGCGGAATCACCAGCAGGGCGAAGGTCAGGCCGCGCCGAAGGTCATCCGCCTCCACGTGGCCGAGCTCATGGGCGATGAGAGCCGAGAACTCGGCCGGAGTCAGATCCCGGATCGCATTGTCGTAGATGACCACCCGCTTGGAGGAGCCGATCCCGTTCACGTAGGCATTTACCGTGGAGGATCTGCGGCTGGCGTCCACCACATAGACCTCCCCCACTTCGACACCCGCCCGGTCCGCCAGTCGCAGCACCTCGCTCCGCGCCGGCCCGGCCGGCAGGGGCTCGAAGTCGTTGAAGATCGGGGCGACCACAACCGGCCAAAGCCAGGTCGTGACGACGGCCCAGACCGCGATTAGCGCCGAAGCAGCGATCCAGAACCGGCCCCTGAGCCGGCGCCAGAGGGCCATCGCGATCAGTGCCCCGAGCGCCGCCGGAACCATCGTGATCAGGGCCGAGAGCAGCCAGTCGAACAGCCTGGGACCGAGTGCCTGGCTGATCAGTCCGTAGTCCCGGCCCAGTTTCCAGGCGGCGACGTTGAACGGCAGGTCGACCAGCGCCAGCACGAGGGATATGCCCGCCCCGACGGCCTGGGCACCGACCAGTGGTCTCCTGCCGAGTCGCTCCAGCATCCGCCTCATCGGCCCGCCCCGCCAGAAGGCCAGGAAGCCGAGGGCGGCAAACTGGGTGATCAGCGTCGCTACCCCGATCAACCGTCCCCAGGACCGGTAGTCCCCGGCCTGGCTCAGCTCCGCCGGGGTGAAACGGTCCGCTATCACCCTCGCCGCGGCCGCCGGGTCGGGAACCGGCAGGCCCTGGTCCGGGCTCAGAAGGAGGGCCGCGATCACGGCCACCAGAAGAGCTCCGACAGCGGTTCCTGCCAGAACGTAGCCGTTCACTCCGCGGCCGGTGGCCGGACCCGAATTCATCGCTCAATACGATATTCGGCGGGCAAGCCCGACCATGAACGTCGCCGTCATTTCCGACATCCACGCCAACCGCCACGCGCTCGACGCGGTCCTTGAGGACATCGATGCCACCGGGGTCGACGAGATCTGGTTTCTCGGTGATGCGGTCGGATACGGGGCGTTCCCCGGGGAATGCGTAACCACCCTGAAGGATCGCTGCTCGGTCTTCCTGCTCGGCAACCACGACCTGGCGGCGCTGAGGGAAATCGACATCGGCACCTTCAGCCCCTCGGCCGCGATGTCGGCCAGGTGGACGCGCGACAACATGGAGCCCGAGGCTTTCGAGATCCTGCGCAGCCTGGACGGCACCTCGGCGGTCCGGGAAGACATCGGCCTCTTTCACGCCTCGCCGCGCGACCCGATCTGGGAGTACGTGGTCGACAGCGACCTGGCCGAGGACAATCTCGACTTCCAGGAGGAGCGAATCGCCCTGATCGGCCATTCGCACATCGCGCTCTATTTCACGAGGGTCGACGAGATGTCGCGGGTCTCGTCGGTCCTGGCACCGCAGGGAACCGAATTGACGATGACGGGTGGCAAGTGGCTGCTCAACCCCGGCAGTGTCGGACAGCCCCGCGACGGCGACCCGCGGGCTGCCTGGGCGGAACTCGACACGGAGGAGTTCAGGGCGCGCTTTCACCGGGTCGACTACCCGATCGACGAGGCGGCCGAAGCGATCCGTGAAGCCGGCCTTCCCACCCACCTAGGCGACCGCCTCTTCAAGGGTCAGTAAAGGCCGGGAATGCATCACAAAGGCAAGCGTTTCAACCATCTAGACTCGCCCGGAATGCTGTTTCTTGCCCGAAGAGGCCCCGGCAGGGGTCTTCTGCCTGCCCTGCTCGCCTGCCTGGTCGTAGCCCCGTTTCTGGTTGGCTGCGGCGAGGATCGCAGTAACCTGATCCCCAAGGACACGTCGGAATCGCTGATCGCCCGCTTCGACCGGATCCAGTCGCTCGCGGCAGCCGGAGAGTGTTTCCAGGCGGCCAAAGTGGCCCGGACCGCGCAGCAGGAGATCGAAGCGATGGGAACCGATGTAGACGCGGAGCTGAAACGTTCCCTGTTGGATGGTGTCACTGATTTGACGCTCCTTGTGAACGACCCGGACAAATGCACCGAAGCGGACACGACGACCACCGAGGTACCGGTCGAGACCGAAGAGACACCGACAGACACCGAAGGCACAACCGGGGAGACCGGAACCACCGACACCAGCCAGGCCACGACCGGCGATCAGGGCACCACCGATGAAAACCAGGATTCGAACCAGACAGACAACAACGGCAACGGGAACCAGACCACCCCGCCTGCCACGAATCCGACCACTCCAACGACTCCGACCACCCCGACCGAACCCACGACCCCGACCAATCCGTCGGGCGGCACCGGACCCGGTTCCGGCGGACTGGGCCCAGGGTGATCGACGATGAGTGAACCGACGATTCTCGCCGACCGTTACGAACTCCGGGACAAGCTCGGCTCCGGTGGCATGTCGAACGTCTACCGGGCGACCGACCGCATCCTCGAGCGCACCGTCGCGGTGAAGGTACTGGCCGAGCACCTGTCAGACGATGACCGTTTCGTGGCCCGCTTCCGCCGCGAGGCGCTTGCCGTGGCCAAGCTGATCCACCCGAACATCGTCCAGGTCTATGACACCGGGGTCGACCACGGACGCCACTTCATCGTCATGGAATGCGTCGAAGGCAAGTCAGGCGCTCAGATCCTCAAGACCGAAGGCCTCGTCGACCCGGAGGTGACGGTCGAGATCGGCGTCCAGGCTTGCGCCGGACTCGAGTACGCACATCGCCACGGAATCATTCATCGCGACGTGAAGCCCGGAAACCTGATGGTCATCGGCGGCCCGGTAGGTGGCGGCGAGATGACCTGCAAGCTGACCGACTTCGGCATCGCCAGGGCCGCCGAGCAGACGCGGATCACCCAGGTCGGGTCGGTGGTCGGCACCGCCGCCTATCTCGCGCCCGAACAGGTGCGCGGCGAGGAAGCGACGCCCTCAACCGACGTCTATGCGCTCGGGGTGGTGCTCTACCAGTTCCTGACCGGGCGGCTTCCATACGAGGGCTCCTCCCTGGCCGAGCTGGCGGTGCGCCAGCAGAACGAGAAGCCGCTGCCGCCCCGGACCTACAACGCAGATGTCCCCGAGACCGTGAGCGCCGCGGTGATGCGGGCCCTCGAAGGCGAGAAGGCCTACCGATTCAACACGGCAGCAGCCCTTTCCGATGGCCTCCAGCGTGGCCTGCGCGGAGAGGACGTCACCCTGCAGATGGACGAGGAACCGGTTACCCCACCGGAGTTCCCCCAGGCGGAAACGGCGACCCGTCCGCTCGAGCGCACCGCCCGCACAGCCCATCGCCCGGCTCCCCCGCCGCCTCGCTACAGCCTGCCCCAGACTGCCCCGCGAGCCCGCAAGAAGCGCTCGTTCATGCGCTCCTTTTTCCGCTTCGTTCTTGGCGTTCTGGCGCTGGTACTGATAGCGGCGGTGGTCGCGGGTTCGGTCATCCTGCTCACCGACCGGGCAGCCTCGGTCAAGATCAAGGACTGGGCCGGCAACTCGGTCGAGAAGCTCTCGGACGAACTGAAACAGCAGGTCCGGGACAACACTCAATAAGCGCTACTTCCGGTCTTCGCCGGACACCAACGGGCAACCGCCTGGTGGTGCTACTTGACCTCGGTGCGGAGGGTTCTGAAGATTCCGAGGCCGATGAAGGCGGACATCCAGATCACGACCACGACGATGGCCGGTCCGACGTCGAGTCCGCTCACGCTCTCGTCGCGAAGGGATGAGGTGACCGATTCGAGGGCTGAACTGACCATGTAGTCACCGACCTTCGGAATAACCGAAAGGAAGGCGCTGATGACGAAGGCGAAAGCGAATGACATCGCCATGCCCCCTCCCATCGACCTGGTCAGCAGGGTGAGACTAAGTGCGATCAACGCATAGACCACGTTCTGAAGCAACGCAGCGAGACCCATGCCGACCGCCCGTCCGGAATCGATCGTTGTCTCATGACCGGATCCGAGCAGCGGGAAGACCAGCATGCCCAGGGCCCAGAGCCCGACTGTGACCGCAGCCACCGTGATCACCGTTGCCGCTGCCTTTGCCAGAACAAGACGGACCCGGCGCGGGTCAGCGGCAAGTGACCGGCGCAGGGTGTTCTGGCCGAATTCGACCCCGGCCATCCAGGAACCGAACACGATCGAACAGATGACGCTCGGCAGCATCACGGCCAGGTCGAGCACGGCCTCGTCGTGACCGACCCCCGACGTGACGCTGAAGCCGACCCCGGCCAGGAAACACAACAGCAATGCGAAAAGGGTCCACCGGGGCGTCGGGAGAATCCGGATCTTGAGGAACTCAGCCCTCATCGGTCTGGCCTCCGTTTTCACTCGCGTTCGTGTCGGTCAAGGTCAGGAAGACCCGTTCGAGATCGGGGCGCTCGCGCATCAGACCGCGCAGCCAGATCCCGGCTTCGGCCAGGGTTCGCGTGATTTCCGAATCGTCGTCGATCTTGCCGCGGGCAACCAGGCTGCCCTCGCCCCGGTCCTCGACCTCAAGCCCGGCCCGCCCAAGGGCGGCCGCCGCCGCCTCAGCCTCCGAGATTCGGACATATACCCGGTAACCCTCGCCAACGCCGGTCGAAGAGAGGATCTCCTCCATGGTGCCACCGGCGACCAGCCGCCCGTCCTTGATGATCGTCGCCCGGTCACACATCAACTGAACCTCGGCCAGCAGATGGGAAGACACCAGAACCGTTATTCCGCGCTCGGGGAGACGTTTGATCAACTCCCTGATTTCGACAATTCCGGAAGGGTCGAGACCGTTGGTCGGCTCGTCGAGGATCACCAGGCGGGGGTTTCCCAGCAGGGCCAGGGCAAGCCCCAGGCGCTGCTTCATGCCGAGCGAGAAGCCACCGGACCGGGTGTCGGCGCGCCCGTCCAGATCAACCATCCTGAGCAACTCCTCGATCTGGCCCGCCGCGTGGTCAAGGCCGAGGGTCGCAGCCTGAATCTCCATGTTCTGCCGGGCGGATGCCCGCTGGTAAAGGGCAGGGCCTTCGATCAGTGACCCGGTCTGACCTGTGGCGAGCCGAAAATCGGCCGAGCCGGGTTCGGCCCCGAGCAGTTCGGCCCGGCCGGCGTTCATCGCGGTGAGGCCGAGCAGGACCCTGATCGCGGTCGTCTTGCCGGAGCCGTTGGGGCCGAGCAGACCACAGACGGTCCCCTCAGGCACCTCGAGCGAAAGCCCGTCGAGTGCCTTTACGCTGCCATAGCGCTTGGAAACTCCCTCCAGCCGGATCAGGGATTCAGCCATCTGCCGGGCAGCCTACCGGGCATCCCAGGGGGTCGATCCGGCCAGGATCTTCTCGCTGTAGGTGGAGTACTCCCCATCCGATATTGCTTCGCGGGCGCCGCGCATCAGCCGCTCCATATAGGTCAGGTTGTGGTCGACCAGGAGCCTCACCGCAGTCAGCTCCTCTGACTTCGAGATGTAGTTCAGATAATCCCGGTCGTAGGCGGCGCAGGCGGTGCAGGGACAGCCCGGGACCAGCGGATCGCGATTACCGATCTCCCGGGGCTTGCGGACGTCGATCCGGAAACGGTTGTCCGGGAGCGGAGCCAGAGCCATTCCGTGTCTGGCCAACCGGGTCGGGACGGCGCAGTCGAAGACATCGAGACCAAGCGCGACCCCGCGCATCAGGTCGTCGACCTCTCCGATCCCGAGCAGGTGCTTCGGCGCCTCGACCGGCAGGTTCGGCACCGTGAACCCGAGTACCTCGGCCATCTCTTCCTTGTCTCGTCCGAGCGTGCCGCCGATCGAAATCCCGTCCACGCCGGATGCGGAAACGGCCTCGCATGACTCCTTGCGCAGATCGGCATGGGTGCCTCCCTGAATGATCCCGAACACCGCCTGACCGGACGGGCCGTTCGCTTCATGCCAGTCGAGACATCGCTTCAGCCAGCGGTGGGTGCGCTCGGTCGAGCGGGCGGTGTATTCGCGGTCGGCGTGAAAAGGGGTGCATTCGTCGAAGACCAGGGCGATGTCGGAACCGAGAGCAGCCTGCACCCTCATCGACTCCTCCGGCGAGAGCATCAGCTCGGACCCGTCCTTGTAGGAACGGAACCGGACCCCTTCCTCCTCGATGCCCAGGGTCTTGGCGAGGCCGTACATCTTGCGTCCCGAGCCCTTGATCTCCTCGGCCACCCCTCCGTGGGCCAGCGAAAAGACCTGGAAGCCACCAGAGTCCGTGATGATCGCTTTCTCCCAGCCCATGAAGCGGTGGAGCCCGCCGGCTTCGGCGATCCGTTCGGGGCCCGGCGCGACCAGCAGGTGGTAGGTGTTGCCGAGCACCATCTCGTATCCCATCCCCTCGATCTCCCGGGAGGACATGCCCCTGACCGAGCCCTTGGTCGCAAGGGGTATGAAGGCCGGGGTCTCGACCGGGCCATGCGGCGTCTGCAGCGTCCCGCGGCGGGCATTGCCGTCGCGGGCGTGGATCTCGAAGCTCAGCCGAGCCGGGTCGTGGCGCATCCGGCCACCCTATCCGTCGCGGATCAGGCCGGCTCGATCAGGCTGTGTCCGGTCATCTCGGCGGGCTGGGCGATGCCGAGCATCTCGAGGATGGTCGGGGCCACGTCGGCCAGGATCCCGCCCTCGGCGAGTTCGAATCCTTCGGCGGTGACGATCACGGGGACCGGATTCAGCGAGTGGGCCGTGTTCGGCGACCCGTCCGGTTCCAGCATGTTGTCGGCGTTGCCGTGATCGGCGGTGATCAGGCAGGCGCCGCCGGAGGCCAGCACCGTATCGACGACCCTGCCGAGACAGGCGTCGACCGCCTCGATCGCCTGAACCGCAGCCGGGATCACGCCGGTGTGCCCGACCATGTCGGGGTTGGCGAAGTTGACGAGGACGAAGCCGAAATCCTCGGCGCCGACGGCGGCGACGAGGCGGTCGGTCAGGGGCATCGCCGACATCTCGGGCTGGAGGTCGTAGGTCGCCACCTTCGGCGAGGGCTCCATGATCCGCTCCTCGCCCGGATAGAGCCGTTCCTCGCCGCCGTTGAAGAAGAAGGTGACGTGGGGATACTTCTCGGTCTCGGCCATGCGCAACTGGCGCAGCCCCGCCTCGGCGACCACCTCGCCCAGGATCCGGTCGAGTTCCTGGGTCGGGACCAAGGCGAGCAGTTCCGCGTCGAGGTTCTCGGAATAGCCCTTCATCCCGGCGAGGACCGAAAGGTGTAAAGGCGGGCGCTCGAAGCCGTCGAAGCCGGGGAGCGCCAGCGCCGCCATGATCTGCCTTACCCTGTCGGCGCGGAAGTTCGTGCAGAGCACGGCGTCGCCGTCCTTGAGGCCCGCGTAGCCGCCGATCACCGTGGGCACGACGAACTCGTCGCCCAGATCGTCCGCGTAGCCCGCCTCGACCGCCGCCCGCGCCGTCTCCGCCCGTGGCCCCTTGCCCGCGACGATGGCATCGAAAGCGAGCTTGGTGCGCTCCCAGCGCTTGTCGCGGTCCATCGCGTAGTAGCGGCCGCTCACCGTGGCGATGCGGACTCGAGTGCCCTTCAGGTCGTCTAGCAAGTCGTCCAGGTAGCCGATGGCCGCGCGGGGCGGCGTGTCGCGGCCGTCGGTGAAGGCGTGGACCAGAACCTCGAACCCGGCCCCGTCGAGCGCGCGGGCGAGCTGGGCCGTCTGCCGCTGGTGACCGTGGACCCCGCCGGGGGAGATGAGGCCCAGGAGGTGGACCCGGCCGCCGCCCGCCTTCGCCCTGGCGACGAAGGCCTTGTAGGCCTCGCCCTCGAACAGGCCGCCGGTCTCGATCAGGTGGTTGATGCGCGGCAGGTCCTGCACGACGACGCGTCCGGCGCCGAGGTTCATGTGGCCGACCTCGGAGTTGCCGAACTGCCCCTCCGGCAGCCCGACGGCGGGGCCGTCGGTGCGCAGGAAGACGTGCGGGCAGTCCCGCCAGAGGCGGTCGAAGACGGGGGTGTCGGCCAGCGCCACGGCGTTGTCGCCCCGGCTTTCGCGCCAGCCCCATCCATCCAGGATGCACAAGACGACCGGACCCATTCCCGCCTCTCCGCGATGCTCTGCCCCAATGCAACCCAACGGTTCGGCGGGGGGCGCCCGCGGCCCCGTTCCGACGGATGACCTTGAACGGTAAGTTGCGCCGCTAACCTTAAAACATCCTTAACGTCTTGCCCACCTCCGCGATCGGCTGCAACCGACCGGCGAGGGACCGTTCGCGGCGTGCCTAGGGCGGCGTGCGCTACGCCCCTGCCGGCCGAACGGAAAAGGGCAATGTCGGCCCAGGCTTCTCGCCCTCATACCGCGGGCGGCAGTGTCCCATCCGTCACAGTGCCCGCCTTTGGGCGGGCGCCCCATGCCCTGAATGGTCTCGAAACCGCTCGTCGCCTTGCGTTCACGTTCATAGGCTGTGCAACCTTGGGCGGTTTCGGGCGTTCATGCCGGGAATCGTTTCCAACGCGGGTGCTTGGGCACCTACCAAAACCACGCTGGGAGAATCCGATGCGCGTTTCCAGGCTTGCCCTTGCCCTCGTTTTCCTCCTCGTAATGGGCGCTGGCCTTTCCGGGTGTGGCGACACGTGGCGCGGCGTCAAGCAGGATACCAGCGACAACACGGCGGCAACGGGCAAGGCGATCGAGAACGCCGGCGAGAAGGTGCAGGACGCGGCACAGTAGGGCGCGCACCCGGGCGGGCGCGCCGGCAACGGCCGGCATCCGCCCCATCCTACCCCCTTACGGTGCTAGGGCGTTCGCTTCAGGGCGAAATCGCCATTATGGTTGGCTGACCGATCAGCCAGGAAAAAAACAGCACAACGCCACTGAAATAGATCACGGCACGGTCAAGCATGGCAGGCGAGTCCGTTGAGTCACGCAGGTCGGGTCCAATGCAACCATAGCACGAACCCTCTGCCCGCCGCCATTATCGCGTGGAGTAGTTAACGGATTCTGTGCAGTGCGCGGTTTTCTGATCGATCGGACACGCTCCGCGCCAAAGCGCGTGAAGCGTGTTCGGGCTTGAAGCTAATGC
The DNA here is from genome assembly GCA_020445645.1 of Geminicoccaceae bacterium. GTDB lineage: Bacteria > Pseudomonadota > Alphaproteobacteria > Geminicoccales > Geminicoccaceae > JAGRGG01. The sequence continues at coordinate 55,035 of JAGRGG010000012.1, read as the reverse complement.
CTGAAATGCCGCCGCCCCGTGAACAGCATGGCGACCCCGGCCCGATCCGCCGCCGCCACGACCTCGGCGTCGCGCAGGCTGCCGCCCGGCTGGACCACGGCGGTGACGCCGGCCTCGATGCCCCGCTCCAGGCCGTCGGCGAAGGGAAAGAAGGCGTCGGAGGCCATGACGAGGGGGCGTCGTGCGTCGGCGCGCCGAGCCTTGTGCGCCGCGATCTCCACGGCGTCGACCCGGCTCATCTGCCCGGCGCCGATCCCGACCGTCGCCGTGCCGGCGGCGAGCACGATGGCGTTCGAGCGCACGTGCTTGGCGACCCGCCACGCGAAGGCCAGCGCCGCGCGCTCGTCGGGGGAGGGCGCGCGCTCCGTCGCCACCGTGGCGCCCTCGATCGTCGCGGCGGCGTCGGCCTCCTGGACGAGCAGCCCGCCGCCGATGCTTCGCATCTGAAGGCCCGCGTTCGGCGTCCTGCTTGGCAGGACGAGGAGGCGCAGGTTCGGCTTGGCGGCGAGCACGGCCACGGCCTCTTGCGTCGCCTCCGGCGCGACGACGACCTCGGCGAAGAGTTTTGCGATGGCCGCGGCGGTGGCGCCGTCGAGGGGGCGGTTGAGGGCGACGATGCCGCCGAAGGCGCTCGAAGGGTCGCAGGCGAGCGCCGCTTCGTAGGCGTCGCGGGGGGTCTTGGCCGTCGCGGCGCCGCAGGGGTTGGCGTGCTTGACGATGACGGCGGCGGGGTCGGTGTGTTCCAGAACTGCCCAGAGCGCCGCGTCGGCGTCGAGCAGGTTGTTGTAGCTGAGCGGCCTGCCCTGGATCTGCCGCGCGTCGGCGATGCCCGTGCCCGCGAGCGGGCTTTTGTAGAGCGCCGCCTTCTGGTGCGGGTTCTCGCCGTAGCGCAGCGTCTCGACCCTGGCGGCGACGAGGGGGAGGACGGCGGGCAGGGGCTCATCCGCCTCCTTGGCGAACCACGCGGCGATGGCGGCGTCGTAGGCGGCGGTGCGGGCGAAAGCCTTGGCGGCGAGGCGGCGGCGGAAGTCGGGGTCGATCTCCCCCTCACGGATCGCCGCGGCGACGGCGCCGTAGTCCGCAGGATCGACGACGACGAGGACGCTGGCGTGGTTCTTCGCCGCCGACCGGATCATGGCGGGGCCGCCAATGTCGATCTGCTCCAGCGTCTCCTCGAAGGAAGCGCCCCGCGCCGCCGTGGCCTCGAAGGGGTAGAGGTTGACGACGAGGAGGTCGATCGGCGCGATCCCGGCGGCCTCGATCGTCGCCATATGCGCCTCGCTGTCGCGCCGGGCGAGGAGGGCGCCGTGGACGGCCGGGTGGAGCGTCTTGACCCGACCGTCCAGGATCTCGGCCTGTCCCGTGAGGTCGGCGACCTCGGTCACGTCGAGACTGGCGGCGCTAAGGGCCCTCGCCGTGCCGCCGGTCGAGACGATTTCGACGCCGAGGCCGGCAAGGGCTTTTGCAAGCCTAACGAGCCCCATCTTGTCGTGGACCGAGATGAGCGCGCGCCGCACGTGCATGGGCCTTCCTCCTAGTCGATGCCGAGGCGGGCGACGAAGAACCCGTCCATGCCGCCCTCATCCGCCATGTCGCAGGGCAGCGTGCGCAGGTCGCCCCCTGCCGTGGGCGTGAGCGGCAGCCCGCCGAGGTCGTTCCTGCCGATCGGGCACCGCCGCAGTCCCGGATGTCGGCCTAGCGCCGCCTCGATCTGCAGTTCGCCCTCCTCCGGTTCCAAGGAGCACACGGCGTAGGCGAGGACGCCGCCCGGCGCCAGGAGCCGCAGGGCCGCGTCGAGCAAAGGCCCCTGCCGGGCCGCGATCCGACCCACGTCGTCGGGGCGCCGCGTCCAGGGGATGTCCGGGTGGCGGCGCACCGTACCCGTCGCCGTGCAGGGGGCGTCGAGAAGGACGAAGGGGAAGGGCTCGGCCGGTTCGTAGGCGAGCGCGTCCGCCGCCGCCGTTTCGGCGTCGAGGCCGACGCGCGCCAGATTCGCGCGCAGCAAGGCGAGCCGGGCCGGGTCACGCTCGACGGCGGTGACGGCGGCCCCCGCCGCCGCGAGCTGCGCCGTCTTGCCACCGGGGGCGGCGCAGAGGTCGAGGACGCGCCTGCCCCGCACGTCGCCGAGGATGCGCGCCGGCAGCGAGGCGGCCACGTCCTGCACCCACCACGCCCCTTCCTCGAAGCCCGGCAACGCCTCGACGGCGCCGCCGCCCTCCAGCCGCACCGTGCCGTTCGGCAGGAGGCGCCCGCCCAGCCGCTCGGCCCAGAGCGCGTGGTCGGCCTTGACGCTCAGATCGAGCGGCGGTTCCAGGAGGTGCGCCGCCATGACGGCGCGGGCGGTCCCACCCCCATACGTCCGCTCCCAGCGCGCGCGCAGCCAGGAGGGGGTGTTGAGGGCGACGGGGTCGAGATCGGCGGGTTCCGCCGTGGCAAGGCGGCGCAGCACGGCGTTGACGAGGCCGCGTCCCCCCGGCGGGGCCAGTGCCACCGTCTCGCCGACGGCGGCGTGGGCGGGCGTGCGCAGGAGGCGGATCTGGCAGACGCCGACGCGCAGCACGTTCAGGAGCGGCAAGGGCGGCTTGCGGCGCAGGTAGGGGGCGAGGCCGGCGTCGATCTCGCCGAGGTGGCGGAGCGTGAGGCCGTAGAGCGCGCGGGCGAAGCCGCGGTCGCGGGGCTCCAGCGCCCCGAAGTCCGCCGCCGCGCGTTGATCCCGGCTGCCGCCGCCCTGCCCACTAGCCAGGGTCGCGTCCAGCATCGCCAGCGCCACCTTGCGGGCGGACGCGGCGGGTCTAGGCGGCATCGGCGGCGAGCGTGCCACGCTCCAGGACGCGGCGGATCAGACGGAGGGTGTTGAGGACGCCGTAGATGGCGATGAACGAGCCCATGCGGGGACCGGTCTCCTGGCCGAGCAGCACCTCGTAGAGCGCCTTGAACCAGTCGCGGAGGTTGGCGAAATCGTGGCGCTTGCCGACCTCGTAGACGCCGTTCTGGATGTCTTCCGCCGGGGTCGCGGGATCGATGCCCTCCAGAAAATGCGCGAGTTCGACCAGCGCCGCCCGCTCGGTTTCGCTCGGTGCCCGGTAGCGCTTGTTGGGCTTCACCTCGTCGCCGTAATAGGCGACGGCCTTCCCGACGAGGCCGGCAAGCTCGGGGTCGCTCGACGGGTTCGTGCCCGGCATGGTGGCTTCGAGGTAGCGCCAGAGCATCTCGGGCGCCTCGGCGTTGACGACCGAGGCGAGGTTCAAGAGCATCCCGTAGTCGAGCTTCTGGTGCGGCGGGGGGGGATCCCCGTCGTGGATGTGCCAGACCGGGTTGCCGAGCCGCCTGTCGTCGTCCTGCATGGGGTAGGCTTCGAGGAAGCCCTTGTACTCATCGACGTGCTTCGGGATCACGTCGACGTGGAGCCTCTTCGCCGCCTTTGGCTCCCGGTAAAGGAAGAGCATCAGGCTCTCCTGGGTGCCGTAGCGCAGCCAGTCGTCGATCGTCAGGCCGTTGCCCTTCGACTTCGAGATCTTATGCCCTTCGGCGTCGAGGAACAGCTCGTAGGTGAGGCTCTGCGGCGGGATACCCCCCATCGCCCGGCAGATCTGCGACGCGAGCTTCACGCTGTCGATCAGGTCCTTGCCCGACATCTCGTAGTCCACGTCGAGCGCCGTCCAGCGCAAGGCCCAGTCGGCCCGCCACTGGAGCTTGCAGCGCCCGCCCGTCACGGGCGTCTCCTTGAGGGCGCCGTCCTCGTCGCGGAAGACGACGGTGCCCGTCTCGGGCCGCACCTCCTTCAGCCCCTCCTGCAAGACCCGTCCCGTCGTCGGCGAGATCGGCAGGAACGGGCTGTAGGTGGCGCGCCGCTCCGGCCCCAGGATCGGGCGGACGATCTCGCAGATGGCCTCGTGCCGCTCCAGCACCCGCTGGAGAACGGCGTCGAACGCGCCCTCCTGGTAGCAGGCCGTCGCCGACTTGAAGTCGTAGTCGAAGCCGAAGCTGTCGAGGAAGGCCATGAGCCGGGCGTTCATGTGCGCGCCGTAGCTGTCGTGCGTGCCGAACGGGTCCGGGATCGAGGTGAGCGGCTTGCCCAAGTGCCCCCGCACCATGTCGGCGTTCGGCACGTTGTCTGGAACCTTGCGCAGCCCGTCCATGTCGTCCGAAAAGCAGTAGAGCCGGGTCGGGAGATCCGAGAGCCGGCCGAACGCCCGCCGCACCAGCGTCGTCCGGAACACTTCCGCGAACGTGCCGATATGCGGCAGGCCGGACGGGCCGTAGCCAGTCTCGAACAGGACGAAGCCCTTCTCGGGGGGGCGCCGCTCGACGCGCCTGACGAGCGCCGTCGCCTCGACGATGGGCCAGGCCTTGCTCTTGGCGATGGTGTCGCGGTCGATCATGAAAAGGGTCCGGACGGGGAGGTGTGTGGGAGGCGCCGGCCTGTCCTAGCAGCCGTCGCGCGGCAGGGGTAGGGCGGGTTGCGCCCCCTGTCCGCCGCGCGGGGCTTTATGAGCCCCGAGGTTCCGGCTATGCTCCGGCTTGGATCGATCCAAAGAACCGTTGGCGGCATGAACGAAGAACCCGGCCCGAGACGGCCGACCCTCCTCGATGTGGCAAGGCGCGCCGGCGTCTCGCGGGCGACGGCCTCGCTCGTCGTGCGCAAGAGCCCGCTCGTCGGCGCCGCCACCCGCGCCGGGGTCGAGCGGGCGATGGCCGAACTCGGCTACGTCTACCACCAGGGCGCCGCCCGGATGCGGGCGGCCCGCAGCCGCACCGTCGGCGTCGTCGTCCCCGACCTCGCCAACCCGTTCTTCGCCGTCCTCCTCGCCGGGATCGAATCGGTGCTCGAAGCGGAAGGGCTCGCCGTCCTGTTCGCCAACTCGAACGAAGGTGCGGCGAAGCAGGACGGCTTCGTCGGGCGGATGCGCGAGCACGGCGTCGACGGGCTGATCGTCTGCCCGGCGGAGGGAACGGGGATAGGGCTCGTCGACGGCGCCGGAACGTGGCGGACGCCCCTCGTCCAGGTGCTGCGCCTCGTTCCCGACACCGCCGGTGACTATGCCGGCATCGACTACCGGGCCGGGATGGCCGACGCCACCCAACGCCTCATCGCACTCGGCCACCGCCGCATCGCGTTCGCAAGCGGCGACAGGCGGCACTCGGCGCAGGCGGACCGCCTCGAAGGGTACGCCGCCGCCATGCGGGCGAACGGCCTCGACCCCCGCCGCGTCGTCGACCTCCCGCTCACCCACGCGGCGGGCCGCGCCGCCGCCGCCGGCATGATCGCCCCCCCCGACCGCCCGACGGCGATCCTCTGCTTCAACGACGTGATCGCCCTCGGCCTTCACCGAGGCCTGTCGGACCTCGGCGTCGTGCTCGGCCGGGACCTGTCGCTCGTCGGCTTCGACAACGTCGCCGAGGCCGACCTCGTCCGCCCCGGCCTCGCCTCCGTTGCCACCGAGCCCTTCAAGGTCGGCGCCAGCGCAGCCCGCCTCCTCCTGCGGCGCATCATGGCGCCCGACGCCCCCGTCCAGCGCGCGGTCGAGCCGACTCGCTTCGTCGCGCGCGAGTCGTGCGGGCGGGCGCCGTGAGACACGCTTCGCGTCCGCCGGCGCGGGGCCTTCCTTCTCCTTTTCCATTCGCGGTGTTTGGCCGGAACGGCGCTGGCGGGCGCGAAGTGCGGCCTGCGCTCCGGATTTGCGCTTGACCCGCGGTCCGGCGTCCTTTAGATCGATCTAAATGACGGCGCCCGCGAGCGCCGCGCGCCGTGCGGCGGCAGCCTGGGGAGGTTTCGAGGCTTGGCCTACCAGTTCAACTTCGCGCCCGTCTTCGCCAATTTCGGCCAGCTCCTGGCTGGGGCGTGGATCACGGTCCTTTTGTCCTTCGGGGCGATGCTGCTTGGGACCGTCGTCGCGGTCGTCTGCGCCGTCGGCAAGTCGGCGGGGCCGGCGCCCGTCAGGTGGCTCATCAACGCCTACATCGAGATCATCCGCAATACCCCGTTCCTGATCCAGATCTTCTTCATCTTCTTCGCCCTGCCGGCGATCGGGCTCCGCCTCTCGCCGAACGTGGCGGCCCTCGTGGCGCTCACGGTCAACATCGGCGCTTATGCCACCGAGATCATCCGGGCCGGGATCGAGTCGATCCATAAAGGACAGGTCGAGGCCGGGGTGGCGCTCGGGCTGAAGCGCGGCCAGATCTTCCGCTACGTCATCATGAAGCCGGCCCTTCGGACGGTCTACCCGGCGCTGACCAGCCAGTTCATCTATCTGATGCTGACCTCGAGCGTCGTCTCGGTGATCTCGGCGACCGACCTCGCCGCCGCCGGCAACAACATCCAGTCGAAGACCTTCGCGGCGTTCGAGGTCTACCTCGTCATCACAGGCATGTACCTCCTCCTGTCGCTCGCCTTCTCGGCGCTGTTCGCGCTCGTCCGGCGCGCGGCCTTCGACTACCCGATGAGCCGGTAGGAGGAACGGATGATCCGCGCCTTCGGCCCTAACGAGTTCTGGTTCATCGTCATGGCCGTCCAGTGGACGCTGGCGCTCTCGGCGGTGGCGTTCGCGGGCGGCGCCGTGGGCGGGCTGCTCACGGCGCTCGCCCGCGTCTCGGGGGCAAAGCCGCTTCGCTACGCCGCGCTGGGCTTCATCCGCCTGTTCCAGGGCACGCCGCTCCTGATGCAGCTCTTCCTCGTCTTCTTCGGGCTCAACATCTTCGGCAGCGGCATCAACCCCTGGCTTGCCGCCTCGGTTGCCCTCACGCTGCACGCGAGCGCCTTTCTCGGCGAGATCTGGCGGGGCTGCATCGAGGCGGTGCCGAAGGGACAGTCGGAGGCGTGCTGGGCGCTCGGCATCGGCTACTTTGATCGGATGAAGTCCGTTGTCCTGCCGCAGGCGGCCAGGATCGCCGTGGCGCCGACGGTGGGCTTCCTCGTCCAGCTCATCAAGGGCACGTCGCTCGCGTCCATCATCGGCTTCGTCGAGCTGACCCGTGCCGGGCAGATCGTCAACAACGCGACCTTCGACCCGTTCACCGTGTTCGGGCTCGTCGCCGCCCTCTACTTCGTCCTCTGCTGGCCCCTCTCGATCCTGGCGGGGCAGCTGGAGCGACGCTTCGCCAAGGCGTCGGCGCGCTGAGCGCCGCCGCCCCTCGTCAACCGCAAATTCGGGAGGAACGACGCATGAATGTCTTCAAGAAGGCGGCCGCCGTCGCGGCGGCGCTGGCGCTGCTCGCGGGATATGGCGCCCCGACCGCGCGGGCGCAGACCCCGGACGAGATCAAGTCGCGGGGCACGATCAACATCGGGATGCTGGTCGACTTCCCGCCCTTCGGCATCCTCGACCTCGAGGGCAAGCCTGACGGCTACGACGCCGACGTGGCGAAGCTCCTGGCCGAGGACATGGGGGTCGAGGCGAACCTTGTCCCCGTCACCGGGCCGAACCGCATCCCCTACCTCCTCTCCAACCAGGTCGACATCCTCGTCGCCTCGCTCGGCATCACCGAGGAGCGGGCGAAGCAGGTCGACTTCTCGCAGCCCTACGCCGGGATCGAGATTTTCGTCGTCGGCGACACAGGGGTCGAGGTCAAGAACGCCGACGACCTCGCCGGCAAGAGCGTGGGCGTGGCGCGCGCCTCGACCCAGGATACGGCCATCACCGGAATGGCGCCCAAGAGCACGAACATCCAACGCTTCGACGACGACGCCACCGCCGTGCAGGCGCTGCTCTCGGGGCAGGTGCCGCTCATCGGCGCCTCCAACACCGTGATCGCCCAGATCGATCAGGCGGCGCCGGGGCGCTTCGACAAGAAGTTCCAGCTCCGCCAGCAGAGCCAGGGGATCGCGACCCGGCCGGGCGCCACCGAGATGATGGCCTACGTCAACGACTTCCTCACCAGGAAGAAGGAGAGCGGCGAGCTGAACGCGCTCTACGAGAAGTGGATCGGCGCGCCCCTGCCGGACTTCGTCCTCAAGACCACCAAGTAGCCGACCGGGAGACCCAGACGATGAGCGCCAATCCAGGGGCGGACGGCGCCGACGCGCCCGCGGTGCGGATGGAGGGCGTCGAGAAGTGGTACGGCACCTACCACGCGCTGAAGAACGTCGACCTCGAAGTCGCCTCGGGCGAGCGGATCGTCGTCTGCGGCCCCTCGGGCTCGGGCAAGTCGACGCTGATCCGCTGCATCAACCAGTTGGAGGTGGTCCAGAAGGGGCGGATCGTCGTCGACGGAATCGAGCTGACGGCCGGTCACAAGAACGTCGACAAGGTGCGGCGCGACGTCGGCATGGTCTTCCAGCAGTTCAACCTGTTCCCGCACATGACCGTCCTTGAGAACTGCATGTTGGCGCCGCTCAAGGTGCGCCGCGCCGCCAAGGCCGAGGCCGAGGCGACGGCGCGCAAATACCTGGAGCGCGTCCGCATCCCGGAGCAAGCCGACAAGTACCCGGCGCAATTGTCGGGCGGCCAGCAGCAGCGGGTCGCCATCGCCCGCGCGCTCTGCATGAACCCCCGGATCATGCTGTTCGACGAGCCCACCTCGGCGCTCGACCCGGAGATGGTCAAGGAAGTGCTCGACACCATGATCGACCTTGCCGGCGAGGGCATGACCATGCTCGTCGTCACCCACGAGATGGGCTTCGCCCGTCAGGTCGCCGACCGCGTCATCTTCATGGACCAGGGCGAGATCGTCGAGATGGCGGGCCCGGAGGAATTCTTCTCCCGCCCGAAGCACGAGCGGACCCGGACGTTTCTCGGGCAGATCGCGCACTGACGCGCCCCGCGCCGCCGGCACGACCCTCTCTTCGGCCGGAGGGAAGGAAAGAAGAAAGAAGGCCCGGCGCCCGCGGCCGGCCGCGCAGCCCTTCGACGCCTACGCCTGCCCGCTCTCGAGCAGCCCGACGTAGCGCGCCGCCGACTCCGCCACCGCCGCCTTGCCTTGGTCCAGGACCTGCCGTCCCGCGAAGGCGCCATAGACGCGCTCGAAGGGCCACGGGTCGAGCGCCGCCGCCATCCGCCGCACGGTGCCGGCGGCGAGCGGCAGCATGTTCGGGTAGCTCCACAGGAACGACACCCGCCGCGTGTCGGCCGCGACCTGGACAATGTCGCCGCTGAGGAGAGCGCCCCGCCCGTCCGCGCCGGCCGCCCAGTGCAGCACCGTCCCACCCGGAAAGTGGCCGCCGAGGCGAAGCAGGGTGAGGCCGGGCAGCGCCTCGCGCGCGTCCCCCTCCCAGAAGTCGAGCCTCGGGTCGGGGCGCATCACCCAGTCCCGGTCGCGCGCGTGGAGGTGGACCGGCGCGTCGAAGGCCCGCGCCCAGTCCTGCATCCGGGTGTAGTAGTGGGGGTGCGAGACCGCGATGGTGTCTAGACCGCCCAAAGCGTGGACGATCTCCTCCGTCGCCTCATCCAGGAGGGCGAGGCAGTCCCAGAGAAGGTTGCCTTCAGGGGTTCGCACGAGCAGCGCGCGCTGTCCGATCCCGAAGTCGGGCCGGGTGCGGATCTCGAACAGGCCGGTCTCCAGCCGGCGCCACGCGTTGGCGTGGCCCGCCGCGAGCGCGGCCGGGGTCGTCCAGGCCTGCCCGCCCGCCGGCACGTACTGCCGCTCGTCCTCGCAGACTGGGCAGGCGTCCGGCGGCGCCGGCGCCTTCGGGTAGGAGGTCCCGCACGCGCGGCAGATGTGGACGTCCATCGTCGACCTTCCTTCTCGACCGCACCCTCGGCCCTACATCCCCTGTCGGTAGTTCGGCGCTTCCCTGGTGATCGCCACGTCGTGGACGTGGCTCTCGCGGACGCCGGCCTGGGTGATGCGGAGGAAGCGGCAGTTGCGCTGCATGGCGGCGATGTCGGGGTTGCCGGTGTAGCCCATCGCGGCCTTGAGCCCGCCGACGAGCTGGTGGACGATGGCGGCGACGGGGCCGCGGTAGGGGACCTGCCCCTCGATGCCCTCGGGAACCAGCTTCAGGTTGTCGCGGACCTCGGCCTGGAAGTAGCGGTCGGCGGAGCCGCGGGCCATCGCGCCGAGCGAGCCCATGCCGCGGTAGGCCTTGTAGGAGCGGCCCTGGTAGAGGAAGACCTCGCCCGGCGCCTCGTCGGTGCCGGCGAACATCGAGCCGAGCATGACGGCGTCGGCGCCGGCGGCGATCGCCTTGGCGAGGTCGCCCGACGAGCGGATGCCGCCGTCGGCGACGACGGCGACGCCGCGCGCGCGGCAGGCTTCGGCCACCTCCATGACGGCGGTGAGCTGCGGCACGCCGACCCCGGCGACGATGCGGGTCGTGCAGATCGAGCCGGGGCCGATCCCGACCTTGACGGCGTCGGCGCCGGCGTCGGCGAGCGCCGCGCCGCCCGCCGCCGTCGCCACGTTGCCGCCGACGACGACGGCGTCGTTCGTTTCGCGGCGGATGCGGCGGACGGCCTCCAGCACGCCCTTCGAGTGGCCGTGCGCCGTGTCGACGACGACCACGTCGGCGCCGGCCTCGATCAGGGCCAGCGCGCGCTCGGCGCCGTCGGGCCCGGTGCCGGTGGCGGCGCCGACCCGCAGGCGGCCGTGGGCGTCCTTCGCGGCGTCCGGGTGCTGCTCCGCCTTCTCGATGTCCTTCACCGTAATGAGGCCGATGAGGGCGCCCCCCGCGTCGACGACGAGGAGCTTTTCGATCCTGTGGCGGTGGAGGCGCTGCATCGCCTCGGCGCGGCTCACCCCCTCGTGGACGGTGACGAGGTTTTCCGCCGTCATCAGCTCGCGCACGGGCTGGGCCGAAGGCTGGACGAAGCGCACGTCGCGGTTGGTGAGGATGCCCACCAAGCGCCGCCCGGCCCCCTCGACGACGGGCAGGCCCGAGATGCGGTGCTCCCGCATCAGGGCCAGCGCCTCGGAGAGCGGGGTCTCGGGGCCGACGGCGACCGGGTTGACGACCATCCCGGCCTCGAACTTCTTCACCTGCCGCACGTTCGCCGCCTGGAGGCCGATGTCCATGTTCTTGTGGACGACGCCGAGCCCGCCCGCCTGGGCCATGGCGATCGCCATCGGCGCCTCCGTTACCGTGTCCATCGCCGAGGAGAGGAGGGGAACGTTCATCTCGAATCGGGGGGAAAGGCGGGTGCGCACCACGGCCGAGGCCGGCAGCACCTCGGAGAAGGCGGGCTCCAGGAGCACGTCGTCGAAGGTCAGCCCCTCGCGCGGCAACGGTCGGTCGGTCATGCGCGCCCCTCGGGTGGTGGTGCGGCCGATATAGGCCCCGCCGGCCCCGACGGCTAGGCGCCAAGGGTGGCGTGTCGCGCGCGGCCTCAGGGGTTCAGGAAGGGCAGGTCCTCCCTAGGGTAGCGGAGCACGTCGCCGACGAAGCCCATCTTGAGTTCGCCGTCGATGTCGCCGATGCCGTTGCGCCACTCCCAGACGACCTGGGGCTTTGCCTCGCGCGTCACCTCGAAGACGCGGCCGCCCATCGGCTCGTCGAACAGCACGTTGCCGTTGGCGAGCAGCTGCACGTCGCCCCAGACGTCGCTGTAGAAGCCGTCTTCCCGGGTTGCCGGGCAGCCGCCGTAGGACCAGACGACCTTCTCCGTCGTCGGGTCGATCTCCAGGATCCGGGTGGCCTTGCAGGCGAGGCGCAGGCCGCGGTTGTCGTAGAGAAGGATGTGGCCGTTCGGCATGAGGTCCGGGTCGTGCTGGAGGACGAAGCGACCCTTCATCGACCACTTGGCGAGGTGGGTGTCCTTGTCGATCAGTACGAGCGCGCTGAGGTCGCGCAAGGAGACCAGGATGTCGCCGGCCTCGAACCCCGGCACCTTGGCCGCGAACGCGGCCGGCACCGTCTCGACGTTGTTGAGGTGGGTGAAGTCCGAGGACTCGATGCGGTCCGGCAGGAGGCCCGGCAGGCCCTTGAGGGCTTCGAGGACCGAGATCTTCTCCAGCACCTCGCCCTCGGGCGAGACGTGGAGGACCGTGTCCTCGTAGTACCACGTCTTGTTGCGGGGCAGGCCCGGCATCGGCCCGTCGCGGTAGGTCATGGCGGGCACCCAGATGGTGCCGTCATCAGCGACGAAGACGTCGTGGTGGGTGTTCTCGTTCACCTTCCAGACGACGTTCGAGTCCTTGTCCAGACGCGCGAGGCCGCCGCCGTAGGGGAAGTGACCGCCCTCGAAGTTCAAGAGCAGGTCGCCGTTCGGGTAGAGGTGGACGCCGTGCCAGCGCACCATCTCGGGATTGCCCATGCTGATGATCTGCGGCGCGCCCTCGGGCCAGACCTCCTCGAAGCGCTTGCGCCACTCATGCCGGACCGTACCGTCCAGTTCGATCAGCCGAGCGAGGAAGCTGTCTTTGGTCTTCATCGTGACCAGGGTGAGGCCGGGCGCCGTGCGGGCACGGTCGAGGCGCACGGTGCCCGTCTCGACGCCCTTCGCCGGGATGAAGGCGAAATCTTCGACGAAGTAGCGGTTGTAGAGCGCGCCCGTGGCGTCCTTAGCCCGCTCGAGGAGGCGCGTCGGCCAAAGCTCCCAACTGCGAACCTGGTAGCCCAGGAGGAAAAGCAGGACGCAGAGCCCGGCAACGAAGACGCCGCGAGCGATCCAGTCCAGCACGCCGGCGCGGGGCGGGCTCATGCATACCTCGTGAACCTGTTGAAGGGATTTTCCCGAAAGCCGGGCGTGACGCACCCGCGAACGGCGCCGGCTGATCCGGAGGAGCCTCTTTCCCAGGCCTGCCGTTCCGGACAGGCCCCCTACCTCACGACACCGCGCGACGCAACGGCGGAATGACGTCCCTTTAGCGAATTCTAAAGGTTTAATCCTCTACCATGCCCGAAGAACGACGTGTGAGAGACCCGACTTTTGGCGGTGCTCAACCACATCGGGCGGTGCGTCACTTGGCTTAAGCCCGCCTCATACGTGTTCAAAATGCACTTTTGTTCAACCGAAACAGGAATAGTCGGCGTTCGGTTCCGTCTTCCCTTGCAAGTGCCATTGAAGACGCACTCACGACCCCCGCCTCCGGGCGGATGAACGAACGAACCACGGGAATAAAGGTTAGAAGATGACTCTAACGCGCAGCAAGGCGTCCAGCAGGGACTCCAGGTGCAACGTCAGCTTCCTCGCCGTCATAGGCATCGGTCTTGTGGCAGCGCTCCAACCCTTTGCTGCTTCCGACGCGGGCGCCGGCGTCCTGCAGGCGAGCCACCTCTCGGTGGAAAGCGTCCGGACGCTCGGGGCGGAACCCGCCCTCGCCGACGTTCAGGCCGGCGGCACGGCCGAAGCCAGGGTCTACCTCGCGGCCGTGAATCCGACGGCCACAGCCGACAAATACCTGGACTGGTTCCAGTACAGCGTCCGCAAGAACCCCAAGATGATGTCGAAGAACTGGGGGCTGTATACCAGCGCCACGCAGAAGGCGGGTCTCAAAGTCTATTCCAGGTCCTACGTCATTTCTCAGGCGCGCAAGGGCAAGTCTCTCAATGCTGCGGGTGCAGGAAGTACGGGCTCGAAAGCGCTCAACAGCAGTTCAAGCTCGGATGCGAAGGCGGCGGCGCTGGCCAACCAGTACCTGTGCAAGTTCTGGTACAACGTGCGCGACCGTGCTCCCTACATGATGAACAAGAATTGGGGCCTCTACACGAGTTACGCGAAGCAGGCGGGTTACGGGCTGCTTTCAAGGTCCACCGTCGAAAGCCAAGCCAGGAAGTCGAAGAGCTGCGGCATCAAGGCCTCCAACGCCGGCTCGTCGGGCGGAAACACCTCGACGGCGAAGGACGAGAGCGACACCAAGATCAGCGGCGGCGCGCCCTCGAACTGGGACAACGCCTACCACGGCCCGAACGACATCGACGGCAAGTCTTCCAACGGCGAGTCCTCGACCTTCGTCAAGTCGATCATCAGCAAGATGATCGGCGACGTCGCCGGTTCGGGCGGCCGGGCAGGGCAGGGCTATCTTGCCCAGAACTACATGGGCTACAGCACGGCCACGAGCGCCAGCGGCAGGTCCAACGTCTATATCCGCCACACGGGGCTCGACATGCCCAACGCCATCGGCACATCGATCAGGGCGGCGGCGCCCGGGCAGGTGGTGGCCGTCATCGGCAACGTGAGCGATCCCAACACGCCCGCCGTGGTCGTCAAGGAGAACGGTGCCAACCGCTGGTGGGTCTACGGTCACATCGCGCAGAGCGTGAAGCGGGGCCAGAACATCGCCAAGGGCACCGTCGTTGGCAAGACGGTCAATCCCAAGGGTCAGTTCAGGTCGCACGTCCACGTCACCGTGTTCACGACCAGCTACCCGCTTTCGAACAAGAGCCTGAAGGACAAGTTCGGCTGGGGTCGGACCTACACGAAGTCGGCCGGGGAGGCGGAGAGCTTGGCAAAGGCGTATACGATGCACCCGCTCGAAGCCTATGCCAGGGCGAACGGCTACCTGAAGTAGCCTTCCCAGAGCGTCATCGAGGCGTCCTTCTCGCAGGCCCGTCCCTTCGCATCGAAGGGCGGGCCTGTCGTCGTTTCGCACCCGTGCGGGATGGGGAACCCCGGTGGGACCCGGCGTTTATCTCTGCCACGATAGGGGCCGCTCGCGCTCCGTGATCCCAATGACTGGAGAATGATCCGTGACCCGTACCATCGCTCTCGTTCTGCTCCTCGGCCTCGGCGGCTTCAGCCTCGCCGCCTGTGACGACAACGACGGCCCTGCTGAGAACGCGGGCGAGGCGATCGACAACGCGGCCGAAAATACCGGCGAGGCGATCAACGACGCGGCCGAAAATACCGGCGAGGTGGTCGAGGACGCCGGTGAAAACATGCAGGACAAGGCCAACTAGAGACGCCCGCAGTCGCGGGTCAGAAAGGGGCTTGCGTGAAGAGAGACCAAAAGCGGCCTCTCTTCATTCCCACGGCTACTCCAGCCCGAGATAGTCGAGCAGGAAGGCGGAAGGACCCAGGGCGGCGCGGATGCGCGTCCAGTCGATGAGGCGGCCTTCGGCGTAGATCTCGCCGATCGGCCTTTGGTCGAGGCGGAGATCCTGCGTCGCCTCCTTCAAGGTCAACCCGCCGTCGCCGTCGCTGTCGTAGAGGTAGAGGGCGCGCTCGACGCCGACGAGGTCGACGACCCGAAGGGCGGTGCCGATGCCGTGCCGGACGGGGAACGGCAGGCTCTCCCCCTGGGCGGCCGTCCAGGCACCGAGTTGGTCCCGTGCCCGGTCGAGTTCGCCCACCGAGAGTTCGCCATCATGGTCGAGGTCGAGGGCGGTGAAGGCGTAGGCGACGCAGGCGGTCGAAGGATTGCTCGCGCACAAGGCTGCCGTCGCCCGGACAAGCCCGTCGAAGCCGGGCGACGGTGCCGCCGCCGCGGTGCCCGCGAGAGCCGCCAGGACAATGAAACCGCTGAAAGGACTGCGGGACTTCAATACGTCTTTTCCTTATTTAAGCATCTTCCGATCGGGCGCGGCGGGCGCAAAGCGCAGTCTTCATGCCCCACTTCATTTCCCTGTCGGCCGCCTTTTGCCGAGGTCGCCCAAGGCCCGCAGGAGGGCCGCCTCGCCGTAGGGCTTGTTCAGGCGCGGCGTCCTGGCGAAGCGTTCGGGCAGCACCTCCTCGCGGGTGTAGCCGCTGGCGAAGACGAAGGGCACCCCCCGCTCGCGCAGCGCGTCGGCGACCGCGATCGAGAACGATTCCCCAAGGTTGACGTCGAGTACGGCGGCGTCGAGGGACGCCCCCTCGGCGCGGACGAGAGCAAGCCCCTGCGCCACGCTCGCCGCCGGCCCGACGACGCGCCATCCGGCCCGGCGCAGGATGTCCCCGACCATCGTTGCGATGAGGTAATCGTCCTCGACGAGCAGGGCGACGCCGGCGGCGGTTTCCCCTGACGCCTCCCTGCTCGCCTCGGGCGCCGAGGGTAGAGCCTCCTCCTCGACGAGCACGGCGGCCGGCAGGGTCGCGTCGAAGACGACGCCCTCGGGCAGGAAGCGCAGCGCCGCCTGCCCCCCCGTTTCGAAAGCGAACGCCCGCTCGATCACCGTGCTGCCGAAGCCCCGCCGGACCGGTGCCTCGACGGGCGCCCCACCCGACTCCCGCCAGAGGATGGCGAGCCCTCCATCCCGCTGGCGCCGCCAGACGACCTCGACCCGGCCCTTGGGGCTGGCGAGCGCCCCGTGCTTGGCCGCGTTCGTCGCCAGCTCATGGGCGACGAGGCTGAGGGAGAGCGCCGCCTTCGGGTTGAGGACGGCCTTCGGACCCTCCAGGCGCAGGTTGTCGCCGGTCCTGTAGGGGGCAAGCTCGCGCGCCCAGATCTGGCGCAGGTCGACGCCGCGCCAGCGGCTCCGGGTCAGAAGGTCGTGGGTCTGCGCCATCGCACCGAGCCGGGCGACGAGGCTCTCCCGGAACTGCGCCTTCGACTTCGCTTCGTCGTCGGAGCGCTGGGCGATCGCCTGGACGCGGGCGAGCATGTTCTTCACCCGGTGGTCGAGCTCGGCCATGAGGAACTCGCGCTCCTCCTCGGCCTGCCGGCGTTCCAGCGCGCTTGCGAGCAGGCTGGCGACGCCGCTCAGGAACGCCATGTCGTGCTCGTTGAAGTATCGGGCATCCCGGCTGTCGGCCTCCAGCACCCCGAACGGCTTCCCGTTCCCCTCGATGAGGACGTTGACGGCGCTGACGGCGCCGTGCGCGCGCAGGAGGGTCGGCCAGGAGAAGCGCGTTTCCTGCGCGAGGTCGGGGGTGACGACGGGCTGGCCGGTCCGCAGGGCGTGGCCGGCGGGCGAGTCGTCGTCGATGCCGATCGTGGCATGGCCGACGACGCCTTCGTCCCAGCCGACCCCGGCGGCGACGAGGAGGGTGCGCTCGCCCGTCTCGCCGCGCACCGGCACGAGCACCTTCGCGAACGGACAGTCGAGCCCCCGCACGATGGCGCGGCACGCCTCGGTCAGGAGCGCCTGCCGCTCGAAGCCGTCGAGGGCCTTCTGCGCGAACTCGGCCACGATCTCCTGCTGCTCCAGGCGCTGGTCGTGGCTCTGCCGGCTCTTGACCCGCTCGGTAACGTCGTGCTGTACGGCGACCCAGTTCGTCCGCCGGCCGGCGTCGTCGTGGACCGGCACGATGGTCCACTCGATCCAAAAAGGCGTGCCGTCCTTCTTGTAGTTGACGAGGCTGCCCTCGACCTCGTGGCCGGCGGCAAGGGCCGTGCGGATCCGCTCCAGTTCGGCGCGCGATGTGTCCGGCCCCTGCATGAGGCGGGGCGAGAAGCCCTTTACCTCGTCCGCCCGGTAGCCGGTCATGCGCTCGAAGCCTTTGCTCGCGTAGACGATGCGCGGTCCCGGTTCATCCAGGGGGTCGGGCTCGGTGACGAGGACGGCGTCGTTGGCGGCGGATAGCGCCGTGCGGAGGAGACGCAGTTCGGCGTTGGCGTCCTCGAGGGCGCGCCGGTCGTGCACGCGCGCGCTTGCGTCCTCCTGCGCACCGAAGAAGAGGCGGAGCTCGCCGCTTTCGTCGCGGATCGGGTCGATGCGCAGGTCGTTCCAGAAGGGGCTGCCGTCCTTTTTGTAGTTGAGAACCTCGATCCGCAGGCCGTGGCCGGCCTCGATCGCGGCGCGGATTTCCCGCACCTTGGCTTCGTCCGTGTCCTTGCCCTGGAGGAAGCGGCAGTTGCGGCCGAGGACCTCGTCCTCGTCGTAGCCCGTGAGCCGGCAGAACGCCGCGTTGACGAAGACGATCGGGTTGTCTTCCTGGCGCGGGTCGGTAAGGCACGCCGCCGTACGGGACTGGCGAACCGCTTCGCGAAGGGTCGGATCGAGGTCGGGCATGGCGTCTTGCTGGATGACCATGCCTCCTTCAACGCCCCAAGCACGCAAGCGTTGCCCGGCAACGGCGCGCTTCCAGCACGCTGAAGTGACCTCGCCCCTCTTGCCAAGAGCCGTGGCGAGTGGAACATCCTTTTGGAGCGCAAACGAACCCGGACGACGCATGACCGACACCGACGGCTACCGATCCATCCGGGACTACGCCGTCATCGGCGACTGCCACGGGCACGCGCTCATCGCCTCCAACGGCGACATCGACTGGTCGTGCCTGGAGCGCCACGACCAGGATCCCGTCTTCTGCCGCCTGCTCGACAAGGACAAGGGCGGCTTCCTCGAAACCCGCCCGGACGGCGCGACCGGGTCGCGGCGGGCCTACGAGCCTGGCACGAACGTCCTCGTCACGACGATCGAGACCGAGAGCGGACGGGTGCGCCTCACCGACTTCATGCCGGTCGGGCGTCGGATCGGCAGCACCGCTCACGATTACGTAAACCTGGTCGTGCCGGGGTGGATCGTCCGTCGGGTCCTGGTCGTCGAGGGCAGCGTCCGGCTTCGCATCCGCTACCGGCCGGTCGAAGGCTTCGCCCGTTCGCCCGTCCGGCTCGACGAGCGGAGCGCGGGCGTCGGCGGCGACGGGGTACCCGCCCTGTTCTGCAAGACGCCGCTCAAGATCGAGGGGAACCGGGCCGAAGCCGTCGTGCGTCTCGAAGCGGGCGAGAGGCTCGACCTCATCCTCGCCGCCCGCCACACGATCGAGGCGCCGCCCCTGGAGCGGACCGACGCGATGGAGGCGACGACCCTCGCCTTCTGGCGCGAATGGATCGCCTACTGCCGCTATCAAGGGCCCTACCGGGAAGCGGTTGAGCGCAGCGCGCTCGTCCTCAAGCTCATGACCTTCGCGCCCACGGGCGCCATCGCCGCCGCGCTCACCACTTCCCTGCCGGAAGAGATCGGCGGCGCGCGCAACTGGGACTACCGCTTTTCCTGGCTGCGCGACTCCTGCTTTGCCCTCTACGCGCTCGGCGCGCTCGGCTACGGCGGCGAGGCGGAGCGCTACGTCGCCTACCTCACCCAGTGCGTCCACCTCACCTTGCCAGACATCCAGGTGATGTACGGCCTCCAGCGCGAGCGCTTCCTGCCCGAAAGGGAGCTGGACCACCTGGAAGGCTACCGGGGCAGCCGGCCCGTGCGCACCGGCAACGCCGCCTTCCGCCAGCGGCAGATCGACGCCTACGGCCTCGCGCTCGACCTCATCCTCCTCTACGAGGCGCTGGGCGGGCGGCTGGACGAGCAGGAGCGCCGCCTGATGCGCACCTTCGTCGACACGGCGAAGGCGCAGTGGGACGAGCCCGACCAGGGCCTTTGGGAGATGCGCGGCCCGCCCCACCAGCACGTCCACGGCAAGATCATGTCCTGGGTGGCGATGGACCGGGCGCTCGGCCTCTTCGGCGACGAGCCGGGATGGCGGGAGACCCGCGAGCGCATCCGGGACCAGATCGTCGCCGAGGGGATCGACGGGGATGGCGTCCTGCGCCAGACCTACAACGCCGACGGCATCGACGCTGCCAACCTGCTCGCGCCCCTCCTGGGCTTCCCCCTGCCGGACGGCGTGCTCGACGCCACGATCAGGCGGACCAACGCTGAGTTGCGCAAAGGCCCCTTCCTCTACCGCTACACCAGCGACGACGGCCTCAACGGCGGCGAGGGCGCCTTTCTCACCTGTAGCTTCTGGCTCGTCGACGCCCTGCTCGCCGCCGACGGGGGAAGGGAAGCCCGGCCTTTGTTCGAGGAAATGCTCGCCCACGCCAACGACGTCGGCCTGTTCTCCGAGGAGATCAACCCCGCCACCTCAGCCTTCCTCGGCAACATGCCGCAGGCCTTCACTCATCTCGGCCTGATCAGCGCCGCCGTGAACCTCGAACTCTACGCCAAAGGGGGGGCGTCCGCCGTCGCCGGCACCTACGCCGACCGGGCCAAACGCGCCGTCGGCGCCGCCTTCGGCCTCAAAGGCGTTCTGTCCTCCCTCTACCAGACCGGCACGATCCACCGCCTCACCTCGTCCGAGGCTTCAATCATGGCGTGGCCCTGAGCGAAGGCCCGGCTTCGTCCGCGCGGTCGCGGGGCGAAACTCTAGCGCGCGGCGGCGACGGGGCGGGGCGTGGCCTCGCCCAGGCGGGTGACGAGAAAGTCCTGGCCGAGGAGGCGGACGAGCGGCAGGCAGCGGGACAGGGCGGCCACGACCTCGCCGCCCGGCACGGGCTCGCCCGTCCCGTCCAGCGCCTCGGTGATTGACACGGCGCGAAGGAGCGGCATCACCTGGACGCCGATCCAGCCGCCCCGCGCATCGGGCAGTTCCGCCTGGAG
The DNA here is from genome assembly GCA_020445645.1 of Geminicoccaceae bacterium. Lineage (GTDB taxonomy): Bacteria > Pseudomonadota > Alphaproteobacteria > Geminicoccales > Geminicoccaceae > JAGRGG01. Next base: position 34,928 of record JAGRGG010000012.1, on the reverse strand, counting down.
GTCCCGGCGCAGGTCGCGGTGCAGGGGAAGCGAGCCCCAGCCGTAGAAGTCGCCGCCGACGACGTAGCCGCGGATGCCGTCAATCGGGTCGGCGAGTGCTTGAAGCTCGAGCCACTCGCGGCCGACGGGGTTGCGGAAGATGTCGACGAGGCCGACGCGCTTGGGTTGCAGGGTCGTGAACCAGGCCATCGAAGGGATCCCAGGAAAGTGCGTTCTGGGGCGATCCTAGCCGGGCAGGGTTAACGGAAGGCTAACCAGACGGGAGAGCCTGCACTGTTACGTTTCGGGTCCGACGCGAAGCGTCACTCCTTACCCCGCAGCCCGCGCAACCGCTCCCTCGCACGATCCGCGTCCTCGAAGCGGGCGAGGGCGTCGAGGAGGGTGGCGTAGGCTTCGAGGTCGAGGGGGAGCGCCGGGTCGGCAGGGTCGCGGAGCGTCATCGCCCCTTCGAGGGCGAGCACGGCCTCGCGGAAGCGGCCTTCCTGCGCCCGCTGCGAGGCCCGGAGTTCCAGGACCGGGGCGAAGGCCGGGGATTCGGCGAGGCGGGCGTCTTGCAGGATCCGTTCGGCGCGGGCGATGGGGCCGTCCGCCGCTTCGGGCTCCCCCTGGCGAAGTCTGAGTTCGGCGAGGTTCAGGAGCGGGGGGGCAAGGGCCGGGCCGTCTTTGCCCAGCGCCCTCGCCTTGAGGTCGAGGCCCCGTTCCAGCCAGGGCAGCGCGCGATCGTAGGCGCCGGCCTCGGTGAGCAGCACGCCCGCCTCGTTCGCCGCCTGGGCCTTGAGGAGCGGGGCCGGGACCTCGCCGGGGGCGGCGGGCTCATCGCCGATGCCGTCGAACAACCCTTCGAGCAGGCGTTCGGCGGCGCCGTCGTTCTCGCCGGCGCGCAGCCGGGCGAGCGGCAGGGTGACGGCGGCACGGGCGGTGGGCGGCAGGGAGTCGAGGAGGGGCAGAAGGGCCTCCAGACGCGCGCGCGCGGCGGCGGCGTCGCCCGCCGCCGCCTCGATACGGGCGACCTGCGCCGCGCTCTCGACGGTCGCCGGGTGGTCGGCACCGAGGCGCGAGGTCCGGGTAAGGAACGCGGCTTCGGCAAGGCGCCGCGCCGTGGTGGAGTCGCCGGCGTCGAGGGCGAGGTCGGCGAGGAGGAAGCGGGCGGGGGCGGTCGCCGGGTGGTCGGCGCCGAGCCCGGCCTCCAGCCCGGCGAGCGCGGCCTGGGCAAGGCCGTGCGCCGCGTTCTTCGCCCCCGCCCCGGCCTCGATCCGGGCAAGCGCGAGCCGCGCCCCGGCGAGGTCCGGGTCGTCCGCCGGCAGGGCCGCCTCGCGCAGCCGAAGCGCCTCTTGCAAGGGCGCGAGCGCGGCGGGTGCCTGTCCCGTCCAGGCCAAAACCTGCCCAAGGTCTTCGAGCAAGGTCCAGTAGCGGGGGTCGCCGTTCGGGGGGCCGCCCTTGCCGGCAAGGGCGCGGGCGGCGGCAAGTTCGTCCGACGCCGCCGCGAGGTCGCCCGCTCTCGCCGCCTCGGCCCCGGCTTCGAGCCCTTCGACCCAGGCGGGATCGGCGGCCTCGCCAGGAGAGGCTGGCAGCAGGAGCGCCAGCGCCAGCCAGACGGCGCGCGTCCGGGCGCTCAATGGTTGCGGCGCGGCAGGCCCTTCGTCCGGGCGATGTCGAGGTAGAGCACGGCCGGCTCCAGGCAGGCCCCAGTGCCGAACTGGCCGACCAGGTTGCGCTGAATCTCCTGCCAGGGGGTCTGCGAGGCAGGGTAGGTGGGCTTGGTCGTCCGCCGCCGCGCCTCGATCTCGTCCTGGGAGAGGAGGAGGTCGAGGCGGCGCCGGTTGAGGTCGAGCCGCACCCGGTCGCCCGTCTTCAGGATCATCAGGTTGCCGCCGACCGCGGCCTCGGGCGAGGCGTTGAGGATCGACGGGCTTTCCGACGTGCCGCTCTGCCGGCCGTCGCCGATCGTCGGCAGCGCCTTGATGCCCTTCTTGATGAGGGCGGCCGGCGGGCGCATGTTGACGACCTCGGCGCCGCCGGGGTAGCCGACCGGCCCCACGTAGCGGATGAAGAGGAAGCAGTCCTCGTCGATGCCAAGGTCCGGATCGTCGATACGGGCATGGTAGTCTTCCGGCCCGTCGAAGACGATCGCCCGCCCCTCGGCGACGCCTGGATGGTCCGCGTCCTCGAAGTAGCGGGCATGGAACTCGGGCGTCACCACCGAGGTCTTCATGACGGCGCTGTCGAACAGGTTGCCGGAGATGATGACGAAGCCGGCCTCGGGCATCAGCGGATCGTCGTAGGGGCGGATGACGTTGCGGTCGACCTCGTCCGGGACCGTCTCCATGTTCTCGGCGTAGGTTCTGCCTGTCACGGTGAGTGCGTCGCCGTGCCAGCGCCCGGCGCCCATCAGCTCCCGGACCACGGCGGGCAGGCCGCCCGCGTGGTAGTAGTCCTCGCCGAGGAAGCGGCCCGCCGGCTGCATGTCGACGAGAAGGGGGACGTCGTGGCCCATCCCCCAGTCCTCGGTCGTCAGCTCGACGCCCAAGTGGCGGGCGATGGCGACGAGGTGCGGCGGGCAGTTGGTCGAGGCGCCGATCGCGGCGGCGGCGTAGATCGCGTTCTCGAACGCTTCGCGCGTCATGATCTGCGACGGGCGCAGGTCCTCGTGGATCATCTCGACGATGCGCTTGCCCGTCAGGTACGCCATCTGCGCCCGCTCGCGGTAGGGTGCGGGGATCGCGGCGCAGCCGGGGAGCGACATGCCCAGGGCTTCCGCCATCGCGTTCATCGACGACGCGGTGCCCATCGTGTTGCAGTGGCCGACCGAGGGGGCCGAGGCGCAGACCATGTCCATGAAGCGGGCATAGTCGATCTCGCCCTTCGCCATCAATTGCCGCGCGTGCCAGACGATGGTGCCCGAGCCGGCAAGCTCGCCCTTGTAGCGCCCGTTCAGCATCGGCCCGCCCGAGAGCACGATCGCCGGCAGGTTGACGGTGGCGGCGCCCATGAGAAGCGCCGGGGTCGTCTTGTCGCAGCCGGTCGTCAGCACGACGCCGTCCAAGGGGTAGCCGTAGAGCATCTCGACCAGCGAGAGGTACTGAAGGTTGCGGTCCAATGCCGCCGTCGGCCGCTTCAGCGTTTCCTGGATGGGGTGGACCGGGAATTCGAGGGGGATGCCGCCCGCGTCCCGGATGCCGTCGGATACGCGCTTCGCCAGCTCGATGTGGTGCCGGTTGCAGGGGGCCAGATCGGAGCCGGTCTGGGCGATGCCGACGATCGGCCGCCCGGTCTGCAGCTCGCCGCGCGTGAGGCCGAAGTTGAGTTGGCGCTCCAGATAGAGCGCGGTCATGTCGGGGTCTTCGGGGTTGTCCCACCAGTCCTGGCTGCGCAGCCTGCGCTTTTCGTCGGTCATCGTCGTTACCTCGCTGCTCAAGGTGCCGTTGAACGCCCGATGGCGGGGGGGCGTCAAGGGGAGGACGCGCTTCCCGTCCGCTGCACGGGGCCTTTTCTTCTCTTTTCTATCTGTTGGCCATGCGTGGTTCAGGCGCCCGTGCCAAGCTCGATCAACAAATAAAAAAGAAAAAAGAAGGCCCCGCGCCAGCGGACGCGAAGCGTAACCTTACGGCTCCAGCTCGCTGTCCCAATAGAGATAGTCGCGCCACCCCTCGTGCAGATAGCCGGGCGGGAAGGCGCGGCCGTTGCGCTGGAGCTGCCACGCCGTGGGAACGACGGGGGCGGCCTGCGGGTGCATCCGGCACTCGGCAGGCAGGCGGCTGCCCTTGACGAGGTTGCAGCGGCTGCACGCGGTGACGATGTTGGTCCAGGACGTGCGCCCGCCGCGCGAGCGCGGGACGAGGTGGTCGAAGGTGAGTTCGTGGGTCGGGAAGTGACCGGCGCAGTACTGGCAGGTAAAGCGGTCGCGCAGGAAGACGTTGAAGCGGGTGAAAGGCGGGCGCCGGTCCTGCGGCACGTACTCCTTCAAGGCCACGATCGAGGGCAGGCGGAATACGGTGCCGGGCGAGCGGATGGCGCGGTCGTATTCCTGGACGACGGCGACCCGGTCGAGGAAGATCGCCTTGACGGCGTCCTGCCAGTGCCAAAGGGAGAGGGGATAGTAGCTGAGCGGCTGGTAGTCGGCGTTGAGGACGAGGGCCGGGAAGCCGTTGAGGGCGCGCGCGGCGCCGGTGCCCGGCCCGTGCATCAGGCCCTCGGACTCAAGAGGATGCTCGCCCACGCCGTCCGTTGCATTGATTCCCCCCGCAGCCTGGATGCCGCCCCCGCTTTAGCTACCTCAGCGGGGTGACGCTTTCAAGACGGGCGGCGGTCCGCCCTCACGCTTCGCATTCAGCAACAGAGGGTCCGTGCCCGCGCCCAATCGTCTGAACCGCCGCCGCAGCCTCGGCCTTGCCGCGGCCTCTCCCCTCCTGCTCGCCGCGTGCGGGGGCAATCCGGGCGATGCGCCACCGCCGGGTGCGCCCTGGCACCACGTCGCGGGCGGGTTCCGCAACCCGAAGGGCAGCCCGGTGCGCGGCGGCGACCGGGGCGACTGGTACGGCTTCCTCTGGCGCGGCCTCGTCACCCGCGACGATCCGAATGTTCTGCCGCCCGGCCACGTCCTCGACGCGGCCGTCGTGCGGAAAGGGCTGGCGCGGCACGGAGACGGCGACAGCCTGACATGGCTCGGCCACGCGAGCTTCCTGCTGCGGTTGGGTGGCAGGCGGGTGCTCACCGACCCCTTCCTCACCGACTACGCCTCGCCGTTGCAGCGGGTCGGGCTCGGCCCCAGGCGATTCGCCCCGCCCGGCCTCCGGCCCGAGGCAGTGCCGCCGGTCGACCTTCTGCTGCTCTCGCACAACCATTACGACCACATGGACCTGATGACGCTGGAGCGGCTGCCTGGGCTGGAGGGGACCGTCTGCGTCCTGCCGCTCAAGGCCGGACGCTACGTCGATGCCTTGCGCTTTGAGCGGATCGTCGAACTCGACTGGTGGGGCAGCGTCGAAGCCGCTGGGCTGAAGGTGACGCTCCTGCCTTCGATCCACTTCTCGGCGCGCGGCCTCGGCGACCGCAACGAGTCCTTGTGGGGCGGCTTCCTGATCGAGACGGCGGGAAAGCGGGTCTACTTCGCGGGCGACACGGCCTACGGCCCGATCTTCCCGGAAATCGGCAAGGCGGTGCGAGAGGTCGACCTCGCCCTGGTTCCGATCGGCGCCTACGACCCCCGTCCCTTGATGCGGGCCTCGCACTGCACGCCGGAAGAGGCGGTGCGGATCGGCCGAGACCTCGGCGCCGAGCGCCTCGCCGCCATGCACTGGGGCACGATCCGCCTCACCGACGAGCCCCCCTTCGAGCCGCCGACCCGCTTTTTGCCGGCGGCCGAGGCGGCGGGGTACAAGGAGGACGGGGCGTGGGTGATGGCCATCGGCGAGACGCGGGGGGTCTGAGCCCTTGTCCCCCGCCTTCGACGCACATCTCGTCAACGGGCCGTTCGACGACCCGGCGCTGTTCGTGGACATGCCGCAGACGGGGCGGGCGGTGCTGATCGACGTGGGGGACATCGCGGCGCTGCCGGCCAGGAAGGTGCTGCGGGTCGACCTGCTGCTCGTCTCGCACGCGCACATGGACCACTGGGCAGGGTTCGACCGTTACCTCCGCCTCGTGCTCGGGCGCGACGCGACGGTGCGGGTGTTCGGGCCACCGGGGATGATCGCGCGGGTAGGGCACAAGCTGGGGGCCTACACCTGGAACCTGCTCGGCGCTTACGCGAACGACCTCGTCCTCCTCGTCACCGAGGTCGGCGAGGGGGGGCCGGAAGCGCGGGCGGCCTTCCGCCTCAAGGGGGGCTTCGCGCGGGAGGACCTGCCGCCGCCCGAAGGGGGGCCGCTCCTGGCGACGGACAGGTTGCGCATCACCGCCGCCGCGCTCGACCACGGTACGCTTTGCCTCGCCTTCCGGCTGGACGAGCCCCGCCGCCTCAACGTCTGGGGCAGCCGCCTGCGGGAACTCGGCCTCGCCACCGGTCCGTGGCTGCGCCGCCTGAAGGGGCTCGTCCTGGAAGGCGCGCCGGACGATTCGCCGATCCGGGCACCTCGCCTGGAGGGGGGCGAGGCGACGTATTCCCTGGGCTTCCTCCGCGAGCGGGTGCTGACGACGGGCGAGGGGCGCAGCCTCGCCTACGTCACCGACTGCGCCTATACGGCCCCCAACGTCGAGCGAATCGTCGCGCTCGCCCGAGGGGTCGACACCCTCTTCATCGAGGCCCCTTTCCGCCACGCTGAACGGGCGCAGGCGGCGAAGCGCCGGCACCTCACGGCGCTCCAGACGGGGACGCTCGCCCGGCTCGCGGGGGCGAAGCGGGTCCGCCCGTTCCACGTCTCGCCCCGCTACGCACCGGACGCGGCCGGGACCGAGGCGGAGGTGATGGCGGGCTTCATGGAGTCGTGAAGAAGACGCGCCCTGCGCCGGCGGACGCGAAGCATTTTCGGCGCCTAGAGCGCGCCTCTCCCCCCCGGCTCGTGCTCGCGCAGGCGGGGCAGCAGCTCGGCGAAGTTGCAGGGCCTGTGGCGGACGTCGAGCTGGTCTTTCAGAATCATGTCCCAGGCGTCGCGGCAGGCGCCGGGGGATCCTGGAAGGGCGAAGAGGTAGGTGCCCCCCGCGACCCCGGCGTCGGCCCGGCTCTGGATCGTGGACGTGCCGATCTTTTGGTAGGAGAGAAAGCGGAACAGCTCGCCGAAGCCGGCGACGTGCTTCTCGATCACCCGGTGGAGGGCTTCGGGCGTCACGTCGCGGCCGGTGACGCCGGTGCCGCCGGTGGCGAGGACGACCTCGACCTCGGGGTCGGCGACGAGGGCGCGAAGGCGGGCCTCGATGGCGTCGGCGTCGTCCTCGACGATGCCGCGCCAAAGGAGGCGATGCCCGGCGGCGGTCAGGCGTTCGGCGAGCGCGTCGCCGGAGCGGTCGTCCTCCGCCGTGCGGGTGTCGGAGACCGTGAGCACGGCGACGGCGAGCGGCTGGAACGGGCGGGTCTCGTCAATTCGCGGCATAGCGGGGGTTCACCGGGTCCTGGTCCTGGTAGATCGGCCATTTGCCCTCGGCGAGACGGTTGAGCGAGGACACGGGCAGGCCGAGGCGGGTCTGGTAGGCCCATATGTTCGAGAGCACCTTCTTCGCGTAGAGGCGGGTCTCGGGCACGGGCACGCTCTCAAGGTAGAGCAGCGGGTCGTCGATGTCATCGAAGCGCGGCGCCCAATCGCCCATCCGCTTCAGCCCTGCATTGTAGGCGAGCGCGGTCTTGATGAGGTCGCCGCCGATGAAGCCCGTGTCGAGGAGGCGGCGCACGTAGGCCTGCCCCAGCGTCAGGTTGACGACGGGGTCCAGGAGGTCGGCCTCGCCCGCGTAGGGCAGGCCCCGCCTCTTCGCCATCGCCGCCGCCGTCGCGGGCAGGATCTGCATGACGCCGTGCGCGCCGGCGTGGCTCTTCGCCAGGGGGTCGAAACCGCTCTCGGCGCGGACGAGGGCGAAGAGGAGGGCGCGGTCGACGTCGAAGCCGCCGAGCGGCGACCAGGGCGGCACGGGGTAGAGGGCGCCGTCGTGGCTGTGCCCGTCCTGGATCCGGAGCCGCTGCGCCACCCGCATCTGCGCCGCCGGCAGGCGCAGCGTCTCGGCGAGCGCCGCCAGCGCCTGGGTGAGGTTGGGCTTCGCCCTCGCAGCCAGCTTCCTGATCTCGGCCTCGGCCCGTTCCGCCTCGCCGACCTGGCCGAGCGCCATCGCTCGCAAGGCCCCCGGCTGGCCGGAGAGGAGGCGCAGCATCCCGTCCTGAAGCGCGTCCTCGCGCCAGTCGAAGCGGATCCGGTCGCCGACGAGCGCCTGCGCCAGGAGGCTGTAGAAGCAGTCGCCCATGCCCGCCGCCTGGGCAAGGTAGCGGCGGTGCCGCTCCGGCTGGCGGATCCGCAGGTAGGCGCGCGCGGCCCAGAAGGCGCCCGCCGCCACGTCCTCGGCGGTGGTTTCGCTCTCCGCCAGGAGGCCGAAATGCCGCCCCGCCGTCTCGTAGTCGCCGAGGCGCCACGCGGCGAGCCCGGCCGTCCAGTGCAGCCGGGGCTCGACGTGGCCGGAGCGGTCGGCGGCGATGGCGGCGAAGCGGTAGGACTGGGTGTCCTTGCGGTTGGCGAAGTAGCCGCGCGCGACGTACCAGCGGGCGATGTCGCGCTCCACGGTGTCGGCGAGCCTTGCGGCGGGCGCGTCGAGCAGCTTCGCCGCCGCCGAGGGGCGGTCGCGGCCGACGAGGGCGCGCACCTTGGCGAGCCACGCCCGCACCCGCCCGGTCGCCGCCGTCGGCCGGTCGGAGGGGCCGGGGTAGGCTATCGGCATCTCCTCGATCAGCTCCTGGCCGGAGCCGGCGAGGAACCCCGCGATCGGGTTCGGCGGCAGGGGGTCGTCCCGGCCCTTCTTGCGCAGCGCCAAGTCGTAGATGCGGGGCGCGTCCGGGTGGTCGGCGTAGGCGTCGAGCCAGTCCCGCAGCTCGGCGTAGGTGGTGACGTAGGCCGTGGGGTGGAGGTAGCGCTGGGCGAGGACGTGGCCCATCAGCATAGGATCCTTGAGGTCCCGGACGAGCCGGTCCGCCGCCGCCATCCGCCCCTCGGCCTGAAGGGCGAAGATCGCCCGGTACGCTACGGCGTCGGCGACGGCGAGCGGCCGGGGCAGGGTGCCGAGTCGGGTCGGCAGGGGCGTCGCCGGGTTCAGACGGGCGAGGTGCACGCCGCCCTCGGCGGCGCGGGGGCCTATGGATGGGGCGGGCGTCGCGGCAAGGGCGGCCGTCAGGCACACCGCCAGGAGGGGCCATCCGCCCGGTGCCGCAAAACGCCTGAGAATCTGTTTTCTCCCTTTCGCCGGCCGCTCCCCGCGCGGGCAGGGGTGGGGGCTTCGCCCTTAGGGGCTGTCGATCGCGGTCGCCGGAAAGAGACCCCTCTCCTCCAGGGCCTTACGAAGGGTGACGAGGTCGCGCCAAGCAAGCTTTTTCTGCAAGGGTTGGCGCAGGAGGTAGGCGGGATGGAACATCGCAAGCACCGGGATACCGCCGTAGGCGAATTCCTGGCCGCGCAGGCGGGTGATGCCCTCCTTGCGGTTCAAGAGGGCGCGGGCGGCGATCCCGCCCAGAAAGACGATGTAGCCGGGGCGGAGAAGCTCGATCTGCCGCTCCAGGAACGGCTGGCAGAGGGCGATCTCGGCCGGGGTCGGCGTACGGTTGCCGGGCGGGCGCCAGTAGATCATGTTGGTGATCCAGACGTGGCGGCGGTCGAGCCCGATCGTCCCGAGCATCCGGTCGAGGAGGCGCCCGGACGGTCCGCAGAAGGGGCGCCCCTGGCGGTCCTCCTCGGCGCCCGGCGCCTCGCCGACCAGCATGACCCTGGCGTCCCCGCTGCCGTCGGCGAAGCATAGGGAATTGGCGGTGTCCTTCAGCGAGCAGCCCTCGAAGGCTTCGAGGACACGCGCAAGCTCGCCGAGCGAGCGACAGCCTTGCGCCAGCGCCGCCGCCGTCCGCACCCGGTCCCCCTCGGGCGTGAGCAGGCTCGGCTGGGCGGGGGCCGGGGCGCGCGGGGAGAAGGGCGGTGGTGCGGGGTCAGCCGGAGGGGCGGCCACGGGCGCGTAGACGCCGAGCGACCGGTCGTCCAGGCTGGAGTCGACGCCGGCCGCCGCACACCATTCGAGCCACGCGGCGAGGCCGAGACGGAGGTCGGCGTTCACCGGCAGACTGGCTCCCTATCCACAAGACGCGAAGCGTGGCCTCCCGGAGCCGGTCGGGCCTAGATGTCGCGGTAGGGAACCGGCCGGCCATCGCGGTCGAGGACCAGCTTGCCGCCCTCATCCTGCCCCGCTATGTAACGCCCGTGCCCGACGGCGGTCCCGACGTAGAGGGCGGGCTTGATCTTCTTGCCTTCCAGGGTCTTCATCTGCTGGGCGGGGCCGCGGGCGGTGGGGTCGTTCTTGCTCTTCGACATCTTGAGCACGGTGCTCTCCAAAAGAATGCAGACGACCCCTTGAGGGGCCTGTCGGGAAGGGGCGATGCTGGCTGACATTTGGCGTGAAGCGGCCCTGGCGTCAAGGCGCCTTGGGCGCCCTGGCCCCTGGGGCGCGGCCGGGGAAGGGCGGCGATGAGGCGGGCCGCCCTCGGAACCTCGGCCCTCATGGCCGGCGTCCTGATGCTCGCCGCCTGCGGCGCCGCGAGCGCCCCCCTCGACGCGGACGCCCGAACGACGACGGCGACGCTCGGCACCACGTTCGCCGGCACCTACCTCATGGGCCAGTTCGCGCTCGACGAGGGCGACCTCGGGCAGGCGGCGGGGGATTTCACCAAGGCGCTGCGCCTCGACCCGGACAACGCCGAGCTGCGGCGGCAGGTGTTCCTCCTGCGCCTCGCCAGCGGCGACGAGGCGGGCGCCCTCGACGCGGCGAGACGCCTGCTCAAGAACGACGATCCGGTCGACGAGGCGCAGCTCCTCCTCCTCCTCGACGACCTGCGCGCGGGCAGGACCGAGGCCGCGAAGGCGCGGAGCGGCGGCCTCGACGGCACCCTCGGCCGCCTGCTCGGTTCCTTCCTCGCCGCCTGGACCGATCACGCCGCCGGCGACGACGCGGCCGCGCTCAAGACCCTCGACGGGCAGCCGAAGGACGACGGGCTCAAGCCCGTGCGCACCTACCACGCGGCGGTGATCGAGACCCTGGCCGGCAGGCCCCGCGCGGCGCGGGCGCGGCTCCAGCCCCTCCTGGAAGGCGACGAGGCCAAGCCCTTGCGCCTCGTCCTCACCCAGGCGGCGATCGAGGCGAAGCTGGGCGACCGGGAGGCGGCGCGGGGGCTCGTCGAGTCGCAACTCGTGCTCGTCGGCGACAACGACGTCTACGCGGACGTTCTGGAGCGCATCGAGGCGGGAAAGAACCTGCCTTTGCCGTTCGGCGACGCGCTGGGCGGGCTCGGCGACGCGCTCTTCACCCTGGCCCGCGCATTCGCCGACCAGGAGATCGACTGGCAGGGGCTCGTGCTGGCGCGGCTCGCCGCCTTCGCGGCGCCCAAGGACGACGACCTCCGGCTCTACATCGGCCAGAGCGAGCTTGCGGCCGATCGGCCCGAGGCGGCGCTGGACGCCCTGGGCCGGATCGGCGAGGCCAGCCCGTTCCACTGGCGGGCAGGGCTCCTCGTCGCCGAGGCGATGGCCGATCTCGGCCGCGAGGACGAGGCGCTGGCCAAGCTCGAGGCGATGGCCGACGAGCGGCCGGAGCGTACCGAGGCGCTCGTCGCGCGCGGCGACATGCTGCGCCGGGACGAGCGCTGGGCCGAGGCCGAGAAGGACTACACGGCGGCGCTGACCCGGATCGACGAAATGACGCCCGACGACTGGCGCCTGCTCTACGCGCGGGGCATCGCCTACGAGCGGACGGGCCGTTGGCCGGACGCCGAGGCCGACTTCCTGGAGGCCCTGGAACTCCAGCCGGACCAGCCCTACGTCCTCAACTATCTCGGCTACAGCTGGGTCGACAAGGGGGTCCACCTGAAGCGGGGGCTCGACATGCTGGAGCGGGCGGTGGAACTCCGGCCCGACGACGGGTTCGTCGTCGACAGCCTCGGCTGGGCGCACTACCGGCTGGGGCGCTACGAGGAGGCGGTCCAGGAACTGGAGCACGCCCTGGAACTGGAGCCGGGCGACCCTGTCATCAACGACCACCTGGGCGACGCCTACTGGCGGGCGGGACGCGAGCGCGAGGCGCACTTCCAGTGGGAACGCTCGCTCGTCTTCAAGCCCGAGCCCGAAATCGCCGCCGAGGTGCGGACGAAGCTCGCGCAGGGGCTGCCCGCCGCCGCCTCTCCCGGTGGCGCCGCGCCCACGAAGGCCGCGAAGGACGGCGGGTGAGCGGGGCCGTCGTCGAGGCGGCGCCGGCCAAGGTCAACCTCGACCTCGCCGTCACCGGGCGCCGCGCCGACGGCTACCACGACCTCGACAGCCTCGTCGTCTTCGCAGCGCTGGGCGACCGCCTCACCCTCACCCCTGCCGACTACCTGGGCCTCGAGGTCGAGGGGCCGTTCGCCGCCGGGACGCCGAAGGGGGCGGACAACCTCGTCGTCCGGGCCGCCCGCCGCCTCGCCGCCGAGGCGGGGATCGCGCCTTGCGCCCACATCCGGCTCGAGAAGAACCTTCCCGTCATGGCCGGGCTCGGCGGCGGGTCGAGCGACGCCGCGGCCGCCCTGCGCGGGCTCGCCCGTCTCTGGGGCCTCAACTTCGACCGGCTCGCGCTCGGCGAGATCGGCCGGGGCCTCGGCGCCGACGTGCCGGTCTGCGTCCACGCAAGGGCTTGCCGGATGCGCGGCCTCGGCGAGCGGCTCGACCCCGTGCGCGGCCTGCCGGACCTGCCCATCGTCCTCGTCAACCCAGGATCGCCCGTGTCGACGGCGGCCGCGTTCGGGGCGCTCGACCCCGCAGCATTCGAACCCTGCCGCCGCCCCGGCCTCCCGGTGCGGGCCTCGGTGGTCCAGTTCGGCGTCTGGCTGAACGAGAGCCGCAACGACCTGGAGGCACCCGCCACGACGCTCGCTCCCGCGATCGGCGCGGCGCTCGACGCGCTCCGTAACGAAGAGGGCTGCGTCCTTGCCCGCATGTCCGGCAGCGGCGCCACCTGCTTCGGCCTCTTCATGGACGAAACTCGCCGAGACCGCGCGGCGGCGCGGCTCGCGGCGGCGTGGCCGCGGTGGTGGGTGGCGGCGACGACGGCGTAGGACACGCTTCGCGTCCGCGCCGGCGGACGCGAAGCGCATTCGGCAAGGCCCAGGGCAATGATCCTCCACTTCACCGATTTCGGCTGGCAAGGCCCTTACCTCGGCGAGATGGAGGCGGTCCTTCTCCGCGGAACGCCGGAAGTGCCGGTGGTTCGGCTGATGGCGGACGCGCCGGCGTTCGACCCGGAAGGCGCAGGGCTGCTGCTCGCCCGGCTGTTCTTGCGGACGGCGCCGGGCGACCTGCTGCTCGCCGTCGTCGATCCGGGCGTCGGTACAAGCAGAGAGGCGCTGGCGGTCGAGGCGGACGGGCGCTGGCTCGTCGGGCCGGACAACGGGCTGTTCGAGCACGTCCTGCGCGGAGCAAGGACGGTGCGGGCGCACCGCATCGCGTGGCGTCCGGCGGACCTTTCGGCGAGCTTCCACGGCCGCGACCTCTTCGCGCCCGTGGCGGCCCGGCTGGCGAGGGGCGACGATGCCGGGATCGAGCCCCACCCGCCGACGCGCTTTCCCGACTGGTCGGACGAGCCGCCCCGCGTCGTCTACGCCGACGGCTACGGCAACCTGATGACCGGGCTCGATGCCGCCCGCACCTCCAGAGACGCCGTCATCGAGGCGGCGGGCCGGCGCGTGCGCCACGCCCGCACCTTCGGCGAGGCCTGGCCGGGCGAACCCTTCTGGTACGGCAACAGCCTCGGCCTCGTCGAGGTCGCGCTCCGTGAAGCCAGCGCCGCCGCCGTCCTGAACCTCGCCCCCGGCGCCCCCGTCCGCCGCGCCTGATCGCGCCCTCGTTGCAAGCAGGATCCGAAACGTCTATCTAGGAGCCCGGCCGTGATGGGGCGTCGCCAAGCGGTAAGGCACCGGTTTTTGGTACCGGCATTCGTAGGTTCGAATCCTACCGCCCCAGCCAGCCTCCCATTCGTTCGAGACGAAACCGGCGAGCCTGTGCCTCGTTATGCACCATGACGACGGCATGGCACCTTGAGGGACGAAAACCCGCGAGTGGACGGGGCCGACCGTGCGGAGCGACGGCCCGCCGTGCCGCCGGCACGGAACGCCCCTAAGCCGCCGTCGTCCGAAACGCGAGGGAAGCGGGAGATGACGAGTCGAGCGGCCGGCGTCGCGGCTGCGTCGTCCGGTTTTGACGGAACGGACCGTTCGAGCCCGGCCGGCGGGGCGTCCTGCAACGAACCGCCCCGCGTCGTCATCGTCGGCGCGGGCTTCGCCGGGCTCGCCGCCGCCAGGGCGCTTGCCGGGGCGAAGGTGGCCGTCACCCTGATCGATCGGCACAACTACCACCTGTTCGTGCCGATGCTCTACCAGGTGGCCACCGCCGGCCTGTCCCCCGCCGATATCGCCGAGCCGATCCGCCGCATCCTGCGCCGCGCGCGCAACGTCGAGGTTTTGCTGGGCGAGGTCGACGGCGTCGACGTGGCCGAAAAGCTGGTGCGGCTCGCCGACGGGCACGAGGTGGCCTACGACACGCTGATCCTGGCGACCGGCTCGCGGCAGAGCCACTTCGGCCACCCGGAGTGGGAGCCTCTGGCGCCGGGCCTGCGCACGATCGACGACGCGCGCGAGATCCGCAGCCGCGTGCTCCTCGCCTTCGAGCGCGCCGAGGCGTGCGACGACCCGAAGGAGCGCCGGCGGCTGATGACGATCGTCGTTGTCGGCGGCGGCCCGACAGGGGTCGAGCTGGCGGGTTCGGTGGCCGAGCTGGCGCGGCACACCTTGAGCCGCGACTTCCGCCATATCGAGCCCGCGAGCGCGCGCGTGCTCCTGGTCGAGGCTGGCGGGCGCGTGCTCGCCGGGTTTCCCGAAAGCCTGTCCCGTTACGCGGCGCGGGCGCTGGAACGGCTCGGCGTCGAGGTGCGCGTGGACGCCCCGGTCGAGGCCGTGCGGCAGGGCGGGGTCACGGTCGGCGGGCGGGACGTGCCGGCGGCGACGGTACTCTGGGGGGCGGGCGTCGCCGCGTCGCCCGCCGGGCGCTGGCTCGGCGTCGGGACCGACCGCGTCGGGCGGGTGCCGGTCGGCGCCACCCTGGCCGTGCCCGGCCTGGAGGGCGTCTACGTGCTGGGCGACACCGCGCTGGCGAAGGACGGGAACGGCCGCCCGCTCCCCGGCCTCGCCCAGGTCGCCAAGCAGCAGGGGCGCCACCTCGGCAACGGGCTGCGCCGCCATCTTGAAGACGGGTCGCCGATCCGGCCGTTCCGCTTCCGCGACATGGGCAACATGGCGACCATCGGCCGGCACGCCGCCGTCGCCGATTTCGGTTGGCTGCGCCTCAAGGGCCGCCCCGCGTGGTTCCTGTGGGGCATCGTCCACGTTTTCCTCCTGGTCGGCTTCGGCAACCGGCTCGCGGTCACGGGGCGGTGGCTCTGGTCCTGGGCCACTTACGCCCGCGGCGCCCGCCTGATCACCCGGAACCCGAACCCATCGCCGGCCGAGTGAGCTTCTCGCGGCCCAACCCGAGGAAACCCGCATGATCGAGATCCTGAACGCACCGGAGCACGTCCTCGCCGTGCGCTTCGAGGGCAGGCTTACGGGCGAGGACGCCAGGCGCTACAAGGGTGTCCTCGATGCCAAGCTGCGGGGGCAGGCAAGGATCGGCCTCTGCGTCGACCTCGCCGGCCTGTCGGACATCGACGCCGAGGGGCTCGTGGAAGGAGCGAAGGCCGACCTTGACGTCATCTCCCACCTCGGCCGGTTCGACCGCCTCGCCATCGTTTCGAACAAGGACTGGCCCGAGGCGGCGATCCGCGTCATGAACCCGATGCTTCCGACCCTGGAGATGCGGGCGTTCCGTTTGGATCGGGGCGATGAGGCCGTGACCTGGGTGGCGGCGGCGCCGGAACCGTCCGAGGCCGCGACCCCGGCCTTCCGGTTTCTCAAGTCGTCCAGGGACGACGTTCTCGCCTTCGAGATCGACGGCAAGGTCTCGGTAAAGGAGATGCCCTGTGTCGTCGAGACGGTCCAGGCGTTCCTGGATCGTCACGAGAAGGTGCGCCTTCTCGGTCGGATGAAGCGCTTCGGCGGCGTCGATCCGGCGGTGTTCATGCAGAGCGGGCTGGTCTCGATGAAGCTCGACGCCATGCGGAAGGTGGAGCGCTATGCCGTCGTCGGCGCGCCCGGCTGGATGGGCAGGGCGATCGAGGCGATGCGTCCCGTCCTCGCCGGCATCGACGTACGGACCTTCCCCGCCGACAAGGAGGTCGATGCCTGGGCGTGGCTCGACGCAAGCCCGGCCTGAGCGACGGCGCCTCAAGACGCCTCGAACGGTCCTTGCGCCCCGGCGAGCCCTGGACAACGCCCCCCGGCCGCTTCAAGCTCCGGGCCAACGAAACCCGCGGGAGGAGAAGGTCGTGAAAAAGGCAGCGGTGTTGGCGGCCCTGCTGGTGGTGTCGTCGGTCGCGGCCCTGCCGCCCCGATCGGCCGGGGCGGCGGAGGCAGGGTTGTGGGGGGTCTACGAGAACGCCTTGAAGGGGGCCAAGTACATCGACCTCACCCACGCCTTCGCGCCGGTGCAGCCGGTCTGGCCGGGCTTCGGCAACGCCACGTTCAAGCCCGCCGTCGCCGGTCAGACGATGGAAGGCTACGTCGAGAAGGGCGAGGAATATACTTACGAGAAGCACGGCTTCGTCGCCACCGCCTACGACCTGCCGACCGACCAGTACGGCACCCAGCTCGACCCGCCGGCGCACTGGGACCCGATGGGGGCGACGATCAGCGACCTGCCGGCGACCTACGCCCTCCGCCCGCTCGTCGTCATCAGCATTGTTGATCAGGTCGCTAGGGATCAGGGCTACCACCTCCAGGTCGCCGACATCGAGGCCTGGGAGAAGCGGCACGGGCGCATCCCGGAAGGGTCGGTCGTCATGGTGCGCTCGGACTGGTCCAAGCGCTGGGATGACATTGAGGCCTTCAATCAGAAGGAATTTCCCGGCGTCGGCCTGGACGCGCTCAAGTTCTTGCACCTGGAGCGCAGGATCCTGTTCCACGGCCACGAGCCGCTCGACACCGACACGACCCCGAACCTCGAAGGCGAATACTGGCTGATGCACAACCACTTCGCCCAGGCCGAGGGGGTCGCCAACCTCGACAAGGTACCGGAGACGGGTGCCCTGATCTCGATCGGCTTCGCCAAGCCTCTGGGCGGCACCGGCGGCTACGCCCGCTACGTCGCCATCGCCCCCGCCGACTGGCCGGAGGGCGTCACGGTCGAAGAAGCGCCCGGCGCGCCCCTGCCGACCCAGACCAACCCGCTCAAGCGCGACGCGAACGGGGTCATGCGCCCCGCGGCGGAGTAGGACGCGCTTCGCGTCCGCCGGCGCCTCAGTTCCGCGCGAGTTGCAGGGGATCGAGGTGGATGACGAGGCAGTCGACGCGCTTGCGCTTGAGGGCCTTGCAGGCCTGAAGGGCGGCGTTGCGGCCGAGGCCGACGAAGCGGGCGCGGTAGACCATGCCGCGGCGGCCCTGGAGCGCCGATACCTGCACGTCGCCTTGCAGGAGCAGGTCCGGGGCGTGGCGGGTAATCTGGTAGGCGCGGCGGCGCGCGGATTCCGGGTCGTGATAGGCGCCGACCTGGACGCCGTACTCGCCCTGCGCCTCGGCCTTGGGGGCGCCCTGGCGCAGCTTCAGCCCGCCGGGCCGGGCGCGCGGCAAGGCGGGGTCGTCCGCCGGCGCGGCGACGACCGGTAGCGTCGAGGAGGCGGCGCCGGCTTCGATCGCCGCGACTTCGAGCGCCTCTTCGAGCGCGGGCCGCGCGGCGGCGCTCTCGAGGACCGACTGGGCCGAAGCGGCGTCGGCGGCAACGGCGGCGGTCAGCGCCGGCGGCACGGCGGGACCGGCCTCCGGGCGTGGGCGCGGCGGCCCCGCGATCAGCATCTCGTCCCGGTCGCCCAGCCGCTCGAAGCCGAGGTCGAGCAGGCGGGCGACCTCGTCGTCGCGGGCGTCGGCGGTGCGGCCGCCGAAGACGACGGCGATGACCCGCCGCCCGCCGCGCAGGGCCGAGGCGGCGAGGTTGTACCCCGATGCCCGGATGTACCCGGTCTTGAGGCCGTCCATGCCCTCGTAGCGGGCCATCAGGCGGTTGTGCGAGCGGTGGACGCGGCTCCCATAGCGAAAGGAGCCGCGCGAGAAGTAGTCGTAGAAGCGGCCGTGGTCGACGATCAGGCGCCGGGCGAGCGTCGCCATGTCGCGTGCCGTGCTCACCTGCTCGTCGTCGGGCAGGCCCGACGCGTTGCGGAATACCGTCCGGGTCATGCCGATCTGCCGCGCCCTTCTGGTCATCGCGTGGGCGAAGGCCGCCTCGCTGCCGCCCAGCGCCTCGCCGATCACGACGGCGGCGTCGTTCGCCGACTTCGTCGTCAGCGCCAGAACCGCGTCCTCGACCCGGATCGTGTTGCCGGCGGTGAGACCGAGCTTGGAAGCGGGCATCCCCTCGGCGCGGCGCGAGACCCTCAGTTTCGTCTTCAGGCTGAGCCGGCCCGCCTCGATGGCGTCGAACAGCATGTAGAGGGTCATCATCTTCGTCAGCGAAGCCGGGAAGAGGCGCAGGTCGGCGGCGCTCTCGTGCAGCACGCGGCCGCTCGCGTGATCGACGACGATCGCCGCGTACTGCCGCTCCGCCACGGCCTGATGGCCGAACGCCAACAGCATGACGGCGGCGAAGAAAGCTGCCCGCAGGCCTATCATGCGCACCTCTGACCTCGTTGCCGGGACTCCGGCCGGTTACGTTCGGGCTTTCGACGTAGGAACGGCTTAGCGCGGCCATGTGCCAACCGCCTATTCCGCTCTTAGGCCATGCGTCTCGACGAAAGAAGGGACCGAGCCCCACGCGCCGCCCCGCTGTGACGCACAAGTCACCCTAATCCGCCTCGACCTAACAATCGGTTAATACAGCCACTAAAGAAATTCAACCTCCAATTGGCTGTAGCCAGCGTTTGTAGATGTAGCCCCGCTGGCCGTTCGGCAGGATGACATGCTTCCAGCCGAGTTCGTCGCCGATGACCTGGACCTCGACCCCGCCGCCGATCGCGCCCAAGGATTCGGCGCCGTTGTTGGGTCCAACCCGGACGTTGACCGACTGCTTTGCCCGCCAGCGGCCGCCCGGCCCCTCGTCGGCGGGCGCGCTCGATACCGTGGCGGGCGGTGCCGCGGCTGGCTCGATGGCGGGCTCGGCCGTCTTGACGGTACCCGCCTTGGGCGCCGGTTCCGGCGCGACCGCCGGGGGCGTCGCCGGGGCCTCGACCCGCGCCGTCACTGGTTCGTCGGCCGGCATCGCCGGGCCGGAAGCCTCCGTCTTGACCGCCTTGGTCGCTTCGGACGGCGGCGCGCCGGCCGGGGAGGCCGCCGGGGCCTCGTCCTGCGCCGTCGCCGGTCCGCCGTTCGGCGTCGCCGAGACGGTGCTCCCCGACTTGACCTCCGACTTGGCCGCCGATTCGGTCGTGTCGGCCGGGGGAGTGGCTTCGGCCGTTTCGGTGCCGGCCGCCGGCGCCTTGCTCCCCTCCACGGGCGGCTTGGTCTCGGCCTTCGCGGACGCCGTGCGCGCCCCCTTGCCCAGGGAAGCCATCAGCCCCTGCGCCCGGTCGATCGCCTGCCGGACCTCGCCGCTGTCGGGGCTGCGCTTCCGCGCCTCGGCGTAGTCGGCCATCGCCGCCTCAAGCTCCCCTTGCTCCTCCTCCAGCTCGCCCCGGCGCAGCCAGGCGAGGTAATGATCGGGTTCGAGCCGGATCGCCTCGTCGTAGTCGGCCCTTGCCCCGGCGTAATCGCCCGCGTTCAGGCGGTTGCGGCCGCGGCGGACGTGGGCGACGCGCAGGTTCTTGACCGTCGTCAGGTCGTCGGGACGAAGGGCCAGCGAGGCCTTGTAGTCGTCGATCGCTGCGTCGTAGCGGCCCATCTCGCCGTAGGCGACGCCCCGGTTGTTGCGCGTGATGGCGAGCGATTCGCCTTCGACCGAGCCCGCGTCGATGACCCGGCTGTAGGCCGCGACCGCCTCGGCGAAGCGGCCTTCCTTGAAGGCCTCGTTGCCGGTTCGAACGTCCTCGAGCCCCTGCCCGAGCGCGGGTCCGGCGAGGGACGCCAGGACGGCTAGGCTTGCGAAGGTGAGGCGGCGCATGTTCCCTCTCCCGTTTCGTTTCGTTTGGCGCCAAGCCCTACCATCCCTGCCACGGGCTTGTCACCCGGACGCGGGCGGGGTGCGGCCCTTCAGCCGTTCGCGCAAAACCTTGAGGCGCTCGCGCAGGAGGGGTGCCGCCCCCTCGCGGTTGCGCTGTTGCCCCCTTGCGATCGCCACCGCACCGGCCGGCACGTCCTGGACGACGACGCTGCCGGCGCCGACGACGGCGCCGTCGCCGACCTCGACCGGGGCGACGAGCGCCGCGTTCGAGCCGATGAAGGCGCCGTCGCCGATCCGTGTGCGGTGCTTGCTGAAGCCGTCGTAGTTGCAGGTAATCGTCCCTGCGCCGACGTTCGCTCCCGCCCCCACCTCGCAATCGCCGAGATAGGTGAGGTGGTTCGCCTTGGCGCCGGTCTTGAGCGTCGCCGCCTTGGTCTCGACGAAGTTGCCGACCCTGGCACCCTGCTCCAGGACGGTGCCGGGGCGCAGGCGGGCGAAGGGGCCGACGGCGACGCCGGGGCCGACGAACGCCCCCTCCAGGTGCGAGAAGGCGTGGATGCGCGCACCCTCGCCGACCCGTACGCCGGGGCCGAGGACGACGTTGGGCTCGATGACGACGCCGGGCGCGATCTCGGCGTCGGCGGCGAGGTGGACGGTCTCAGGGGCGACGAGGGTGACGCCGTTTTCCATATGCGCCGCCCGCAGCCGCACCTGGAGGATCGCCATCGCCTCCGCGAGCTGCGCCTGCGAGTTGACCCCGTGCCCCTCCTCCCAGGAAGCCTCGATCGCGGCGCAGCGCCAGCCTTGCGCCACGGCCAGGGCGACGATGTCGGTCAGGTAGTACTCGTTCTTCTCGGCGTGCAGGGCGAGCCC
Source organism: Geminicoccaceae bacterium (assembly GCA_020445645.1). Lineage (GTDB taxonomy): Bacteria > Pseudomonadota > Alphaproteobacteria > Geminicoccales > Geminicoccaceae > JAGRGG01. Next base: position 14,199 of record JAGRGG010000012.1, on the reverse strand, counting down.
GCCCAGGAGCGGGCGCAGCCGGGCGGCGTCGATCGCCATCACGCCGGAGTTGCAGGCGGCCGTCGCCAGGAGGTCGGCGTCGGCGTCGCGGGCCTCGACCAGGGCGACGAGCCGTCCGGCACCGTCGAGACGAAGCCGCCCGTACCCGGCGGGGTCGGGGGGACGCATCCCAAGCACGGCCACGGCCGCGCCCTCGTCCCGTAGCCGGGCGACGAGGCTTTCCAGGGTCGCGGGCATCATGAGCGGCGTGTCGCCGTAGAGGACGAGCACCGTGCCCTCCGCCCGCAGGGCGGGAAGGGCCACCTGCAAGGCGTGGCCGGTGCCGAGCGCCGGTTCCTGGTGGACGATCGCGGCGTCGGGACGGAGGCGGCGCACCTCGGCCTCGACCTCGGGCGCGTCAGGGGCCAGGACGGCGACGAGGCTGTCGGCCCCGATCGCGTCCGCCGTCCGCAGGACGTGGCCGATGAGGCTGAACCCCGCGAGGTCGTGCAGCACCTTCGGCCGCGCGTTGCGCATCCGGGTCCCTTTGCCGGCGGCGAGGACCGCCACGCTCAAGCCTGTCATGCCTTCTCCGAACGAGGTCTGGACACGGGCGCCCTCTCTAGCAAGTCTGGGCAGAGCCTCAATACGATTGGGGGAAGATCGTGCTTCGCGTCCGTTGGCGTGGGGCTTTCCCCCTTTTTCCGGAGCCCGTCCATGCCCTTGAAAGCCGTTCTTTTCGACCTCGACGGCACCCTCGTCGACTCGGTGCCGGACCTTCGCCGGGTGCTCGCCGCCGTGATGGCCGAGGAAGGGTTCGAAGCCCCGACCCTCGCGGAGACCAGGGCGATGGTCGGAGACGGGGCGGGGATCCTCGTCCGCCGCGCGTTCGCCGCCAAGGGGGCCGAGGCGGGCGACGACGCCCAGACGCGGCGGCTCGCCCGCTTTCTTGCCTTCTACACGGCCGAGCCTTGCGTCCTGACCACGGCCTACCCAGGGGCCTTGGACCTGCTCGCGGACCTGCGCCGGCGGGGGCTGCGGCTCGCCGTTTGCACGAACAAGCCGCAGGCGCCGACCGAGGGGCTGATGGAGGCCTTGGGGCTCGCTTCCCTCGTCGACTGCACGATCGGCGGCGACGCTCTGCCCGTGAAGAAGCCGGATCCCGGCCACGTCCGCGGCGTCCTCGACCGGCTGGGCGTGGCGGCCGGGGAGGCCGTCTTCGTCGGCGACGGCGCGAACGACGTGGCGGCGGCGCAAGCGGCAGGGCTGGCCTGCATCCTCGTCAGCTTCGGCTATACGAAGACCCCGGCCCGCGAGCTTGGCGCGGACGCGGTCGTCGACCGCCTGTCCGACCTGCCCGCCGCCTTCGAGCGCCTCGCCGCCGCCGCTTGACGCCCCCTGCCAAAGCCTCTACAGGCGGCGCTCGCAAGGGCGCGTAGCTCAGCGGTAGAGCACTGCTTTCACACGGCAGGGGTCACAGGTTCAAACCCTGTCGCGCCCACCAAAATCCATGCCCCGCGCCGGTGGGCGCCCGGCGCAAAGCGTGACGGCGCCGGCGCGAACCGCCGCCGGCGCCGTCCACCATGCGTTTAGTGGCGCGCCTGGGCCTCGACCTTGCCGGCCTGATGCTTGGCGTTGCGCATCCCGGCGGCGCCAGCCTGCGCGGCGAGTTCCATCGCCGTGCCGAAGCGGGACGCGAGCCGCTCGAAGCTGGCGCGGGCGAAGCCGTTCTGCACCTCGACGACCTCGCCGAACGTCCGGCAGCCGACGAGGCGGTTGAGGGTCCGCATGTTCTCGCCCATCTGCTCCGGCCAGTAGGAGGCCCACAGCATCGCAACCCTGGTGGCGTCGGCCGCCGGCTCGCCGCTGCCCGGCAGCACGGTCTCAACCGCCTGCGCGTTCTTTCGCGCCACCTCGCCGCCGATCTCGCGCACCTTGGCGGCCGTCTCGTCGACCTGCTTCGCGCCCATGTCCGTCGCCTTGGCGACGTTGTCGCGGCCCGTCTCGACGGCCTTCGCCGTCATGTCGACGACCTTGTCGCCGGCTTCCTTCGCGGTTTCCTTCGCCTTCTCCTCGGTCAGCGTCACCGTGTCCTTGATGTGGTCGACGGTGGCCTGCCCCACGCCGGGGATGTCGACGAGGTCCTCGATCGCCTCGAACTTGCCCTTGTCCTTGCGGTGCTTGAGCAGCGCGTCCACTTGGTTCGCCCGCAGGCCGAGCACGTCGATCAGTTCCTCGCGCGTTGCCTCGTTCAGGTTGAGCTTACGCTTTGCGGTCGTCATGGCGGTTCCCTTCGGTTGCCTTAATGCTGCACTGCAACATAAGGGTTCTCGAACGGTTCGCAAGGGCTATTCGTAGACGATGCCGGGAAAGGCTCGCCGGCTCTGGGCCTCCGGTGACAGCTTGTCCCGTACCGTGCGGGCGAGGTCGAGATAGGCCTTCGCCTGGGGGTGGTCTGGGGCGCTGACGACGATCGGGCGACCGGCGTCGGAGGTCTCGCGGATCTCGATGGCGAGCGGGATCTCGGCGAGGAAGTCGACGCCGAAGCGCGCCGCCGTCTCCCTTGCCCCGCCGTGGGCGAAGATGTCGGCACGGTGCCCGCAGTTCGGGCAGCGGTAGTAGCTCATGTTCTCGACGATCCCGAGCACGGGCACGTCGACGCGGCGAAACATGTTGATCGCCTTCTTCGCGTCGAGGAGCGCGATGTCCTGCGGCGTCGAGACGATGACGGCGCCGGCGAGCGGCACGTGCTGCGCCATCGTCAGCTGCGCGTCCCCGGTGCCGGGGGGCAGGTCGACGACGAGGACGTCGAGCCGGCCCCAGTCGACGTCCGCGAGCATTTGTCGCAAGGCGCTCTGCACCATCGGCCCCCGCCAGATCATCGCCGTGTCCTCCTCGACCAGGAAGCCCATCGACATGAGCTTGACGCCGAACGCCTCCATGGGCCGCAGCCGCTTGCCGTCGACGGTGGTCGGCCGGCCGGAGAGCCCGCTCATCCGGGGGAGCGATGGGCCGTAGATGTCGGCGTCGAGGAGACCGGTCCGGACGCCGAGCGCGGCCAGCCCCATCGCCAGGTTGATCGCCGTCGTCGACTTGCCGACGCCGCCCTTGCCGGAGCCCACCGCAACGATGGCGTCGATGCCGGGGACGAGGGGCTTCTGCGGCGCCCTGGCACCGATCTCGGGCGGGGGGGCTGCCTGTCCGCTCGGCATCCGGCCGCCGGGCGCCCGCTCGGCGGTGAGCACAACCGCCACCGACAGGACGCCCGGCAGGCGCTTCACGGCGGCCTCGGCGGCTTGGCGCAAGGGTTCGAGCGCCTTCGCCTCGGCGGGATCGACCTCGAGTGCGAAGCCGACGTTGCCGCCCTTGACGACGACCCCGCTCACCATGCCGAGGCCGACGAGGTCGCCGCCTTTGGTCGGGTGGCGCACGGCCTTGAGGGCTTCCAGGATCTGCTCGCGGTCGGGTGCTGTCATGCTGGCTTCGATGCTGTCGTGGTTGATCCATTCTCGCTACGGACGATATAGGGACGACCACGATGGTTGCACGGGGCTGCCCGGCGGCGCCATCCAATTAGATTGAGGGTTGAGAGCGTATGCCCTGGAACAGTCAAGGCGGGGGCGGCTGGCAAGGCGGCCAGGGACCCTGGGGCGGCCGCCCCGGCGGCGGCCAGCAGCCGCCGGACCTGGAGGAGCTGATCCGGCGCAGCCAGGAGAAGGTCAAGAACCTGTTCCCGCGTGGTCGCGGCGGCGGTGGCACGGGCAGCGGCCCTAGTCCCATCCTCATCGGCATCGTCGGCGTCGTCCTCCTCGTCCTTTGGCTGTTCACCGGCGTCTACCGTGTCCAGCCGGACGAGCGCGGCGTGCGCCTCCTCTTCGGCCGTCAGGCCGGTGCCCCCACCGAGCCGGGCCTTCACTTCTGGTGGCCGTCGCCGATTGGTTCCGTCCTCACCCCCCAGGTGAGCCGCGTCAACCGCATCGAGGTCGGCTTTCGCGCCAACCTTGGCACCCGCGGCACGGCGGCGCGCGAGGTCGAGGACGAGTCGCTCATGCTGACGGGCGACGAGAACATCATCGACATCAACTTCGTCGTCCTTTGGAAGATCAACGACCCCGCCGCCTACCTCTTCAATGTCCGCGACCCTGAAGCCACGGTGAAGGCGGCGTCCGAGAGCGTGATGCGCGAGATCATCGGCCAGACCCCGATCGCCGAGGCCAGCACCGAGGCGCGGCGCTCGATCGAGATCAAGGCCGGCGAGCAGCTCCAGGCCCTCCTCGACAGCTACGGCGCCGGCATCCTCATCGACGAGGTCCAGTTGCAAAAGGCGGATCCCCCGTCCGAGGTCATCGACGCCTTCCGCGACGTGCAGCGCGCCCAGGCCGACCGCGAGCGGCTCCAGAACGAGGCCGAGACCTTCGCCAACGACATCATCCCAAGGGCGCGCGGCGAGGCCGAGCGTCTCCTCCAGGAGGCGCAGGCCTACCGCCAGGAGGCCGTGGCCCGCGCCACCGGCGGCGCGTCGCGCTTCGAGCAGGTGCTGGGCGAGTACGAGAAGGTACCCGATGTCACGAGGAAGCGCATCTACATCGAGACGATGGAGGGCGTCCTCAAGAACATGAACAAGGTGATCCTCGACGAGGGCGCCGGCGGCTCCGGAGTCGTGCCCTACCTGCCGCTGGGCGAGTTGCAGCACCGGGCGCCGTCCGGCGCCGGCCGCGAGGAACCGCCGGCCTTCGGCGCGATGCCCACCGGCGCCGCTGCGATCGGGAGCGGCCAATGAGACTGAACCGCAACCTGCTCGCCGGAATCGGGGTCGCGGCCGCCGCCGTTCTCCTCCTCCTCTGGCTCTCGGTCTTCACCGTCCACCAGACGATGCAGGCGCTCGTCCTCCAGTTCGGCGAGCCGATCCGCGTCGTCCAGGAGCCGGGCCTGCACCTGAAGCTGCCGATTCTCCAGCAGGTCGAGTGGTTCGAAAAGCGGGTGCTCGACTACGATGCCGAGCCGCTCGAAGTGATCCTGGGCGACCAGAAGCGCCTCGTCGTCGACACCTTCGCCCGCTACCGTATCATCGATCCCCTGCGCTTTCGCCAGTCGGTCGGCACGGAGCGGGACTTCCTCTCGAGGCTCGAATCGATCACGAACTCCACGCTCCGCAACGTGCTGGGCGAGGCGTCGCTCTTCACCGTGCTCTCCGAGGACCGCACGGCGCTCATGGGCCAGATCCGCGATCAAGCCAATCGGGCGCTCCAGCAGTTCGGCGTCAACTTGGTCGACGTACGCATCAAGCGCGCCGACCTGCCGCCCGAGAACAGCGAGGCCATCTACAAGCGGATGCGCACCGAGCGCGAGCGCGAAGCGAAGGAGCTGCGCGCGCAGGGTGCGGAGATCGCCCAGCGCATCCGTGCCCGCGCCGACCGCGAGCGCCGGGTGCTCATCGCCGACGCCCAGCGCGACGCCGAGGTGCTGCGCGGCGAGGGCGACGCCGAGGCCGTCAAGGTCTTCGGTCAAGCCTTCGGCCGGGATCCTGCCTTCTTCGACTTCTACCGCTCGATGCAGGCTTACAAGGAGGCGCTCGGCGACGACAGCACGAGCATCGTCATGAGTCCCGACAACGAGTTCTTCCGCTTCTTCGGCACGTCGGACGAGCCGCCGCCGACGGAGGGTCGAGGGCAGGGCCGGGGGGAACCCCAGGCCGAAGGCGCCCCTCAGGGCGCGGCGGGCGCGAAGCCCGAGCCCCCGGCGCCGGCGTCCAACGCCGCCGATCGGGCGGGGACGAACGGTCCGGCCGCGCCCGGCCCCTCGGCCGGCGGCGATGCCCAGGCGCCGGCCGAGGGCGGCTGACGGAAGCCCTTCCCACCCTCTCCAGGCGCCGCAGGTGATCCTTGCATGACCTCCTTGCCGCCCTCGGACTCGCCGTCATGGTCGAGGGCGCGCTCTGGGTGCTCTTTCCTCGCAGGATGCGGGCACTCCTTCTGGGGGTGCTGTCCCTGGAGGAGTGCGCCTTGCGGACAAGCGGGTTGCTGGCGGCCGCGCTCGGCGTGGCGCTCGTCTGGCTCGTTCGTGGTTGACAGACCGATCGACTGTTGGCGATCCTTTCCAATCGTTGCAGGATGGGGGAAAACAAGGCCGCAAGGCCGGGATCGTTCGGACGCTATCGCTAAGGGCAGGCGGATGAAGAGGGTATCGGTTTCCTTGCCGGCACGTCGGTGCTCCCCCCTGGGGTGGCACGGGACGTGGCGCGCATTGCTCGTGCTCGCGTGCCTTGCGGCGGGCGCTACGTCCGCGGCCGCGCAGGGCGGCCTGCCACCCCTTCAGGGTTTTTCTGCCCTCGTCGAGACGGTGGGGCCGGCCGTCGTCAACATCTCGACGGCGAAGGCGGGCGCGCCCGCCCCCGAGGCCGAGATCCCAAAGTTCCCGCCAGGCTCGCCTTTCGAGGAGTTCTTCAAGGACTTCTTCAACGAGGACGGCAAGGGCGACCGGCCGCAGCAGCCGCGCCGCAGCTTCTCGCTCGGCTCCGGCTTCGTCGTCGACCCTGCCGGCTTCGTCGTCACCAACAACCACGTCATCGCCGACGCCGACGAGGTGACGGTGATCTTCAGCGACGAGAGCGAGTACAAGGCGGAGATCGTCGGCCGCGACACGAAGACCGACTTGGCCCTCCTCAAGATCCAGCGCGCCAAGCCCTTCCCGTTCGTGCAGTGGGCCGACAGCGACGCCGTCAAGGTCGGCGACTGGATGGTCGCCATCGGCAACCCCTTCGGCCTCGGGTTCTCGGTCACGGCCGGGATCGTCTCGGCGCGCGGTCGCGACATCCAGGCCGGCCCCTACGACGACTTCTTTCAGGTCGATGCCGCGATCAACCGCGGCAATTCGGGAGGGCCGAGCTTCACCCTCGACGGCAAGGTCTTCGGCGTCAACACGGCGATCTTCTCGCCGTCTGGGGGCAACGTCGGCATCGGCTTCGCCATCCCCTCGAACCTCGCCCGCAACGTCATCGACTCCTTGAAAGACAGCGGCCGCGTCGCGCGCGGCTGGCTCGGCGTGCGCATCCAGAGCGTGACGGACGAGATCGCCGAGAGCCTGGGCCTGCAAGGGACGACGACGGGCGCCCTCATCGCCAGCGTCACCGAGGGTGGACCCGCCGAGGACGCCGGGATCCAGGCGGGCGACGTCGTGCTCGCCTTCGACGGCAAGCCGATCGACCGGATGCGCTCCTTGCCGCGCATGGTCGCCGAGACGCCGATCGGCGAGGCGGTCGACGTCGAGGTCTGGCGGCAGAAGGCGCGCAGGCACCTCTCCGTCACGCTCGGCGAGCTGCCCGAGGACGAATCGGTGGCGGGGCTCGAGAGCGGCGACGCGCCGCCGCCCGCGGGCGACGGGCCCGAGAAGATCGAGCCGCTCGGCCTCTCCGTCGCCGGGATGGACGACGCCACCCGCAGCCGCTTCCAGCTCGGCGACGACGCGAAGGGCGTCGTCATCGTCGAGGTCGAGGCCGACAGCCCGGCCGGCAGCGAGAGCCTCCAGCCGGGCGATCTCGTCAGCGAGGTCAACCAGCAGGAGATTGGCTCGCCCGAGGAGATGCTGGCGAAGGTCATGGAGGCCCAGGGCGAGGGCAAGAAATCGGTGCTTCTGCTCATCGACCGCCAGGGCGACCTGCGCTTCGTGGCGCTGCGCTTCCGCCATACGGGCTGAATGCGCTCCGCGCCCGCCGGCGCGAAGCGTGATGGCAGGGTCTCAACCGCGTTCGACGAAGTCGGCCTTTGCGTACCCCTGCAAATAGAGAAGCGCCGTGAGGTCGCCGTGGCGGACGACGGCGTCGGCCGTCGCCTCGGCCGCCTTGTGGGCACGGAATGCGACGCCGAGCCCCGCCGCCTTCAGCATCGCCCGGTCGTTGGCCCCGTCGCCGACGGCAAGGCTCGCGCTCGCGTCGAGCCCCAGCGCGTCCAGGCACGAGAGCAGCGTCTCGCGCTTGGCGTCGGCGCCCAGCAGCGGCGGGATCAGCCGCCCCGTGAGGCGGCCGCCCTCCACCTCCAACCGGTTGCCGTGGTCGGCGTCGAAGCCGAGCACCCTGCGGACGTGGCCCGTGAACGCGGTGAATCCCCCGGAGACGAGGACGGCCCTGGCCCCGTTCGCCCGCATGGTGGCGACGAGGGTGACGGCACCGGGCATGAAGCGAAGCCGCTCCCTGATCACCTCGTCCACCGCCGTGGCCGGCAGCCCGGCCAGCCGCGCCACGCGGGCTTCGAGGGCGGCGAAGAAGTCGAGTTCGCCCCGCATCGCCCGCTCGGTGATCCGGACGATCTCCGCCTTGATCCCGGCCATGCCGGCCAGTTCGTCGATGCACTCGATGGTGATCATCGTGCTGTCCATGTCGGCCAGCAGGAGCCGCTTCCGCCGCCCCGCCGCCGGCAGGATGGCGGTATCGACCGGCAGCCCGCCCAGCGCCGCCTCGGCCTCGGCGCGAAGATGGGTGGGGTCGCCCTCGGCCCGGATCTCGGCCGCCGCGCCGGGTGCCAGCCAGACGACGTCCCCGCCGACTCGGGCGGCGAGGCGTTCGAGCGGGACCGCCGGCAGGGGCGCCGTCTCGGGGTCGGCGACGAGGCAGAGCACGGGCATAAGGGGGAGAACCCTTTGAGCGTCCGGGGCAAGGCGCTCCTGATAGGCGGCGCCACGGCGAGCGGCAAGTCGGCGCTCGCCGTGGCGCTGGCGCGGCGCCTGGACGGCGTCGTCGTTAACGCCGACAGCGTCCAGCTCTACCGGGACCTGCCCCTCCTGACGGCGCGGCCGGACGCGGACGAGCTGCGGATGGCGCCGCACCGCCTCTACGGCTTCCTTCCTCCCGATGCCCCGGTTTCGGCCGCGGTCTGGCTCGACCTAGTCCTGCCGGCGATGCGAGCGGTCTGGGACGAAGGGCGGCTGCCGATCCTGACCGGCGGCAGCGGGCTCTATCTGCACGCCCTCCTCCACGGCTTGGCGCCCGTGCCGCCGATCCCGGACAACCTGCGCGCCGCCGTGCGCGCCTTGCCGCACGGGGAACTCCTGGAGCGGCTCGGGGCCGAGGATCCCCGCATGGCGGCGCGACTTCGGCCGAACGACCGGCAGAGGCTGATGCGGGCCTTGGAAGTGGTCCGGGCGACCGGCCGCTCGCTCGCCGACTGGCAGGACCTGCCCCGCCATCCGCCCCTGCCGGGCTTGCGGGCGGCAGGCCTCGTCCTCCTGCCGGACCGCGCGCTCCTGCGCCGGCGCATCCAGGCCCGCATGGCCGGCATGGTGGCGGCGGGGGCCATCGGCGAGGTGCGCGACCTGCGGCGGCGGGTCGGCGATCCCCTGGGGCTCCCCATCGCCAAGGTCCACGGCCTCCCGGAACTGCTCGCCGTGCTCGACGGCCGCCTGGACGAATCGTCGGCGATCGAGGCGGCGAGCCTGAAGGTCGGGCAGTACGCGAAGCGGCAGTCGACGTGGTTCCGTCGCCAGCTTCCCGGACTCGCCGTCCTGCAAGCGCTCGGCGCCGCGCCCGAGGCGCTGGCGGCCGGGCTCGGCCTCGCCCGTGCCCTCTAGGTCAGGCGGCGAGCCTGTAGTGCGACTTGCCGGCGCGCTTCGCCGCGTAGAGGGCGGCGTCGGCGGCGGCGAGCAGGCGCTCGACACGCCGGCCGTGGCGCGGCCAGACGCCGACCCCGATGCTGGCCCCGATCCGGACCGTGGCGCCGCCGACGCGCAAGGGCCGCATGATCGCCGCCAGGACCTCCATCGCCACCCGGCTCGTCGGGCCGATGTCCATGCAGTCCATGAGCACCACGAACTCGTCGCCGCCGATGCGCAGCACGGTGCCGCCGGCGCCGACCACGTCGCGCAGGCGACTTGCCACCACCCGCAGCAAGAGGTCGCCGGCCGCGTGGCCGTGCCCGTCGTTCACCTCCTTGAACCCGTCGAGGTCGATCAGGAGCACGGCGCAGGGCGGGGCGGCGGCGGGATCGGCCGCTTCCAGGTCCGCCAGCCGCTCGTCCAGGACGGTGCGGTTGCCCAGCCCCGTGAGGGGATCCCGCCGCGCGGCCTCGTGCGCTTCCTGACGGGCGAGGTAGAGGTCGGTGACGTCGAGCCGCGTGACCATCATTCTTGCCCCATCGAGCCGGGCACGGACGCCCTGGAGCCGCACCGCCGTGAAGCGGAACCAGCGCGCCGCGTCCCCGGCGAAGCAGGCCGCATCGGCGGTGAACTGCCGTGCCCGTCCCTCCAGAACCTGATCGGTGCCATCGCAAAGCGCCTCGACGTCGGGGCCGCCAATCCCCATGCCGCGCAGGCTGCGGTCCCAGGACGCCGAACGCCACCGCTCGCCCCAGGCGGCGTTGGCGGCGCGGATGCGCCCGCGTCCGTCGAGGAGGACTGTCGCCATCGGCAGGCCGTTGAAGACCGCTCCTCTGCCGGCAAGGATCCCTGCGAGGCGGCGGAACGCGCGGCCAAGCCCGGCCAGAAGAGCCTGCAAGGGCAGGCAGGCGGCCAGGAGGTCGCAGGGCTGTCGCAGAACAACATCAAGCATTCGCGCTTTCCTTGCCGCGCATGGGTGCGGGGTGCATGAGTTAGGTAAGAAGAGAGTTCGAATCAACCGAGAATTGAGCTACGGCCGCGAACGGCACAATAGCGGTACGACCTGCCCGTTGACCCTTAAAAGGGCACCCCCTATGGTGGCGCCCCCTCGGCGGTGCCGGCACGATGCGGCGCCGTCCATTTTCCCCCGAAACGCGACGCCCTCTCGTTCAACCTGGAGCATCCCATGACCGCGCAGACCCTTGCACCCGCCGCCCGGGCCTCCCAGGCACTGACGGGTTCGCAGGTCGTACTCAAGGCGCTGGTCGAGCAGGGGGTGGAGGTGATCTTCGGCTACCCGGGCGGCGCCGTGCTGCCGATCTACGACGCCATCTTCCAGCAGAGCGAGCTGCGCCACGTCCTCGTCCGCCACGAGCAGGCCGCCGTCCACGCGGCGGAAGGCTACGCGCGCTCGACCGGCAAAGTGGGCTGCGTCCTGGTCACGTCCGGCCCCGGCGCCACCAACACGGTGACGGGCCTCACCGACGCCCTCATGGACAGCGTGCCGATCGTCTGCCTCACGGGGCAGGTGCCGACCCACATGATCGGCAACGACGCCTTCCAGGAGGCCGACACGGTCGGGATCACCCGGCCCTGCACCAAGCACAACTACCTCGTCAAGGACCCGTCGGGCCTCGCCCGCACGGTCCACGAGGCGTTCCACGTCGCCCGCTCGGGGCGCCCCGGCCCGGTCGTCATCGACTTGCCGAAGGACATCCTCATGGGTGGCGCCCCCTACGTCGCCAGGGACGAGGTGCGCCACCGCACCTACCACCCCGTCCGCGACCCGGAAGAAGCCCGGATCGAGCAGGCGGTCGACATGCTGCTCGGGGCCGAGCGCCCGATCATTTACGCCGGCGGCGGCGTGGTCAACTCGGGTCCCCGCGCCTGCCAGTTGCTGACCGAGTTCGTCCGCGAGACCGGCTTTCCCGTCACCCTCACCCTCATGGGCCTCGGCGCCTACCCCGCGACCGACCGGCAGTTCGTCGGCATGTTGGGGATGCACGGCACGTATGAGGCCAACCTCGCCATGCACGGCTGCGACGTGATGCTCAACGTCGGCGCCCGCTTCGACGACCGGGTGACGGCAAGGCTCGACGGCTTCTCGCCCGCTTCCAAGAAGATCCACGTCGACATCGACCCGTCGTCCATCAACAAGAACATCCCCGTCGACCTGTCGATCGTCGGCGACTGCGAGCGCACGCTCACGGCGCTCATCGCCGCGTGGCGGCGCCGCGCGAACCAGCACGAATCCTCCCGCACCCGCGCTTGGTGGGGGCAGATCGACGAGTGGCGCAAGACCGACAGCCTGCGCTTTCGCCAGCAGGGCGAGGTCATCAAGCCGCAGTTCGCCATCCAGCGCCTCTACGAGCTGACGCTGGACCGGGAAGTCTACGTCACGACCGAGGTGGGCCAGCACCAGATGTGGGCGGCCCAGCACTTCAAGTTCGAAAAGCCGCTGCGCTGGATGACCTCGGGCGGCCTCGGCACGATGGGCTACGGCTTTCCGGCGGCGATGGGGGTCCAGGTGGCGCACCCCGAGGCGCTGGTCGTCGACATCGCCGGCGAGGCGTCCTGGGTCATGAACATGCAGGAGATGTCGACCTGCATCCAGTACCGCCTGCCGGTGAAGTCGTTCATTTTGAACAACTCCTATATGGGCATGGTCCGCCAGTGGCAGGACTTCTTCCACGGCAGCCGCCATTCCGAGAGCTACATGGAGAGCCTGCCCGACTTCGTGAAGCTGGCGGAGGCGTTCGGCGCCGTGGGGCTCAGGGCCGAGAAGGCGTCCGACCTGGACGACCTCATCAAGGAGATGATCCGGGTTGACCGGCCCGTCATCGCCGACATCGTCGTCGACCGGGCCGAGAACGTCTATCCCATGATCCCGGGCGGCGCCGCCCACAACGAGATCCGCCTCTCGCCGCCCGACGACGGCGAGCACATGCCGATCTCCGAGAAGGGCATGGTGCTCGTCTAGCCGGCCCTCCCTTCTCCCCAATGAACGCCTCCGATCGGAAACACCGGCAATGCCAGACCAAGAACGGCGGCACACGATCGCCGTCCTCGTCGACAACGAGCCCGGCGTGCTGGCCCGCGTCATCGGCCTGTTCTCGGGCCGGGGCTACAACATCGAGAGCCTCACCGTCGCCGAGGTCGACGAGGCGAACGGCCTGTCGCGCATCAACATCGTCACGACCGGCACGCCGCTCGTCGTCGAGCAGATCCGCTCGCTCCTCGCCAAGCTCGTCCCCGTCCACCGCGTCCTCGACCTCACCCTGAGCGGCACCCACGTCGAGCGCGAACTGGCATTGGTCAAGGTGTCGGGCGACCGCGAGCGGCTGATCGAGGCGTTGCGCATCGCCGACTTCATGCACGCCCGTCTCGTCGCCTCGTCGCCCAAAAGCCTCGTCTTCGAGGCGACGGGCGGCCCCGACGAACTGGACGCCTTCATCGAGCTTCTGCGCCCGATCGAGGTGAGCCGGGCCGGCATCGTCGCCATCGGCCGGGGCGACGCGGTGCTCTCGACCGACCGCCTCAAGTCCGAACAAACGAACCCGAAGCCCATGTCCGTGAAGAAAGCCAGCGAACGATGAAGGTCTACTACGACAACGACGCCGACCTGAACCTGATCAAGTCGAAGAAGGTCGCCGTCATCGGCTACGGCAGCCAGGGCTTCGGCCACTCGAACAACCTGAAGGACAGCGGGGTATCCGAGGTCGTCGTGGGTCTGCGCGAGGGCTCGCCGTCGCGCGCCAAGGTCGAGAAGGCCGGCCTCAGGGCGATGACCCCGGCCGAGGCGGCATCCTGGGCCGACGTGGTCATGGTCCTCGTTCCCGACGAGCTTCAGGCCGACCTCTACCGCGACGAGATCGGGCCGAACCTGAAGGAGGGTGCCGCCCTCATGTTCGCGCACGGGCTCAACGTCCACTTCCGCCTCGTGGAAGCCCGCCCCGACGTCGACGTGCTCATGGTGGCGCCCAAGGGTCCCGGCCACCTCGTCCGCGCCGAGTACGTCAAGGGCGGCGGCGTGCCCTGCCTGCTCGCCATCCACCAGGACCCGTCCGGCAACGCCCACGATTTGGGCCTCTCCTACGCCGCCGCGATCGGCGGCGCGCGCGCCGGCGTGATCGAAACGTCTTTCAAGGAAGAGGTCGAGACCGACCTGTTCGGCGAGCAGGTCGTCCTCTGCGGCGGCCTCTCCGCCCTCATCAAGAACGGCTTCGAGACCCTCGTGGAAGCCGGCTACGCCCCCGAGATGGCCTATTTCGAGTGCGTCCACGAGGTGAAGCTCATCGTCGACCTCATCTACGAGGGCGGGCTCGCCGAGATGCGCTACTCGATCTCCAACACCGCCGAGTACGGCGACTACGTCACCGGCCCCCGCATCGTCACCCCCGACACCAAGGCCGAGATGAAGAAGGTCCTCGCCGACATCCAGGAGGGCCGCTTCACCCGCGACTGGGTCCTGGAGAACAAGGCGGGGCAGGCCTCGTTCAAGGCCAAGCGCGCCAAGGAAGCCGAGCACGAGTTGGAAAAGGTCGGCGAGCGCCTGCGCGGCATGATGCCCTGGATCGGCAAGGGCAAGCTCGTGGACAAGGCGACGAACTAGGAGACACGCTTCGCGTCCGCTGGCGC
>JAGRGG010000104.1 GCA_020445645.1 Geminicoccaceae bacterium | reverse complement strand
GGCGCTGGAACGTCTTCGTCGACGGCGCCGTCGAGGTCCGCCTGCCCGAGGCGGGGGCGGCCCTCGCGTGGTGGCGCCTCGCCCGGCGCGACGCCGAGACGGGCCTCCTCGACCTCGCGGTCCGCGCCGTCGACCTGCGGGCGCGGGACCGGCTCATCCTCAAGCTCGACCAGGATGCCCTGAGCCCGATCGGACAGGCGGCATGAGCGAGGGGGCGCAGCAGGCCGTGCCGATGCTCTGGCGGCGGCTCGTGGGCGCGCGCGAGCGCGCCTTGAAGGGAGGGCCGCTCGCCTTCCTCGACGTGGGGTCGACCAAGCTCTGCTGCTACATCGCAAGGCTCAAGGGGCAGGGCGGCTTCGTGCTCGCGGGCCGGGGCTACCAGCTCGCCGCCGGCTTCAAGGGGGGCGAGGTCGTCGACGCCGACGAGGCCGAGATCTCGATCCTGGCGGCGATGCAGGAGGCCGAGCTTCAGGCGGGCGAGCAGCTGCGTGAGGTGGCCATCGGCTGGAGCGGCGGGTCGCCGGCGAGCCGCCTCGTCCGGGTGACGGTGCCGCTCCACGGCCGCCCCGTCCACGACGACGACGTGCGGGAATGCCTGGAGGCGGCCCGCGCCGACGGCGTCGGGCCCGGGCGCGAGGCCGTCCACGTCCTCCCGGTCGAGGCGCGCATCGACGACGGCCGCCCCCTGCGCGACCCGCGCGGCCTCGCCGGCGGCCGGCTCGCCATGACCGTCGCCGTCGCCTCGGTGGCCTCCCCGCCGCTCCGCGACCTGCTCGGCTGCCTGGAGCGCTGCCACCTCCAGGCCCCCCTCGTCGTCAACGCGTCCTACGCCGCCGGCGTCGCCTGCCTCACCCAGGACGAGGCGCAGCGCGGCTGCCTCGTCCTCGACCTCGGCGGCGGCACCACGGGGCTCGCCCTCTTCCACGGCGGGCGGATGGCGTTCGCGGCGCAGGTGCCCTACGGCGGCGACCACGTCACCCACGACGTGGCGCTCGGCCTGTCGACGACGACGGCGTTCGCCGAGCGCGTCAAGGCGCTCTACGGGGGCGTGCAGGCGCGGAGCTGCGACGACAACATGCGGCTCGCCGTCCCCCTCGTCGCCGGCAGCCACGAGGCGACGACGGGGGAAGTGCCGCGCCGCCGCCTGACCCACATCATCCGCGCCCGCGCCGAGGAGATCCTGGTCCTGGCGCAGGAACGCCTCCAGGACGCCGGCGACCTTCTGAAGCACGCAGCACCCCGCGGCGTCGTCGTCACCGGCGGCGGCGCGCAGACCGAGGGGATGGCCGAACTCGTGGAAGAGGTCTTCGACCTTCCGGCCAGGGTCGGCTGCCCCGCCCTCGTCCAGGGTGCCCTTGGGGTCGAGAGCCAGCCCTGCTGCAGCGCCGCTTCCGGCGGGCTCGCTTTGCTCGCCGGCGACGACGGCGGGTTCGGCTGGCGGGGGGAGGCCGGGCGCGCGCCGATCACCCAGGGCCTCGCCCGCTTCGGCCAGTGGCTGAAGCAGAATTTCGCCACCTGAGACCAGGTTCACCAACACCCGCCGATCTGCCCGACGGCCGGTGTCTTGAAGGGAGGGGGCCCCGAAGATGCCCTCGGTCGAGAAGGAGGAGTTAGGATGTCCTTGTCCTTGAGCATGCATTCAGCCCACGAGCTGAAGCCAAAGATCACCGTGGTCGGCGTCGGCGGCGCCGGCGGCAACGCCGTCAACAACATGATCACGTCCGGCCTCGGCGGCGTCGACTTCGTCGCCTGCAACACCGACGCGCAGGCGCTGGGCCACTGCCTCACCGAGCGCAAGATCCAGCTCGGCAACACGATCACCCACGGGCTCGGCGCCGGCGCCCGCCCCGAGATAGGGCGCGCCGCGGCCGAGGAGGCGCTCGACGAGATCCTGGACCAGCTCCAGGGCTCGAACATGGTGTTCATCACCGCCGGGATGGGCGGCGGCACCGGCACGGGGGCGGCCCCCGTCATCGCCCGCGCCGTGCGCGAGCAGGGCATCCTCACCGTCGGCGTCGTGACGAAGCCGTTCCACTTCGAGGGCGCGCACCGGATGCGCCTCGCCGAGGGCGGGCTCACCGAGCTTCAGCAGTACGTCGACACGCTCATCGTCATCCCGAACCAGAACCTGTTCCGCCTTGCCAACGAGCGCACCACCTTCGGCGAGGCGTTCCAGCTCGCCGACCAGGTGCTGCACATGGGCGTGCGCGGCGTCACCGACCTCATGGTCATGCCGGGGCTCATCAACCTCGACTTCGCCGACATCCGCACCGTGATGAGCGAGATGGGCAAGGCGATGATGGGGACGGGCGAGGCCGAGGGCGAGCGCCGCGCGATCGACGCCGCCGAGGCCGCGATCTCGAACCCGCTCCTCGACGAGGTGTCGATGCGGGGCGCGCGCGGCGTCCTCATCAACATCACGGGCGGCACCGACATGACCCTGTTCGAGGTCGACGCGGCCGCGAACCGGATCAAGGAGGAGGTCGACGGCGACGCCAACATCATCTTCGGCTCCACCTTCGACGAGACGCTGAACGGCCAGATGCGGGTCTCGGTCGTGGCGACCGGCATCGAGAACGCCGAGCGCCGCGCCGCCGCCGAGGAGGCGCAGGCGGCGGCCCAGCAGCAGGGCCACGGCTGGTTCCCGTCCCGCGTCCAGCAGGCGCAGCCCATGCCCGGCCCCGCCCGCCGCGCCCAGCCGGAAGCCAGCCCCGCCGCCGGGCTGCGCGCCGCCGCGCCCCGCCCCGCCCCGCAGGAGGAGCCGGCCCCCTACGCCGAGCCCGAGCGGGCGCAGGCCTACGAACTCGCCGAGGCCCCCGCCGAGGCGATGCCCGTCAAGAGCCTGAACCCCGTCGGCCGCGGCCCCGAGCACGGCATCAACAACCTCTTAAAGCGCGTGCGCGGCCTCAACTTTCAGCGCGGCGGCGCGCCCGAGCAGCGCCGGGCGCCCGCCACCCGCCCCTACGAGGGCGAGGCCGGCGCGCGCCCCGCCCGCGACGAGATCGGCGAGATCCCGGCCTTCCTGCGCCGCAAGGACCAGATCGACGGGTAGTCTTGAAGCCGCACGGCAGGCTTTTCTTCTAGAAACTTGAAAAAACGTCTTTCCTTCGAACCCCGCCCTTCGTTAGATAGACGAAGTGGCGGGGTTTTCGCGTCATAGGCGAAATGCGTCCGCCCCCTTCGTCCCTCAAGGAGGCCGTCGCCCGTGCCCGCCCGTGAGCCCCCACCCGTCCAGCGCACCCTGCGCGAGGCCATCGGCTGCGTCGGCATCGGCTGGCACACGCGCGCCAGGGTGGCCTTGACCCTGCACCCGGCCGAGGACGGTGCGGGCATCCGCTTTCGCCGCGCCGACCGGCCCTGCTGCGGCGGCTTCGGCGCCACCGTCGAACGGGCCGTCGCCTGCCGTCACGGGCTGACGCTGGCGGGGGAGGGGGGTGCCAGGGTCGCGTCGGTCGAGCGCCTCTTGGCGGCGCTCGCGGTCTGCGGCATCGACAACCTCATCGTCGAGGTGAGCGGCCCCGAAGTGCCGGCGATGGACGGCAGCGCCCGCCCCTTCGTCACCCTGATCGAGTGCGTCGGCACGCTGGAGCGGGCGGCGCCCAGGCCGGTGCTGGAGGTCCTGACGCCCGTCGAGGTCACGGAGGGCAGCGCCGTCGCCCGCCTCGAGCCCGTCCTGGACGCCGCGGGGCCGGGGGTCGACCTGACGGTCGACCTGCCGGACACCCCCGTCGGCCGCCGCCGCCTCGTGCTCGACGAGGGCGCCGAGGCGTGGCGCGGGGAGGTCGCCGCCGCCCGCCTCGCGGTCCGCGAAGGCGATCTGGCGGAAATGCGCGCCCAGGGCCTTGCCCGCGGCGCCACGCCCGCCAACACCGTCGTCCTTGAGCCGGGGGGGGTGCCCGACCCGGACGGACCCGTCCGCTACCAGGCCGCGACGGCCCTGGGCGCCCTCGCCCTCCTGGGGATGCCGCTTCGCGCCCGCCTCGTCGAGGTGCGCGGCGGCCACGCGCTGCGCCTGCGGCTGCTGCGCCGGCTCCTCGCCGAGCCCGACGCCTTCGGGGTCCGCCGCCCGGACGGCGCCGTCGTTCCCGGCGCCCTGTGGCGGGAAGCGGGCCGCCGCGCCGCCTGCGGCTGAAAAGCCCCCCGCCGCGCGCAACCCGCCTTTCGGCGCGATACGCTCTTGATGCCGGGCCTCGCCTCGCCCTTAGATGCCCGGGAACGGGCGGCCGCATAAAGGGCGGATCGTCGCAGGGTGGGCGCAGGGTGGGGGAAGCAGGTTTCATGAAAGACGGCGGCGGCCCGCGGCGGCCGGGCTTGGCGTTCGCCGCCCTCGTGCTCGCCGCGCTCGGGGTCGGGCCGGTGTGGGCGCAGGAGCGGGTGCCGCTCGTGCCGATGCTCAAGGCCATCCAGGAAGAGCGGGCAGCCTTGCAGACGCGGCTCGTGCGGATGGGCGAGCGTCTCGCCCGGGCCGAGGCCAGGGGCAACAGCCTCGCCGAGGAGCTTGACCGCCTGCGCAAGGCGGGCACGGCCGCCCCGGCCAAGAACGACTGCGCCGCCGTCGATTCGAGTGCGGCGCTTCGGGACATGCGGGCCGCCGCCGCCGCCGCCGAGGGCGCCCGTCGGGCGGCGGTCGGGGAGCTGGAGACGGTGCGGGCCAGGGTGCGCGCCCTGGAGGCCGAACTGGGCGCCGGCGACGACGCGCGGACCGGCGACGACGCGGGCGGCTTCGACCTCGGCGGCCGCGCGCCCGAAGCGGTGCTGCCCGAGGTGGTCCTGGAGCTGCGGCTCCTGCGCCGCGAGCGCGACGCCGCGAGAGCCGAACTCGACCGCTCGCTCGACAGGGTCCAGGGCCTGAAGGACCGCCTCGCGCTCGCGGGCGCCGGCACGGCGGAGACGGACGCCCCGGTACGGATCGAGGCCCTGGAGACCGAGCTTGCCGCCGCCGAGGCCGAGCGGGACCGGCTCGCGGCGTCCCTCAACCAAACGAAGGCGGAGAACGAGAAGGGGCAGGCCTCGCTGCGCGCGGCCAGGGACGCGGCCCAGGGCGCGCTCGCGGCGGCGCAGGCGAAGGCGGCTGCACTCCAGGCGCAGCGCGACGGGGCGGCGGACCGGCTCGTCGCGGCCGAGCGGCGCCTCGCCGGGCGCGAGGCGGCCCTGGCCGGCCTCGAAGCGGCGAAGGGGCGGACGGCGGCGGAGGTCGAGACGCTCAAGGGGCGCGAGGACGGCCTGCGCCGGGAGGTCGAGGCCAGGACGGCGGCGGGCGACGACCTCGCGTCCCGCCTCGCAAGCTCGGAGAAGGCGCGGGCCGGGCTGGAGGCGAGGATCGCCGCGATGCGCGCCGCCGACAGGAGCGGCGACCTCCGGGCGGCGCTGACCCGGGCGCAGGACGAGGCGGAGGCGCTTCGGGCGAGGCTCGACGGGGCCAAGGAGGAAGGGAAGGGGGGCGAGGCGGACCTTCTCGCCAGGAACGACGCCCTCAAGCGGCAGGTCGCGGACCTGCGGCGCGAGCGGGAGGGGATGGCGAGCGCCGCGCGGGACGCGATCGAACGGGAGCGCGACGCCAACGCCGCCGACAGGCGGCGCTGCGAGGCCCGGATCGAGGTCCTGCGGCAGCAGGCGGCGCCCGTCCCGGCGAAGAGTGCGGCCCTGAAGGCGACCGACGCCGCGATCGAACCCGGCGCGGGGCCGGATGCGGCGGCGCTGCGGGAACGCCTCGATGCCCTGCAAGCCCTCCTCGCCCGCAAGTCGGTGGCGCCGCCGCGGCCGGCGCCGCGCTAGAAAGCGTCACGGGCGCCTAGCGGCCGAAGGAAGGCTTCCTAAAGCCGCCCCGCCGTCCTACCCTTCGCCGGCAACGAAACCCGGACCGGCGAGCGATGGCCCCCTCCCCCGACGTCGCGGAAACCGAACTGAAGCTCCTGGCCGCCCCGAAGGTGCTGGACGCCATCGCCCGGATGCGCTGGCTGAAGCCGCTCCAGCGCGGGACGGCGCGGACCCTCAAGCTCGACGCCACCTACTACGACACCAAGGACCGCCGCCTGCGCCGGGACGGGCTCTCCCTGCGCGTCCGCGGCGACGGCACGGGGGGCGCCGGGACCGTCCAGACCATCAAGGCGCGGGGCGGGCATAAGCTCGGCCGGCGCGACGAGTGGGAGTGGCCGCTCGAAGGGGCCGACCCCGACCTGTCGCTCGTCGACGACCCCGCCTTGCGCGGGCGGCTGGGCGGGCTGACCGAGGCGGATCTCGAGCCCGTCTTCCGCACGCTCGTCGAGCGCCGCGTCCTCCTCCTCGACTGGCCGGGCGAGGACGGCGCGGGCGGCGCCCGGATCGAGGTGGCGCTCGACCGGGGCCGGATCGAGGCCGGGTCCGGCAGGGAGGCGCCTACGGAGTCCCTGGGCGAGATCGAGCTTGAATTGAAGGAGGGCGATCCCAAGGCCCTTCTGGCGCTGGCGAAGGCGCTGCGGGCGCGGCACCCCCTTCGCCTCGGCACCGTCGACAAGTCCGAGCGCGGGCACATGCTGGCGGACGGGCTCCCGCCCGCCCACCGCAAGGCGGGCACGCCCCCCCTCGACCCCGACATGAAGCTGGAGGCGGCGATCGAGGCGATCATGGAGGGCTGCCTCGTCCACTGGCTCGCCAACGAGGCCGCCGCCAAGGCGGGGCGGGAGGCCGACGGCCTGCACCAGCTTCGGGTGGCGATCCGCCGCATCCGCTCGGCGCTGGCCCTGTTCAAGGGGGCGCTCGGCCCCTCGGCCGAGGCGTGGAACGGGCGGCTGCGCGGCCTCGTGCACGGGCTCGGCCACGCCCGCGACCTCGACGTGTTCCTGGCCGAACGCCTGCCGCCCCTGGAGGCGGCGCTGCCCGGGGACGGGGGGCTGAAGGCGCTTCGCGCCGAGGCCGAGGCGGCGCGCGACCGGGCGCGGTCCGCCGTCGCCGCGACCCTGGAGTCGCAGGCCTACGCCGACCTCGTCCTCGACCTGGCGACGTGGATAGCCCGCCGGGGCTGGCGCGAGGGGGGCGACCCGCCGGCGCTGGACGCCCCCCTGCGCGGGGCGGCGAAGCTCGCCCTCGACCGTCTCCACCGCAAGGTGAAGAAGCGCGGCCGGGGCTTCGTGCGCCTGAAGCCGGAGGGGCGGCACAGGCTGCGGATCGCGCTGAAGAAGCTGCGCTACGCCGCCGAGTTCCTGGAGACCCTGTTCCCCGGCAAGGCGACGAGGCGCTACCTGAAGGCGGCGACCGGGTTGCAGGACGGGCTCGGCCACGGCAACGACCTCGCCGTCGGCGCGGGCCTCGCGGGGCGCCTCGCGGCGGAGGCCCGGGGCGCCGCCCCCCGATCGGGGACCACGGGGTCGGGGGCCGACCTGCTCCGCGGCTGGAACACTGCCGAGGCGGCGGCGCTGGAGGACGGGGTGCGGCGCGCCTGGAAGCGGTTCAGGCGCCGCGAGCGGTTCTGGCGCGACGGCTGAGAGGGGGAAGCCTTTGCTGTCGGTTCTCGTGACGAACGCCAAGGGGGGTGCCGGCAAGACGACCCTTGCCGTGACGCTCGCCACCGCGTTCGCGAGCGAGGGGCATAAGACGGCGCTCGCCGACGTCGACCGACAGGGCAGCGCGCTCGGCTGGCTGGCGCTTCGCCCGGGGGACCGGCCGCCGATCGCGGGGCTCGACTGGCACAAGTCGGCGGGCAAGGTCCAGGACGGCGTCGAGCGCCTCGTCATCGACGCCCCGGCCGGGGCGCGGCTGAAGCACGTCGACGAACTGCAAGGGCGGGCCGACCTCGTCGTCGTCCCGGTCCAGCCCTCGCTCTTCGACGAGCGCAGCACGGGCGACTTCCTCGCCCGCCTCGACCGGCTGAAGCCGATCAGGAAGGGCAGGAAGGCCGTGCTCGTCGTCGCCAACCGGACGAAGCCCAGGGGCCGGGCGAGCCAGCGCCTGGTGGACTTCCTGAAGCGGGAGGGTTTCCCCCCGGTGGCCAGCCTGAGCGAGCGCGCGGCCTACCAGGAGCTGGCGATCGACGGGCTCGGCGCCTTCGATCCCGAAGGGCGGCGCCTCGTCGAGATCCGCCGCGACTGGGAGCCCCTCTTGCGGGCGATCAGCGAGCGGGCGTGAGCGCCTGCCGGTCGACGACGGCGCGGACGAGGGCGCCGAGCGCCGCGCGCACGTCGGCGCCCTCGATGCCGTCGAAGGTACGGGCAAGCTCGACCGCCGCCCGCTGCCGGCCGTCGCGAGCGACGGGGCCTTCGCCCGACTTGAAACCGTCGAGGAACCACGCCACCTCGACGCCGAGCCGTTCGGCCAGGGTGTGCAGGCGGCTGGCGCTGATCCGGTTGGCGCCGCTTTCGTATTTCTGGATCTGCTGGTAGGAGATGTCGAGCCCCTGCCCCAGTTCCTCCTGGGTGAGCCCGAGTTCGGTGCGGCGGCGGCGGATCCGCTCGCCGATGTGCCGCTCCAGGTGCATCTCGGTCTGCCTTGCCATCGCCCCTCGTCCCCTCGGCTGCCTCTGGTGCGCCGCGCCCGGAGACGGTAGCTTGGCGTCGCTTTGGAAATCAAGTCGGACCGCGAGCGGCCCGAGGGGAAAATCGAGTCGGGAACGCGAACGGTCCGACAGGAATGGAAGCCCGCCCTTGAACAAGCCGACCCCCGCCCGCCGGCGCCCCTGGCTGCCCGCCGCCTGCCTCGCCGCCGGCCTCGCCTTGGCCGGCTGCGCCGGGAGCACCGAGGACGCCTACGTCGAGCGCCCGCCCGAGGCGCTCTACGCCGACGCGCAGGCGCTCCTCGACGACCGCGACTGGGAGGGGGCGGCGAAGGGCTTCGAGGAGGTCGAGCGCCAGCACCCCTACTCGCAGTGGGCGACGCGGGGCCAGCTCATGGCCGCCTTCGCCTACTACCAGGGCAGCCTCTACGACGACGCGGTCGGCGCGCTCGACGCCTTCATGGACCTGCACCCCGGCAGCAAGGACGTGCCCTACGCCCTCTACCTCAAGGGCATGTCCTACTACGAGCAGATCTCGGACGTGGGCCGCGACCAGGAGATGACCGAGAGCGCCCTTCGCACCTTCGAGGAACTGGAGCGGCGCTACCCCGACACCGACTACGCCAAGGACGCCAAGCTCAAGGTCGACCTCGCCCAGGACCATCTCGCCGGCAAGGAGATGGAGATCGGTCGCTACTATCAGAATCAAGGGCGCTACGTCGCGGCGGTCAACCGCTTCCAGAACGTCGTCGACAGCTTCCAGACGACGACCCACGTGCCGGAGGCCCTGCACCGCCTCGTCGAGAGCTACCTCGCGCTCGGCGTGCCGGACGAGGCGAGGGAGGACGCGACGGTGCTCGGCTACAACTTCCCAGACAGCGTCTGGTACGAGCGCAGCTACGCCCTGTTGCGCGCGAACGGCGTCGCGGCACCGACGCCGGCGACGGCCGCGGGCGCCGCGGCGGGCGGCTGAGGCCCTTCCGCTTCCCGCCATGCTGCGCAGCCTCGCCATCCGCGACATCGTCCTCATCGAGCGGCTCGACCTGGAGTTCAACCGGGGGCTCACCGTGCTCACCGGCGAGACCGGGGCCGGCAAGTCGATCATCCTGGACGGCCTGGGGCTCGCGCTCGGCGGCCGCGCCGACCGGGGGCTGGTCAGGGGGGGGGCCGCGCAGGGGTCGGTGACGGCGGCGTTCGAGGTGCCGGAGGGCCACCCGGCGCTCGCGATTCTGGAGGGGCAGGGCCTGCCCGCGGACGGCGACCTCGTGCTCCGCCGGGTGGTGACGGCGGACGGGCGCGGCCGGGCCTACCTCAACGGCGAGCCGGTGAGCGCCTCGGCGCTTCGGCGGGTCGGCGACGCCCTCGTCGAGGTCCACGGCCAGATGGACCAGCGCGGCCTCCAGGACCCCCGCACCCACGGCGCCCTCCTGGACGCGCTCGGCGGGCACGGCCCCCGCGTCGCCGCGACGGCCGCCGCCTTCGCCCGCTGGCGGGGGCTCGCCCGCGCCTTCGAGGCGCGGCGGGACGAGGTGGCGAAGGCCAGGGCGGAGGAGGACTACCTCCGCCACCGCCTCGCCGAGCTTGAGGATCTCGCCCCCGAAGCGGGCGAGGAGGAGCGGCTGGCCGGGCTGCGCGCCCGCCTCGTGCACCGCGAGAAGACGGCGGAGGCCCTAGCCGAGGTGGCGCGGGGGGTGAGCGGCGGGGGCGGGGCGCTGGCCCTCGTGGCGGCGGCGCAGCGCCGGCTGGAGCGGGGGGTCGACGTGGAAGGCGCCGGGCTCGGCACGCTGGCGGCGGCGCTCGATCGCGCGCTCATCGAACTCGGCGAGGTCGAGGAGGCGCTGGCCGAGGCCGAGCGCGGGCTCGACGACAGGGAGGCCAGCCTGGAGGCGGTCGAGGACCGCCTGTTCGCCCTGCGCGACGCGGCCAGGAAGCACAGGGTTCCCGTGGCCGAGCTTCCGGCCCTCGCCGAGGCGACCCGCGCCGCCATCGCCGGCATCGACGCCGGCAGCGACCGCCTTTGCTACGCCGGGCGCGAGGCCGAGGCCGCGCGCCTCGCCTACCTGGAGGAGGCGCGGCGCCTCTCCGGGCTTCGGGCGAAGGCGGCGGTGGGGATGGCGGCGAGCGTCCGGGCCGAGCTGCGCCCCTTGAAGCTGGAGCGCGCCGCCCTTCGCGTCCGGCTCGACCCCCTAAGCGAGGACGCGGCGGGCGCCGGGGGGCTGGAGCGGGTCGCCTTCGAGATCCAAACGAACCCGGGCCAGCCCTTCGGGCCGCTCGCCAAGGTGGCGTCCGGGGGCGAGCTTTCCCGCCTCATGCTGGCCATGAAGGTGGTCCTCGCCCGGATCGAGGCCGCGCCCACGCTCATCTTCGACGAGGTCGACGCCGGCGTCGGCGGCGCCACGGCGGCGGCCGTCGGCGAGCGTCTCGCCCGCCTCGCGTCCGAGCGGCAGGTGCTCGTCGTCACCCACGCGCCGCAGATCGCCGCCCGTGCCCGGGACCACCTGAGCGTCGTCAAGGCGGTGCGGGACGAGACCACGACGGTCGAGGTGCGCCGCCTGCCGCCCGCCCAGCGCCGGGACGAGATCGCCCGGATGCTGGCCGGCGCCGAGGTCACGGACGCCGCCCGCGCGGCGGCGGCGAGCCTGATGGCGGCAGGGGAGACGTGAGCGGGGACCTTGCCGAACGCCCGGTCGCGGCGCTGACCGAGGACGAGGCGGCGGCGGAGCTGGAGCGTCTCGCCGCCGAGATCGCCCGCCACGACCGCCTCTACTACCAGAACGACCGGCCCGAACTCTCCGACGCCGACTACGACCTGCTGCGCCGCCGCAACCGCGACATCGAGGCGCGCCACCCGGAACTGATCCGCGACGACAGCCCGTCGCGGCGCGTCGGCGCCGCGCCCGTGGGCGCGTTCGCCAAGGCCGTCCACGACCCGCCGATGCTCTCGCTCGACAACGCGATGGACGAGGCGGAACTCGCCGAGTTCGTCGCCCGCATCCGCCGCTTCCTCAACCTGCCCCTCGACGCGCCGCTGCCCTTCGTCGCCGAGCCCAAGATCGACGGGCTGTCCTGCTCGCTCCGCTACGAGTCCGGACGCCTCGTCCGGGCGGCGACCCGGGGCGACGGGCGGACGGGCGAGGACATCACGGCGAACGTCCGCACCATCAAGGACATCCCGAACCGCCTGAAAGGGGGCAGCCCGCCGGTCCTGGAGGTCCGGGGCGAGATCTACATCGAGCGGGCCGACTTTCGGGCGCTCAACGCCGCCCGCGACGCCGCGGGCGAGCCCGTCTTCGCCAACCCCCGCAACGCCGCCGCCGGCTCCACCCGCCAGCTCGACCCGAACGTGACGGCCAAGCGCCCGCTTCGCTTCTTCGCCTACGCCTGGGGCGACGCCGACCCGCCCGTCAAGGGCAGCTACCACGCCTTTTTGGCCGACCTTGAAGCCCATGGCTTTTCCGTCAACCCGCTCCGCGAGCCCTGCCACGACGTGGCCGCCCTCGTCGCTTACCACGCCCGGATCGGCGCGATGCGGCCGGAACTCCCCTACGACATCGACGGCGTCGTCGACAAGCTGGACGACATCGCCCTCCAGGAGCGGCTGGGCTACGTCGGCCGGGTGCCGCGCTGGGCCATCGCCCACAAGTTCGCGGCCGAACGGGCCGAAACCCTCGTGCGGGCGATCACCATCCAGGTGGGCCGCACGGGCGCCCTCACCCCCGTCGCCGAGCTGGAGCCGATCACGGTGGGCGGGGTCGTCGTCGGCCGCGCCACCCTGCACAACCAGGACTACATCGAGGCGAAGGACATCCGCGCGGGCGACACCGTGCTGATCCAGCGCGCGGGCGACGTGATCCCGCAGGTGCTGGAGGTGAGAGAGGAGCGGCGGCCGGAGGGGACGGCGCCCTACGCCTTCCCCGACCACTGCCCCGAGTGCGGCAGCCTCGCCGTGCGCCCGGAGGGCGAAGCGGTGCGGCGCTGCACGGGCGGGCTGATCTGCCCGGCGCAACGGGTCGAGCGCCTGCGCCACTTCGTCGCCCGCGACGCCTTCGACATCGAGGGACTGGGCAAGAAGCAGGTGCCGCAATTGCTCGCGGCGGGGCTGATCGAAGGGCCGGCCGACATCTTCCGCCTCGCCCGTGACCAAGCCAAGCTGGCGCGCCTGGAAGCCCTGGAGGGCTGGGCGAAGAAGAAGGTCGAGAACCTCGCCGCCGCGATCGAGGCGCGGTGTGCCATCCCCCTGGACCGCCTGATCTACGCCCTTGGCATCCGCTTCATCGGGCGGGTCAACGCCCGCCTCCTCGCCCAGCACTACGGCGATGTCGCGGCGTGGCGGGAGGCCATGCTGCGCCTCGCGACGGGCGACGCGGACGCCGCCGCCGACCTCGCCAACACCGACGGCGTCGGCCCCCGGATCGTCGAGGGCTTGGCCGAGTTCTTCAAGGAATCCCACAACGTCGAGGCGCTGGACGACCTCCTGGCCCGGCTTCGGGTCGAGCCCGCCGCCCCGCCGAGCGCCGCCGCCTCGCCGATCGCCGGCAGGACGGTGGTGTTCACGGGGTCGCTCGAAGCGATGAGCCGGGCCGAGGCCAAGGCGCGCGCCGAGGCGCTGGGCGCCAGGGTCGCGGGATCCGTCTCGGCGAAGACCGATTACGTGGTCATCGGCGCCGACGCCGGGTCGAAGGCGAAGAAGGCAACCGAACTCGGCGTCACCATCCTGAGCGAGGTCGAATGGCTGACCATCGCCCGCACCGCCTGATGCCCTGGCTCATGCTGGGGCTCGGCTACGGCTTCATCCTCCTGGGCGTGGCCGGGATCGTGCTCCCCATCCTGCCCGGCTGGATCTTCGTCTTCGTCGGGCTCGTCGTCCTGACGAAGCACGCCCCCTGGGCGGGGCGCCTCCTCGAATGGTTCAAGCGCCGCCACCCGAAGGCGCGCGAACTGATCGACCGGGCGGAGGGCGTGGCGGAACGCTGCGAACGCCGGGTCGAGGGGTGGTTCAGGCGGGCGTAGGATGACGCTTCGCGCCGGCGGACGCGAAGCGTATTCAGACCTCGACCGCCATCCCGTCGTGCGCGACCTCGATCCCCGCCTCCGCCGCGTGCGCCAGCATCTCGGGGCCGAGGTGGGTGAGGATGGTGCGCTTGGCGCCGATGCCGGGCAGGTGCCGCTTCAGGGTCGGCAGGTCGAGGTGGAAGGGCACCGGCATCCTGAGGCTGTAGGTCTCGGTGACGAAGAGGTCGGCGCCGCGCGCGGCGTCGGCGAGGCTCTTGGTCCAGGCCGTGTCGCCCGAGTAGCACAGGGTCTTGCCGTCGACCTCGACGCGAAGCGCGAACGAGGGGGCGCCCGAGGGGTGGTCGACGACGAAGGGGCGGACGGCGAAGCCTTCGAGCCGGTGCGGCCGGCCGGGCGCCAGCTCGACGAAATCGAGCGGGAAGTTCCAGGCGGTCGCGGCGGCACCGGGGAAGAACACGTCGAGCGCCTGCATGACCCGTTCTTCCATGCCGGGGGGGCCGGCGAAGGTCAGCGGCCCCTTGCGCCCGCTCACGAACTGGGCGTCAAGGAGGAAGAAGGGCAGCCCACCGAAGTGGTCGCCGTGCAGGTGGGAGAAGAGGATCGTGCGCACCGGGTTACGCTGGACGCCGAGCGCGTTCATCGCAACGAGCGAGGTGGCGCCGAGATCGATCAGGAAAACCGACGCCGCCGCCCGGACCTCCAGGCAGGTGTTGAACCGTCCGCCGCTGCCGAAGGCGTCGCCCGACCCGATGAAGCGCAACTGTACCATCGACGATCGGCCCAACGTCCATCCAATGGGGTGAAGTGTCCTCCATCGCGGGCGATCGCGCCAGCCTTTATGAAGACGACGCTTCGCGTCCGCTGGGCGCGGG
>JAGRGG010000103.1 GCA_020445645.1 Geminicoccaceae bacterium | reverse complement strand
TGGTGCAGTCGGCCTTCGGCGGGGCGGCGGACGCGGCCGGGGCGGCGTCCAGCCTCGGTCTCGCGGGCGCGCCCGCCGCCGCCGACGCGGGCACGGGCGGCGAGGGGGCGACGGGCGCGGTCGACGACGAGAAGCTCGGCGACCTCGGCACGGTCGGCGTCGGCACCGACGGCGACGACACCCTCTACGGCACCGACCGCGACGACCACATGGCGGGCGGCGCCGGCAACGACGTGATCTACGGCGGCGCCGGCAACGACGTGCTGGAGGGCAACACCGGCGACGACGCGCTCTACGGCGACGCGGGCGACGATTCGCTCTACGGCGGCACGGGCGACGACGGGCTCTACGGCGGCGAGGGCGACGACGCCCTGGACGGCGGCGAGGGCGACGACGCGCTCTACGGCGGCGAGGGCGACGACCGGCTGGACGGCGGGGCGGGCGACGACCTCCTGGAGGGCGGCGGCGGGTTCGACGACCTGCTCGGCGGCTTCGGCGACGACGTGATGAGCGTCGACCACATCGGCGACCTCGCGCTCGAGGACGCCGACGCGGCGGGCGGCAACGACACCCTTCGGGTCGAGGCCCCCTACGCCCAGAGCCTGAAGGCCGGCCTGCCGTGGCTGGCCCCGGACGGCCTCGCCACCTTCAGGCTCGGCGACCTCGGCGGCGCGCTCCCCGCGGGCGCCAACGCCTACGTCCAGCAGGTGCCGATGGGGATCGAGAACGTCGAGCTTCGGGGCGCGGACGCGCACGACATCGTCGGCGACGCGCGCGACAACCGGCTCGTCGGCAACGAGGGCGCGAACGTGATCCAGGGCGGCGCCGGCGACGACCTGCTCGCGGGCGGGGGCGGCGACGACATCCTTTGGGGCGACGCGGGCGACGACCTCCTCCTCGGCGGCGAGGGCAGCGACGCGCTCTACGGCGGCGCCGGCGACGACGCCTACCTCTTCGGCCTGCACGAGAAGGGCACCGACTTCGTCCAGGATCAGGAAGGCGTCAACCGCCTGCGCTTCGATCCGGCCGACACGGGGGCGGGCCTCGCCGCCAGGATCGAGGGCGGCGACCTCGTCCTCGCCAGAGGCGGCGCCGACGTGGTGCGCATCGGCGGCTACGTCGGCCACGAGGACGCCTTTCCGTCGATCGAGATCGGCGGCAGGACGCACGCGCTCGGCGACTTCCTTCCGGCCCACGCCACGACGGAGCAGGCCTCGACGGCGAAGGCGCTCGTCGCCCCCGCCCCCGCCGGCGCCGAAGGCGGCGACGACCTGCTCGCCGCCTTCCTCGACGACGCCCCCCACGACGCCCCGGCGGCGACGCACGCCTACGCCCTCCACGAGCCGCCCGCCGCCTTCGCCCCGGCGCCGGAAGCGGACGCGCTCGGCGGCTTCCTCGGCGCCGACGCCCCGGCCTTCGCCCACGACGACCTGCCGCTGGGGGGGGTCGAGACCCTCCACCCCTACGAACCCAACCCCGGCACCGCGCGCGGCCTGGAGCGCCTCGGCTTCATGCGCGAGCACGCCTGACGCTTCGCGTCCGGCGGCGCCGGGCAGGGAACAAAGGCGCGGCTCCATCAGGCGCTTCCACCGGAAGCGCCTGAGGGTGCAAGACCAGGGAAAACGGCCGGACCAGCCCCTTGCGGCCGCTTCTTCGCGGATGAGCGGCGCCGGAAGAAAAGGCCCGGCACCCCCGGGCGCGGAGCGTATCCCGCTTGCGGCTCCGGGACAGGCTTGCTTAGTGGTTTCGCGCCGCCCGGGCGCCGCTTGGGCGCGGCGGGGGCGCTTTGGGGGCGGGTCGCGCATGGGGGGCAGGAAGCCGGCGAAGGAGGGGGGCGCACCGATTTGGGCGCCGCTTCGGGTCGGACGTTTTCGCAACCTGTGGCTCGCGAACCTCGTCTCCAACTTCGGCTACCTGATCCAGGGCGTCGGCGCCGCTTGGCTGATGACGCTGATCTCCACGGACGCGCAGATGGTGGCGCTCGTGCAGACGGCGATGCAGCTGCCGATCCTCGTCTTCGCGCTGCTGGCGGGCGCCTTCGCCGACCTTCTGGAGCGCCGCAAGGTGCTGCTCGCGGCGCAGGTCTGGATGCTGGGCATCGGCCTCCTGCTCGCCGTCCTCGGCGGCCTCGGACTCGTGACCCCCTGGCTCCTGCTCGGCCTCACCTTCCTCGTGGGGGCGGGCATGGCGGTCAATGGGCCGACGACGCAGGCGGTGGTGCGCGAGCTGGTGCCGCCCGAACTGCTCGCCGCCGCCGTCACGCTCAACGCCGTCTCCTTCAACCTCGCCCGCGCCACGGGTCCGGCCATCGGCGGCAGCATCGTCGCCTGGGCGGGGCCGCAGGCGGCCTTCCTCGTCAACGCCTGCTCCTATCTGCCGCTGATCCTCGTCCTTCTCCTCTGGCGCGGCCGCAGGAAGGCGCCGGACCTGCCGAGGGAGCGGGTCCTGCCGGCGATGGCGGCGGGGCTGCGCTACGTCGGGCAGACGCCGGCCATCTGGCACGCGATGGCGCGGGGCGCCCTGTTCGGCTTCGCCGCCACCGCCGTCATGGCGCTCCTGCCGCTCATCGCAAGGGATGTGCTCCGCGGCGGCCCCACGGTATTCGGCCTGCTGCTCGGGGTGTTCGGGGTGGGGGCGCTGGGGGGCGCCTTCATCGTCCAGCCGATCCGCCAGCGCTACGGCACGGAGCGGCCCGTCGCCGTCATGGCGGGGCTGTTCGGGGGCGCGCTCCTCGTCGTGGGCTTTCTTCCGGGCTGGCTCACCGTCATCCCGGCGCTGCTCGTCATGGGCGGCTGCTGGCTGGGCTCGCTCTCCTCGTTCAACATCGGCGTCCAGCTCTCCAGCGCCTTTTGGGTCCAGGCCCGGGTGCTCGCCGTCTACCAGATGGTGCTGTTCGGCGGCATGGCGCTGGGCTCCTGGCTCTGGGGGCTCGGCGCCGAACTCTACGGCGTGCTCCCGGCGCTGCTGGCCGCAGGATCCGTCATGCTGGGCCAGCTCCTCCTCCAGCCCTTGCTGGCCCTGCCGTCGGGCCGTCCGCCGGACATGCGCCCGGCCGGGCGGCGCGAGGGGTTCACGCCGGAGGTGCCGGTGGCGGAAGGCGAAGGCCCGGTCATGCTCCAGGTCGAGTACCGCATCGCCCCGGACGACGCCCCGGCCTTCCTCGCCGCCATGGACGACCTCGGCCACCAACGCCGCCGCAACGGCGCGCTCCGCTGGCGGCTGTTCCAGGACGTGGCCGACGCCGGGCACTGGATCGAGACCTTCCTCGTCAGCGACTGGCTCGACCAGCGCCGCCTCCTCGAACGGACGACGACGGAAGACTTGGCTACCCAGAAGCGCGCCTTCGCCTTCCACCGGGGCAGCGGGCCGCCGCTGATCCGCCGGATGATCGCAAGGCGCCAGGACAGCCGCTTCGTCATCGCCCCGGAGGAGCGCATCCACGGCGCGGCGGCGGGGGGCTGAGTCGGAGAGGGTTTTGATTGTGTAGCAAAGGGTTCTTGGGCTTGTTTGGTAGAACATGATCCCAAGAAGGTCGTTCATCCCGCCGCAGACGACGTTAAAGGGTCATTGGGACAGGATAATAGGGAAAGGCGAGGCAGGTGCGGGTCACGCGGAAGGGGCGGAGCCTGTTCGTTTGATCAGGGCGAGCGTCGCCTCCCGTAGCCGCTCGAAACCAACGCTCGGCCAGTAGGCCTCGATGACGCTCCGCGCGATCTTTTGCTGGCCTTCCGGCAGGCCGCCCGCCGGCACGACGAAGAACTTCCACTGCGCCGAGTCGCGGTGGTCTGCCTGCTTCGGGTCCGTAGTCGGGTGCCAAGAGAAGATGTAAACCTGCGCGTGGCGCCCTTCTTCGGCGATCCAGCGCGCGCCCTCATAGTAGCCCGTGCGGGCGCGGATGTCGAAGGCGCCCTGGTGGGGGCTTGCCTGCGGATGCCTCAGTCCAGGTCTGGAGCGCGGCGGATTGCTTCACCTCGATGCGGGTCCCGCCGTCGTGCTCGATGTCCCAGGCATTCCGGTCGGCGCTGTCAGCTTGAAGCCCGGATCGAGCCCAATAAGGACCAGCCGCTCGATGTAATTGGACCGGTACTGGTTGCTCATAAGAGGCGCGTCTTAGATTTCGCCCTCTATTTGACGAAGAATCTTCTTATTGAGCGTATGATGATTCATACCTGTATCCGTTCGTGTATTTCCTGAAACGGGCTTGAAGGAAAAATTTGGCGTTTGTATACCTTGCAAAC
>JAGRGG010000102.1 GCA_020445645.1 Geminicoccaceae bacterium | reverse complement strand
CATCCCTGCCGCCGTTAAACCCTCCTAGGGATGCCGTGCTACTGATACGGAACGGCTTCCAAGTCCGTCAATTCGCGGCAGCGAGCTTTATTTCATCGGCTCGCCAAGATTCCTGAGAGAGGACGACGTCGATGAGGTACTGACCGTAGCTCGTCTTCGCCAGGGGCTGCGCGAGTTCGAGGAGTTGTCGTTCGTCGATGTAGTCGAGGTTGAAGGCGATCTCCTCGGGGCAGGCCACCTGGAAACCCTGGCGGGTCTGGATGGTGCGGATGAACTCCCCGGCCTGGAGGAGGCTGTCGTGGGTGCCGGCATCGAACCAAGCGTAGCCGCGGCCCATGCGTTCGACGCGGAGCGCCCCCATGTCGAGATAGGTGCGGTTGACGTCGGTGATCTCGAGTTCCCCCCGATCCGAGGGCCTGATCGACCGGGCGATGTCGACGACCCTGTTGTCGTAGAAGTAGAGCCCCGTGACGGCGTAGTTCGACCGCGGCTCGGCCGGCTTCTCCTCCAGGCTGATTGCCCGACCGTCCCCGTCGAACTCGACGACGCCGTACCGTTTCGGGTCGCTGACGCGGTAGCCAAACACCGTCGCCCCCTCGGCGTTTGCGCCGGCCTTCAGCAGGTCCTGGCGGAGGTAGTGCCCGAAGAAGATGTTGTCGCCGAGCACGAGGCAGCATGCGTCCCGGCCGATGAAGTCCTCGGCGATCAGGAACGCCTGCGCCAAGCCTTCGGGGCGGTGCTGGACCGCGTAGCTGATCGAAATGCCCCACTGGCTGCCGTTGCCAAGGAGGCGCTTGAACTGCCACTGGTCCTCGGGCGTCGTGATGATCAGGACTTCCTTCACGTTCGCCAGCATGAGCGTGGTGAGGGGATAGTAGATCAGGGGCTTGTCGAAGATCGGCAGGAGCTGCTTGCAGACGGAGCGCGTGATGGGATAGAGCCGCGTGCCCGAACCGCCGGCAAGGATGATGCCCTTCAGCATGGGGGGATTCCCTGGGTTTGCCGGTTCACATGTCGATCAGGCAGCCGTCGATCTCGATCTCTCGGATCTTCTTCTGCCAGCCGATCAGCTCCTGGTACCAGCCAAGGGTGATCGTCTCCTTGGTCTTGTCCAGGGTACCGGCTTCGAGCCGCTCGACGATCTCAAGGACGCCGTCCTCGGCCACGCGCTCGGCCCGCCAGCCGAGACCCTGGATCCTGTCGAAGCCGACTTGGTAGGAGCGGTGGTCGGCGTCGCCGTACCACTCGATCGCAACCTTCCTCGGCACGGCGGCGGCAACGCGCTCGGCGAGCGGCCCAAGCTGGTAGCTGTTCTCGGACGAGCCGACGTTGAAGATCCGGCCGTTGACGGCGTCCCGGTCGGCTTGCAGCATGAAGATCTGCGCCCTTGCCGTGTCCTGGACGTGGACCATCGGGCGCCACTGGCTGCCGTCGCGCATGAGGGGGAGGACGCCCGTCTTCCAGGCGCCGTAGGTCATGCCGTTGATGGCGAGGTCGAAGCGCATCCGGGGGCTGTAGCCGTAGACCGTCGCCTGGCGGAGGACGACGACGCAAAAGCGCTCGTCCGCGAGCGGCAGAACCCCCTGCTCCGCCTTCTCGTTCGCCTTCGCGTAGGTGGTGAGCGGGTTGGTCGGGGTGGCCTCGTTGCAGACCACATCGGGTGCCTGGAAGCCGTAGATGCTGCACGAGCTTGGCAGCACGTACCGCTTGACGCCGGCCGCCTTGGCGAGCCGGGCGCAGGCGACCCTGGATTCGAAGTTGATGTCGTAGGTCGCCTTCTGGAACAGCTCCCCGCTGGGGTCGTTCGAGATGGCGACCAGGTCGACCACGTGGTCGACCCCGCTGAAGTGCTCGGGCGCGAGGCGGCGGCTGTCGGCCTTGATCCTTTCAAGCCGCGGATGGTCCGGGAGGTTGTTCTCGCCGAAGAAGAACCGATCGATGGCCCGAACCCGGTATCCGGCTTCGAGCAGCATCGGGACGAGCGTGGTGCCTATGTAGCCGGCAGCACCCGTTACGAGTATGCGTTCCATGATTGTTCCCCGGAACCAGTATTAAGTATGTAAGCCTCAGGCAAAACATGCCAGCCGGTCGGCGAACGACGGCTGCCGCTCGTCCTTCGCCGACAGGATTACGTCCTCGGCCGTGACCGGCCAATCGATGCCCAGGTCGGGATCGTTCCAGCGTATGCCGCTGTCGTGACGGGCGGAGTAGGGCGCGTCGACCTTGTACGTGACTTCGACCCCGTCGACCAAGGTGAGGAAACCGTGCGCGAAGCCGGCTGGGACCAAGATCTGCTGCCAGTTCTCGGCCGACAGTTCGACCTTCACGTGCTGGCCGAAGGTGGGCGAGCGTTCGCGCAGGTCGACGACCACGTCGAGGACGGCGCCCCTGACGACCCGGACCAGCTTCGTCTGGGCGAAGGGGGGAGACTGGAAGTGCAGGCCCCGCAGGGTTCCCTTGCGCTCCGTCAGGGAGTGGTTGTCCTGCATGAAGGAAACATCGATCCCATGCTTGGCCAACAGGTCTCTGTTGTAGGTCTCGGAAAAGAAACCCCGGTGATCCCCATGCCGTGCCGGCTTGATCAGCTTCACGTCAGGAATCGATGTGGCAATGATCTCCATGCGGATCCCCTAGGACGGGCCGCTTGCACGAGCGCCCGCCACGTCCTCTTCTCTGGCAGGTCACAGTAGGGCACAATCGTGAATCAAGCCTTAATCCTGCCGCAAAAAGAAGGAGGGCCGTTCAAGCGAAAGGGCCGCCCCTCGCGGGGCGGCCCTCATCGCTACACGACGTGGAGAAGCGGGTTCCGGCTACTGGGTCGGGGTCTGGACGACGGTGGTCGTGATATCGACGCGGCGGTTCTGCGCCCGACCCTCGGCCGTCTTGTTGCTCGCCACGGGCTGGGTTTCGCCGAAGCCCTCGACGGTGAGCTGGTTCTGCGCCACGCCCTCACCCGTGAGGTAGTCGGCGACGCTAGTCGCACGCTCGACCGACAACTTCTGGTTGTAGGCTTCCGAACCGATGCTGTCGGTGTGGCCCTGGACGCGGACGGGGGTCGTGGGATTGCCGATGATCAGGTCGGCGATCTTCTTCAGCTCGGGCTTGAAGGCCTCCTTGATGTTCGCCTTGTCGAAGTCGAACAGGACGTCGCTCGCAAGCGTGATGCGCTCGGGCAAGGGCGGCACCACGGCAGCGACGGGCCTCTCCTCGAGCGCGGCGAGCGAAGCGTAGAAGTGGTCCTTGCAGGCGGCAATGTCGCCGGGCTGGAAGTTCTCCTCCTGCTGCTCCATCCAGCAGTCGAAGCTGGCGAGCGCCGTCGCGGCGGCGTCGGGCTTTTCGGACGCCCCGCCGGCGTCGAGGGCCGAGACGAGCCGGCCGCGCGCCTGGGTCAGCTCGCCCACGTACTCCGACGGCAAGTCGCGTTCGCCGATCTCCTGCGGCATGAGGTTGCCGCCCCGCGCCCCGGCCATCGCCTTGTCGGCGAAGAAGACCGCGTCCGGCGCGTCTTCCATCTCGTCGAATTCGTAGTTCGCGTTCGTCATGTAGTCTTTGTAGAGGTCGGCCGCGTACCCGCTGCCGGGGTTCGTGGCCTGGGCCTCCGCCATGACGCCCGGCGCCGTGAAGTCGGCCCCCGAGCACCCGCCCATGAGGATCGCCGTCGCCGACAGCAACGCCCCCGTTCTCCAGAAGGACATGGTCTTCTCCAAACGCGCTTTGTTGTCCCTTAGGCCAAACCTCTTAAAGGAACTTTGTTCCGCCATCAACCAAGACGCGAAGCGGCGCCACGTTGTGGGGCGCGGGGAAATAAGTGCGCCGCGGGAAGAGCCACGGGTCTTCCCTGCCAGGGAATCAGCACTTTTCAGCCGGTTGGAACGGCTCCTTGCCGTCGCGGGCGACTTGCCCATCCTCTTCCATCCCTGTGCCATGCCCGCCACGCTCGCAGGAAAAAACCTTTTCGAAGGGTTCAACCTGCTTGGGCCGCGCAAGGATGACGCTCGCGCCAGTGCCGGGCAATGTCGACCCGTCGGCAGAACCAGACCCCCTCAAAGGCGAGGGCGTGGTCGATGAACCGCTCCAGCGCCAACATCCGCCCCGGCCGCCCGACGAGGCGGCAGTGCAGCCCAACCGAGAGCATCCGAGGGGTCCTCGCACCTTCCTCGTAGAGGGCGTCGAAGCTGTCCCGCAGATAGGCGAAGAACTGGTCGCCCGAATTGAACCCCTGCGGCGAGGCGAAGCGCATGTCGTTGGCGTCGAGGGTGTAGGGGACGACGAGCTGCGGCGATCCCGCTACCTCCTGCCAGTAGGGCAGGTCGTCGTCGTAGGCGTCGGCATCGTAGAGGAATCCTCCGTATTCGGCGACGAGGCGGCGGGTATTGGGCGAGGTGCGGCCCGTGTACCAGCCGAGTGGCCGCTCGCCGACCAAATCGGTCAGGACGGCGACGGCCTCCTTGACGTGCGCCCGCTCGGTCGCTTCCCCGACGTACTGGTAGTTGATCCAGCGCAGGCCGTGGCAGGCGATCTCGTGCCCCGCGTCCACCATCGCCCGGATCGCGGCCGGGTTCTTGCGCGCCGCCTCGGCGACGGCGAAGACGGTGACGGGCACCCCCTTGCGCCGGAACAGGTCGAGCAGGCGCCAGACCCCGACGCGGGCGCCGTAGTCGTAGATCGACTCCATCGAGATGTGACGCACGCCCAGGAGGGGCTGCGCCGCCACGATCTCGGAAAGAAAGGCCTCCGACGCCGCGTCGCCGTGCTGGACCGAGTTCTCGCCGCCCTCCTCGTAGTTGAGGACCATCTGCACGGCGATCCTGGCCCCGCCCGGCCAGTCGGCGCGGGGCGGGGTCGGGCCGTAGCCGACGAAGTCACGCGGCTGCTCCCAGGTCATCTCGGTCGGCTCCCTTCTCGATCGACGATGGGCGAACGCTAGCGCCCGGAGCCTCATGCGTGAACCCGCCTTCGCGCACGGGGTCCGAGCCGTCGAGCCGGAGCACTCCAGGGCGGCAGAACCGTTTCCGGTTGCGTGCGGATGCTTCGGACGTAGGGAAGGCATGGCACGTACCAGCACCGAGGGGCCGCCCGAGCGCAGCCAACAGAGCACAGCACCGGCCGCCGCTCGCATCAAGCCCCTCGATCAGGAGAGGGCAGGCTTGCGCGGCAGCGGATGCGAAGCGTTCACACCCCATCCGCGATCCGCGACCGCCCGACGTCGATCACCCGGCGCATCGCCTGGGCGGCACCCGGGCCGTCGCCCGCCTCGATGGCGTCGACGATGGTACCGTGGTCGGCGACGGAGCGGCCGTGTTCGGCCTCGTCGAGAGGGGAGGACAGGCGCAGGGTGACGAACAGCGCCGCCTCGATCACCCCGCCGATCGAGCGCATGAACGGGTTGCGGCAGACGAGGGCGATGGCGAGGTGGAAGGCGAGGTCGGCCCGGGCGAAGTCGGTGCGGTCGGCGTAGGCGGCCATACGGGCCACGGCTTCCCGCAAGGTATGGAGGTCGTCGCCCGTCCTTCTCGCCGCCGAGAGCGAGGCGGCCATCGGCTCGACGCAGGCGCGGATCTCGTAGAGATCGCGCAAGAAGCGGGGGTCGGCGCCGTCGCCGTCGAGGTGCCACGCGATCACGTCGGGGTCGAACAGGTTCCACTCGGCCCGGTCGGTGACGCGGGTGCCGACCTTGGTCTTGGAGACGACGAGGCCCTTGGCGGCAAGCGTGCGGACCACCTCGCGGATCACTGGGCGCGACACGCCAAAACGTTCGACGAGCGCCGCCTCGCTCGGAATGATCGTGCCGGCCGGCAGGTTTCCCCGCACGATCTCGGCGCCGAGGTCGCGAGCGATCATCTGGTGGTTCGAGCGCGCGCGGCGCCGGCCGAGGAGCCCGTCCTGCGCGGTCGGCGGCGCGGCCACCGTCAGCCCCGCGCCGCGCCGAGGCCGCTGCGCCGCGACAGGCCGAGGAGGGTCTGCTGGAAGACGATGAAGCCGAAGAGGAGGAGGCCGACGACGATCTTGGTCCACCAGGACGACAGCGTGCCGTCGAAGACGATGTAGGTCTGGATGAGCCCCTGGATCAGGACGCCGATCAGCGTGCCGAAGACGAAGCCTTGCCCACCGGTGAGCAGCGTGCCGCCGATGACGACGGCGGCGATGGTGTCGAGTTCGACGCCGACCGCCGAAAGGGCGTAGCCGGCCGAGGTGTAGAAGGAGAAGACGATACCGGCCAGCGCCGCGAGCACGCTGGAAAGGGCGTAGAGGAGCACGGTGGTCCGCGCGATCGGCACCCCCATCAGCCCGGCCGAGACCCTGTTGCCGCCGAGCGCGTAGACGTTGGTGCCAAAGCGGGTGAACTGGGCGAGGGCGATGCCGAACGCGAAGGTGGCGAGCATGATCATGGCGATGAGCGTCAGCCGCCCGCCGCCCGGCAGGCGGAACGAGAGGTCGTAGAGGCCGGCGTAGAACGGGTCGTTGATCGGCACCGCATCGACCGAGACCATGAAGGCGGCACCCCGCGCCAGGAACATGCCGGCCAGCGTGACGATGAAGGGCGGCATCCTCAGGTAGTGGATGACCGCGCCCATGCCGGCGCCGAACAGGGCGGCGAGTACGAGGACGAGGGCGAAGGCGGCGAACGGGGGGACGCCCTGTCCGACGAGGACGGCGATGAGGACGCTCGTGAACGCGATGACCGAGCCCACCGAGAGGTCGATGCCGCCCGAGATGATCACGAAGGTCATACCGACCGCCGTGACGCCCAGGAAGGCATTGTCGGTCAGCAGGTTGGCGGCGACGCGGGTCGAGGCGAAGGCCGGGAACTGTACGGTGCAGGCGGCGAAGCCGATCAGGAACACGGCGACGGTGAGGAGGAGGGGCAGGAAGCGGCGCATCAGGATCCCCGGCGCGTGAGCCGTTCGAACAGCCCCTGGAGGGCCGGCGACTGCATGAGGAGGACGAGGAGCACGGCGACGGCCTTGACGATCAGATTGAACTCGGGGGGAAAGCCCGATAGGAGGATGCCGGTATTCATCGCCTGGATGATGAAGGCGCCGACGACGGCGAGGCCGAGGTGGAAGCGTCCCCCGAAGAGGGACGTGCCGCCGATGACGACGGCGAGGATGGCGTCGAGTTCGAGCCAGAGGCCGGCGTTGTTGGCATCCGCACCCCTGATGTCGGCGGCGACGACGAGCCCGGCCAGCGCGGCGCAGAGGCCCGACCAGACGTAGACGAGGATCGTCGTCGCGTAGGTGCCGACGCCGGCCAGGGCCGCCGCCCGATCGTTGGCGCCAGTCGCCTCGATCATGAGGCCGAGCGCCGTGCCGCGCACGAGGAGGAGGGTGAGGAGGAAGACGGCGAGGAGGAGGACGATGGGTGCCGGGACCGTCAGCACCGTGCCGCGCGCGAACCATGCCAGCGCCTCGGAATAGAAGGTGACGATGCGCCCCTCGGTGATCAGCTGGGCGATGCCTCGCCCGGCGACCATCAGGATGAGCGTGGCGACGATCGGCTGGATGCGAAGGACGGCGACGAGGAAGCCGTTCCAGACGCCGCAGAGGAGCCCGATACCGAGCGATACGGCGAGCGTGAGAGCGAAGGGCTCGGTGTCGGCGAGCGACGCGGCGACCGCGCCGACGATCGCCATGACCGCGCCGACCGAGAGGTCGATGCCGCGCGTGGCGATGACGAGGGTCATGCCGAGCGCCAGCAACGCGACGGGGGCACCCCGGTAGAACACGTCGACGAGGCTGCCGAACAGGCGGCCGTCCTGGAGGCGGATGTCGAAGAACTGCGGCGAAACAAGGTAGTTGGCAAGGAAGACGAGGGCGAGCGCCACGAACTGGCCGGTGCCGTTGGGGGGCCAGCGGAAGCGGGGGCGGGCCGGATGGGGCGGGGCCTGGGCACTCACGCGGCGTGCCTCTGGCCGGCGGCGATCATCCCCATCACCTTCTCCACGCCCAGATCCTCTCCCTCCAGTTCGCCGACGTGCGCCCGGTCGCGCAGGACGACGACGCGGTCGGCGTAGGCGAGCAGTTCCTCAAGCTCGGACGAGGCGACGAGGAGCGCCATGCCTTCGGCGCACAAGTTTCGGACGAGGCGGACGATCTCGGCGTGGGCGCCGACGTCGATCCCCCTGGTCGGCTCGTCGAGGATCAGGAAGCGCGGTTCGGTGGCGAGCCAGCGGGCGATCAGCGCCTTTTGCTGGTTGCCGCCGGAGAGCGCCTGGATCGGCCGCTCGGCGTCGGGAGTACGGATGTCGAGGAGGCGGATGAAGCGTTCGGCAATCTCATTCTGGGCGCGGCGCGAGAGGGGCCTGAGCCAGCCCTGCCGCGCCTGGAGGGCCAGGACGATGTTCTCGCGCACCGACAGCTCGCCGACGATGCCGTCGGTCTTGCGCTCCTCCGGGCAGTAGCCGAAGCCGTGCCGGATCGCGGCTCTGGGCGAGGCGAGCCGCGCCTTCTGCCCCGCGACGAACGCCTCGCCCTTATCGGCTGCCTCGGCGCCGAAGGCGAGCCGCGCCGTCTCGGTGCGCCCGGAGCCGAGCAGCCCCGCCATGCCGACGATCTCACCCTGGCCTACGTTGAGGTCGAAGGGCTCGACGAGGCGCTGACGGCCGTAGCCCTTGAAGGCGACGAAGGGCCCGGCGGCGACCGCCCTCCGCCGGGGATCGCCGCCCGCTTCCGCCTCGGCCTCGGCCTCCTCCAGCGAGTGGCCGAGCATCATCCGCACCAGATCCAGCCGGGGCAGGTCCCCGGTCTCCGCCGTGCCGACGAGGGCACCATTGCGGAGCACGGTGATCCGGTCGGCGACGGCGTAGACCTGATCGAGGAAGTGGGTGACGAAGACGATGCCGAGCCCGTCGGCCTTGAGCCGGCGCAGGACGTCGAAGAGGAGCCCGACCTCGGCGGCGTCCAGGCTCGCCGTCGGCTCGTCGAGGATCAGGACGCGCGCCTGCATGTCGACCGCCCGCGCGATGGCGACGATCTGCTGCACGGCGACCGAAAAGTCGCCCAAGGCCCGCGACACGTCGAGGTCGAGGCCGAAGCGGGCCAGCGCCTCCCGCGCGCGGCGCCGCATCTCCCGCCCCCGCACGAAGCCGAGCCGGGTCGGCTGCCGCCCGAGCAGCACGTTCTCGGCGACCGACAGGTTCGGCAGCAGGTTGATCTCCTGGTAGACGGTGGCGATGCCGAGCCGGACGGCGTCGGCCACGTCGCGGGGCGCCACCTCCGCCCCGTCCAGGAGAACCCGCCCCCCGCTCGGCCGCTCCACCCCCGTCACCGTCTTGATGAGGGTCGACTTGCCGGCGCC
>JAGRGG010000101.1:5771-7567 GCA_020445645.1 Geminicoccaceae bacterium | reverse complement strand
CGGTCTATGCTAGCCTGAGACCCTCGACCAGGAAACTGGTCCGAGAAGGGGGAGAAGCGAGCCATGGATGGAATGAGGTATTGGGCATCGTGCGGTGCCGGCCTGTCATGTTTTGCACTCGTGGCGGCGGCACCCCTGCCGGCGCTCGGTGCCGACATGAGCACCGAGCAGATGATCGAGAGCGCCGAATCCGCCGCCCCGGCCGCCATCGGCCACGACGCCTCGGTCATCGCCATCGGCGGTGACGGCACGATGCAGGAGCTGCGCAAGGGCAGCAACGGGTTCACCTGCATGCCGGACAACCCGGCCTCGCCGGACCCCGACCCGATGTGCCTCGACGCCAACGCCCTGGCCTGGGCGGAAGCCTGGATCGGCCACAAGCCGCCGCCGGAAGGCAAGGTGGGCTTCCTGTACATGCTGGCCACCGGCTCCGACGCCAGCAACACCGATCCCTACGCGCAAGGGCCGGCGCCCGGCGACCACTGGATCGAGACCGGCCCCCACGTCATGGTGGTGGGCGCCAAGGGCATGATGGAGGGCTACCCGCGCAGCGCCGACCCCGACACCAAGGAGCCCTACGTCATGTGGCCGGACACGCCCTACGAGCACCTGATGCTGCCGGTGCGGTAGGTCGGGGCAAGGGCTTAGAAGGATTGGCTGGGGGACGTGGATTCGAACCACGACTGCTCGGTCCAGAGCCGAGAGTTCTACCGTTAAACTATCCCCCAAGCGGGCGGCCGCGGGGCGGTGCCGCGCGGTGGGCAGGGCGATAGCCGGACGGCCCGCTCCTGTCAAGGCGGGGCCGGAAAACAGAAACCCCGCGCAGCGGACGCGAAGCGCGGCCGTTCGGCGCTTGACGGGAGGCGACCGCCCCGGTAGACCACGGCCACCCAAGCAAGGGGGTGTAGCTCAGTCGGTTAGAGCGCTGGCCTGTCACGCCAGAGGCCGCGGGTTCGAGTCCCGTCACTCCCGCCACCCTTCGACTTTTTAACGCCGATCCCCGTGCCGCGACATTGCGCGCGGGCGCCTTCCGGCCGGCCCGCTTGGCAAACGGCGGGGTTGCCCCTATTTTGCGGCTGGCGCGCGGCCGGGGCCGCGCCGCCGACGGCCGCCTCAAGCCAGGGAACCGGCATGGAAGCCTATCTTGCCGAGTACGCGCCCATCCTGATCTTCATCGGGATCGCGGTCGCCCTCTCGCTCATCATCATCCTGGCGACCCAGGTGGCGGCGCCGCAGAACCCGGACCCCGAGAAGGTCTCGGCCTACGAGTGCGGCTTCGAGCCGTTCGAGGACGCCCGCGGCCGGTTCGACGTCCGCTACTACCTCGTCGCCATCCTGTTCATCATCTTCGACCTCGAGGTCGCCTTCCTGTTCCCCTGGGCCGTGAGCCTCGGGCACATCGGGATGCTGGGCTTCTGGTCGATGATCCTGTTCCTGGGCGTGCTGACGGTGGGGTTCGTCTACGAGTGGAAGAAGGGGGCCCTGGAATGGGAATGAGCGCCGGCAC
Source organism: Geminicoccaceae bacterium (assembly GCA_020445645.1). Taxonomy (GTDB): domain Bacteria; phylum Pseudomonadota; class Alphaproteobacteria; order Geminicoccales; family Geminicoccaceae; genus JAGRGG01. The sequence continues at coordinate 6,060 of JAGRGG010000101.1, read as the reverse complement.
GATCGACAGCCCGAGGGGCGTCCCGGACCTGTTCGACCGCACGAGCGAGGGCCTGGAGCAGAAGGGCCACTTCGTCACCAGCCTCGACAGCTTGGTGGGCTGGGCGCGCAGCTCGTCGCTTTGGGGGATGACCTTCGGCCTCGCCTGCTGCGCCGTCGAGATGATGCACGTCTCGATGCCGCGCTACGACATGGACCGGATCGGCACCTTCTTTCGCCCGAGCCCGCGCCAGAGCGACGTGATGATCGTGGCGGGCACCCTTTGCAACAAGATGGCGCCCGCCCTGCGC
>JAGRGG010000101.1:0-5681 GCA_020445645.1 Geminicoccaceae bacterium | reverse complement strand
TGCGCGGCTGCGACCGCATCGTGCCCGTCGACATCTACGTGCCGGGCTGTCCGCCCTCGGCGGAGGCGCTCCTCTACGGCATCATGCAGCTGCAGAAGAAGATCCGCCGCGAGGCGACGATCGAGCGATGACGGTGGCACCCCCTTCCCAGACGCCGGCCGCCCAGGCCAGGGCCGAGGCCGAGGAGAGCCTGCGCGACCTCGTCGGCCTCGTCGAGGCGCAGATCGGCGACGACCTGCTCGATCACGAGATCGCCTACGGCGAATTGACCCTCACCGTGCCGGCGCACCGGGTCGACCGCGTCCTCGCTTGGCTGCGCGACGAGCCGAACATGCTCTTCAAGGTGCTGCTCGACGTCTGCGGCGTCGACTACCCCGAACGCGAGCGCCGCTTCGACGTGGTCTACCACCTGCTCTCGCTGCACCACAACCAGCGGGTCCGGGTCCGGGTCGAGACCGACGAGGCGACCCCGGTACCCTCCGTCACGGAGGTGTTTCGCTCCGCCGGCTGGTTCGAGCGCGAGGCCTGGGACATGTACGGCATCCTGTTCTCGAACCATCCCGATCTCCGCCGCATCCTCACCGACTACGGCTTCGAGGGCCACCCGCTCCGCAAGGACTTTCCGCTCACCGGCTACGTCGAGCTGCGCTACGACCCGGAGCAGAAGCGGGTCGTCTACGAGCCGGTCACGCTGCGCCAGGACTTCCGCAGCTGGGACTTCCTCTCGCCCTGGGAGGGCGAGGGCGCCGGGCCGCCTTTGCCGGGCGACGAGAAGGCGACCCCGAACGGCTGACCCCTGCCTTTTTCACTCCCTTTGCCGCCGCCCGGCCCGGAGTCGAACCCATGCCCGACGCCATCAAGGACGACAAGTACACGATCAACTTCGGCCCGCAGCACCCGGCGGCGCACGGCGTGCTCCGCCTCGTCCTGGAGATGGACGGCGAGGTGATCGACCGGGCCGACCCGCACATCGGCCTCCTCCACCGCGGCACCGAGAAGCTGATCGAGTACCGCCCCTACCTCCAGAACATCCCCTACTTCGACCGGCTCGACTACTGCTCGATGCTCTGCCAGGAGCACGCCTACGTGCTCGCCGTGGAAAAGCTGGTCGGCGTCCAGGTGCCGCGGCGGGCGCAGTTCATCCGCGTGCTCTTCGACGAGATTACCCGCATCCTCAACCACCTCATGAACGTCGGCACCTTCGCCCTCGACTGCGGCGCCATGACGCCGATGCTCTGGGGCTTCGAGGAGCGGGAAAAGCTGATCGAGTTCTACGAGGCGGTGTCGGGTGCCCGGATGCACGCCAATTACTACCGCTTCGGCGGCGTCGCCCAGGACATGCCGGCGGACCTGCCGGACCGCATCCACGGGTGGCTGGACGGGTTCCCGAAGTTCTGGAACGACATGAACGACCTCCTGACGGAGAACCGGATCTTCAAGCAGCGCACGGTCGACATCGGCATCATCCCCCAGGACGAGGCGATCAACCGGGGCTACTCGGGCCCGATGCTGCGCGCGGCCGGGGTGCCCTGGGACCTCCGCAAGGCGCAGCCCTACGAGGTCTACGAGGAGATCGACTTCGACATCCCGGTCGGCAAGAACGGCGACTGCTACGACCGCTACCTCATCCGGATGCTGGAGATGAACGAGAGCTGCCGAATCATGCGGCAGTGCCTGGAGATGATGCCCGAGGGCCCGGTCCGCACCGAGGACAAGAAGGTGACGCCGCCCAAGCGGGGCGACATGAAGCGCTCGATGGAGGCGCTCATCCACCACTTCAAGCTCTACACCGAGGGGCTCCACGTGCCGAAGGGGCAGGTCTACGCCGCCGTCGAGAGCAGCAAGGGCGAATTCGGCGTCTACCTCGTCGCCGACGGCACCAACAAGCCCTACCGCTGCAAGATCCGCTCGCCGGGCTACGTCCACCTCCAGTCGATCGACGCCCTCTCCAAGGGGCACATGCTGGCCGATGTGGTCGCCAACATCGCGTCGATGGACGTGGTGTTCGGGGAGATCGACCGTTGAATACCGTTAGCGTCATGGCGCCCGACGTGGCCGAGTTCGCCTTCTCCGAAGCGAACCGCCCCGAGGTCGAGCGCATCCTCAAGCGCTACCCCGAGGGGCGCAAGGCGTCGGCCGTGATCCCGCTCCTGCATCTGGCGCAGGCGCAGCACGGCGGCTGGCTGCCGAAGGCGGTGCTCGACCACGTCGCCGACATGCTCTCGATGCCCAAGATCCGGGTCTACGAGGTCGCCTCGTTCTACGACATGTTCAACATGGAGCCGACCGGGCGCTGCCAGCTTCGCGTCTGCACGACGACGCCTTGCTGGCTCAGGGGTTCCGACGACGTGGTGCGCGCCTGCGAGGAGGGCTTGGGCATCGCCGTCGGCGAGAACACGCCGGACGGCCGCTTTTTCTTGCGCGAGTTCGAGTGCCTGGGCGCCTGCGCCAACGCGCCCGTGCTCTGGATCGACGACCATTTCTACGAGGACCTCGACTACGAGGGCACGAGGCGGCTCGTGGAAGCCCTGAAGCGGGGCGAGACGCCGAAGCCGGGACCGCAGAACGGCCGCTTCGGCTCGATGGCCCTGGGCGGCAAGACCACCCTCCACGACGTGCCGGAGCGGGCGGGGCAGGACGACGGGGAGGTGGCCGAAGGCGACCACGCGCGCGATCAGGCGCCGGTCGAGAAGGCGAAACCGGCCGACCCCGACGCGCAGACCGAGAGCCCGGCGCTCGTCGCCAACGACGCCGTGCCGAACGTCAAGGGCGACCACGGCGGCGACGCCCGGACCGAGGCCGGGGCGAACCGGCCCCTGCGCGGCGACGAGGAAGCGAAGACGATCGAGCGGCGGGACGAGGGCTGATGCTGAGCGACAAGGACCGCATCTTCACGAACCTCTACGGCGAGGCGCACTGGGGCCTGGACGAGGCGACCCGGCGCGGCGACTGGGATGGCACGGCGGACCTGATCGGCAAGGACCGGGAATGGCTCGTCGAGCAGATGAAGGCGTCGGGGCTGCGCGGGCGCGGCGGGGCGGGCTTTCCGACCGGCCTCAAGTGGTCGTTCATGCCCAAGCAGACCGACGGCCCCGTCTACTTGGTCGTCAACGCCGACGAGAGCGAGCCCGGCACCTGCAAGGACCGGGAGATCATGCGCCACGAGCCGCACAAGCTGATCGAGGGCTGCCTGCTGGCCGGCGTCGCGATGGGCTGCACGGCCGGCTACATCTACATCCGCGGCGAGTTCGTCCAGGAGGCGAAGGTCCTGGAGGCCGCGATCGCCGAGGCCTACGACAAGGGCCTGCTCGGCAAGGACGCCGCCGGCTCCGGCTACGACTACGAGCTTTACCTGCACCGAGGGGCCGGCGCCTACATCTGCGGCGAGGAGACGGGGCTCATCGAGAGCCTGGAGGGCAAGAAGGGCCAGCCGCGCCTGAAGCCCCCCTTCCCGGCGATGGTCGGGCTCTACGGCAGGCCCACCACCGTCAACAACGTCGAGACGATCGCCGTGGCGCCGACGATCCTCAGGCGCGGGCCCGCGTGGTTTGCCGGGATCGGGCCCGAGAAGAACGTCGGCACCAAGGTGTTCTGCATCTCGGGCCACGTCGAGCGCCCCTGCACCGTCGAGGAGGCGATGGGGATCCCGCTCCGCGAGCTTCTGGACAGGCACGCGGGCGGCGTCCGGGGCGGCTGGGACAACCTGCTCGCCGTCATCCCCGGCGGTTCGTCGGTGCCGCTCCTGACGAAGGAAACCTGCGACGACATGAAAATGGACTTCGACTCGCTGCGCGCCGCGGGGTCCGGCCTCGGCACGGCGGGGGTCATCGTCATGGACAAGAGCACGGACATCGTCCGCGCCATCGCAAGGCTCTCCAAGTTCTACATGCACGAGTCCTGCGGCCAGTGCACCCCCTGCCGCGAGGGCACGGGCTGGCTCTGGCGAATGATGACCCGGATGGCCGAGGGCCGCGCCAAGGTGGAAGAGATCGACCTCCTCTGGGACGTGACCAAGGAGATCGAGGGCCACACGATCTGCGCGCTCGGCGACGCCGCCGCGTGGCCCGTCCAGGGGCTCATCCGCAACTTCCGCCCCGAGATCGAGCGCCGGATCAGGGACTACACCGAGCGGGCGGCGACGCCCTTGGCGGCGGAGTAGCCGATGGACGCGGCGCAGGCGGCAGCGACGTTCGGCGGGTCCGCCCTTCCCATCCCCTTCAAGCCCTAGGGACCTTCCATGCCCAAGCTCACGATCGACGGACAGGAGGTGGAGGTCCCGGCGGGGTCGACCGTCCTCCAGGCGTGCGAGGCGGCCGGCCGCGAGATCCCGGTGTTCTGCTACCACCCAAGGCTCAACATCGCCGGCAACTGCCGGATGTGCCTCGTCGAGATGGAAAAGTCGCCCAAGCCCATCGCGTCCTGCGCCATGCCGGCGGGCGACGGGATGGTCATCAGGACGAACACCCCCACCGTCCACAAGGCGCGCAAGGGCGTCTTGGAGATGCTCCTCATCAACCACCCGCTCGACTGCCNNCCGATCTGCGACCAGGGCGGCGAGTGCGATTTGCAGGACATCACCCTCTTCTACGGCCCCGACAAGTCGCGCTTCGCCGAGAACAAGCGCCCCGTCGACGACAAGTACATGGGGCCGCTCATCTCCACCCACATGACCCGCTGCATCCACTGCACCCGCTGCATCCGCTTCATCAACGAGGTGGCGGGGGTCGAGGAGCTGGGCGCCGTCAACCGCGGCGAGCACATGGAGATCACCACCTGGGTCGAGAAGGCGCTGACCTCGGAGCTGTCGGGCAATATCATCGACCTCTGCCCCGTCGGCGCGCTCAACTCCGCCCCCTACGAGTACCGCGCCCGCACCTGGGAATTGAAGCGCACCGAAACCGTCGACGTGATGGACGCTCTGGGCTGCAACATCCGCGTCGACAGCCGCGGCCCCGAGGTGATGCGGGTCGTGCCGCGCCTGTGCGAGGAGATCAACGAGGAATGGATCTCCGACAAGACCCGCTTCTCCTACGACGGGCTGAAGCGCCGCCGGCTCGACACCCCCTTCGTCGACCGGGGCCGGGGGCTGGAGCCCGCCCCGTGGGGGGAGGCGTTCGCCGCGATCCGGGCGCGGCTGGACGGGCTGCCGGGGGAGAGGATCGGCTTCGTCGTCGGCGACTTGGTCGACTGCGAGACGATGGTCCTCGTCAAGGAACTGGCGGCAAGACTCGGCACCCCCAACGTCGACTGCCGCCAGGACGGCGCCCCCTTCGTCACCGGCAACCGCGCCTCGTACCTGTTCAACTCGACGATCATGGGGCTGGACGAGGCCGACGCCCTCCTCCTCGTCGGCTGCAACCCGCGCCTGGAGGCCCCCGTCCTTAACGCCCGGATCAGGAAGCGCTGGCGCACGGGCGCCCTGCGCGTGGCCCGGATCGGCGAGCCCTTCGACCTCACCTACCCGGTCGACGACCTCGGCGCCGGCGGCGACACGCTGGGCCGGCTCATCGACGGCGGGCTCGACTTCGCGGACACGCTGAAGGGTGCCAAGCGGCCGATGGTGATCGTCGGGGCGGGCTCGCTCGCCCGGGCCGACGGGGCCGCGATCCTCGGCCGGCTCCACCGCCTCGCCGGGGAGACGGGCCTCGTCCAGGACGGCTGGAACGGCTTCAACGTCCTCC
>JAGRGG010000287.1:224-1800 GCA_020445645.1 Geminicoccaceae bacterium | reverse complement strand
CACCTCTACATCGGCCAGGAGGCGGTCGCCGTCGGCATCCAGCAGGCGCTGACCGAGGGCGATTCGGTCATCACCGGCTACCGCGACCACGGCCACATGCTGGTCTGCGACATGGAACCGCGCGGCGTGATGGCGGAGCTCACGGGCCGCGCCACCGGCTACTCCAAGGGCAAGGGCGGCTCGATGCACATGTTCGCCCGCGACAAGCACTTCTACGGCGGGCACGGCATCGTCGCCGCCCAGGTGCCCTTGGGCACCGGCCTCGCCTTCGCCCACCGGTACCGGGAGGACGGCGGCATCTGCGTCGCCTACATGGGCGACGGCGCCGTCAACCAGGGGCAGGTCTACGAGAGCTTCAACATGGCGGCGCTTTGGGGCCTGCCGATCCTCTACGTCGTCGAGAACAACCGCTACGGCATGGGCACGGCCACCAAGCGCGCCGCCGCCGGGCAGAAGCTCTGCGACCGGGGCGAGGCCTACGGGATCCCCGGCGCCCAGGTCGACGGCATGGACGTGCTCGCCGTCCACGCGAAGGCGAAGGAGGTGGTGGCCGGGATCCGGGACGGGGGCGGCCCCTACATCCTGGAGGCGATGACCTACCGCTACCGCGGCCACTCCATGTCCGACCCCGCGAAGTACCGCTCGAAGGAGGAGGTCCAGGAGATGCGCGAGCACCACGACCCGATCGAGAGCCTGCGCCGCCGCATGGTCGACGCCGGCGCCGTCGGCGAGGACGAGTTGAAGGGCCTCGACAAGGAGATCCGGGACGTGGTCAACGACGCCGCGCGCTTCGCCCAGGACAGCCCCGAGCCCGACCCTTCGGAACTCTGGACCGACGTGCTCGCCGAGGCCTGATCGCTTTTGTTGGCGCGGGCCGGACGCCGGCCCGCGCAGGGAGGTTGTTCAACGATGCCGACCGAGATCCTGATGCCGGCCCTCTCGCCGACGATGACCGAGGGCAACTTGGCCAAATGGGTCAAGAAGAAGGGCGACAAGGTGAGCGCCGGCGACGTGATCGCCGAGATCGAGACCGACAAGGCGACGATGGAGGTGGAGGCCGTCGACGAGGGCACGCTCGGCCGCATCCTCGTCGAGGAGGGCGCCGAGGGCGTCGCCGTCAACACGCCGATCGCGCTTCTCCTGGAGGACGGCGAGGACGAGTCGGCGCTGGACGCGGCCGAGAAGGGCGATGTCAAGCCCGCCGCCCAGGAGAGCGCCAGGAAGTCCGACGCGCCCGCCGGCGAGAAGGCGCCGCCCACCGCCTCGCCCGCGCTGCCCTCCGAGACCGTCCCCGTCGCCGAGCCCGAGGTGCCGGAAGGCACCGAGACGGTCAAGATGACCGTCCGCGAGGCGTTGCGCGACGCGATGGCGGAAGAGATGCGCCGCGACGACCGCGTGTTCCTCATGGGCGAAGAGGTCGCCGAGTACCAGGGTGCTTATAAGGTGAGCCAGGGCCTCCTGGAGGAGTTCGGGGCGAAGCGCGTCATCGACACCCCCATCACCGAGCACGGCTTCGCGGGCCTCGGGGTCGGCGCCGCGATGGCCGGCCTTCGCCCCATCGTCGAGTTCATGACCT
>JAGRGG010000287.1:0-183 GCA_020445645.1 Geminicoccaceae bacterium | reverse complement strand
CCGCCGCCAAGACCCGCTACATGGCGGGCGGCGAGATGAGTTCCCCCATCGTCTTTCGCGGCACCAACGGCGCCGCCGCCCGCGTCGCCGCGCAGCACAGCCAGGACTACGCGACGTGGTACGGGCACTGCCCCGGCCTCAAGGTCGTGGCCCCCTACAGCGCCGCCGACGCCAAGGGCCTGC
>JAGRGG010000100.1 GCA_020445645.1 Geminicoccaceae bacterium | reverse complement strand
GCGGCGGCGACACCACCACGGGCGGGGGCGGCGAGACCACCACCCCGCCGCCGGGCGCCGGCTCCGGCGCGGGTTGCAGGTTCGAGCGAAAGATCCGCAGCAGGCCCATGATTCAATCCTCCGGCACGCCTCGCCGATGCACCGTCGCGCCGACCGCGCCGTTCCCTTGCATCAGGCACCGTGTCTATAGCCGAAGGCGGCCCACCCGCCGCGAACGACCCGGCTCCCGACCTATCGCCGTACAGGCTCGTCTTAAGAACTCGTTCACGATGACTGGAAACGCTCGACGAAACGTCCATGTTAACTTAACAAGGGGGAATGAACCGTGCGATCCTTCATCCTGGCGATCCTCGTGCTCCACGGCCTCGCCCCGCCGGCGTCCGCCGGCGAGGCCACGACCGAGGAACGGGTCCGGGCCGAGGAATACCTCGCCCACGAGCGCGAGGTGCGGGCCACGCTCGACGCGAAGGAAGAGGCGTGGCGGCGAGAGCGGGAAGCCCTTCCCGACGCCGCCCCCGGCCGGGTCGTGCCCCCCGTCCCCCTGCCGCCACGCCCGCCGCTCGCCACCTACGATCGCGGCCCCGGTCCCATCCGTTAGACGGCCGGCGTGAAGGCGAGGCGGCGCATGACGCCCCAGCCCTTCTCGCGGCGCAGGTAGCGCCAGTGGCCGACCATGCGCCAGAAGTTGTTGAGCTGGCGGTAGCCGAAGTTCTCGACGATGGCGGCGATGGCCAGGAGGAGGAGATCGGCGGCGCGCGGCACCCGCTTCAGCTCCAGTTCCTCCAGGACGAGCGAGCCCACCGAGATGAACACGCCGAAGCCGAAGGTGAGGGCGAGCCACGCCGCGAAGAACTCCCAGTAGATCAGCCCGGCCATCCAGAAGAGGGGCAGGAGCAGGTAGCTCAAGAGTTCGACGAGGGGGGCCACGATGTCAGCCAGGAGGATGTGGCCGAGGCCGAGCGTGCCGACGACGCCGTAGCGGGGCCGCATCAGCATCTTCCTGTGCCAGACGAAGCTCTCGATGGCGCCCCGCTGCCAGCGGATGCGCTGGCGGGCGAGGCCCCCCAGGGTTTCCGGCACCTGGGTCCAGCAGACGGGCTCCGGCACGTAGGCGATCTCGTAGTCGCGTTTTTGGTCGCGCATGTGGCGGTGGATCTTGACGATCACCTCCATGTCCTCGCCCACCGTGCCCAGGCTGTAGCCGCCGACCTCGACGACGACGTCGCGGCGGAGGAGGCCGAACGTGCCGGAGACCACCATGAGGGCGCCGACGTGCCCCCAGGCGAGGCGGGCCATCATGAAGGCGCGCAGGTACTCGACGGTCTGAAGAAGGGGGAGGAAGCGGCGCGGCAGGCGGATCTCGCGGACCCGGCCGCTCTTGACGACGCAGCCGTTCGCCACCCGCACCGTGCCGCCGACGCCGACGACCCGCTCCGGGTCCTCGACGAAGGGGCGGATCGCGCGAAGGAGGGCGTCGCCCTCGAGGAGGCTGTCGGCGTCGACCGTGCAGAGGAGGCGGGTCTGGACCACGTTGATCCCGGCGTTGAGCGCGTCCGCCTTGCCGCCGTTCGCCTTGTCGAGGACGAGGAGGTTCGGGTGCCGCTCCGAGGTGAAGACGCCCCGCAGCGGCGCGTGGGCGAGGGCGCCGTCGCCGGTCCGGTCCGACGGCACGAGGTCGAAGCTCGCCTCGAGGCGGGCCAGGGTCGCGTCGGTCGAACCGTCGTTGACGACGACGACCTCGAAGGTCGGGTACTGCAAGGCGAGGAGCGAGCGCACCGATTCGACGATCGTCGCCTCCTCGTTGAACGAAGGGACGAGCACCGTCACCGAGGGCGCCACGTCGGCGACCTGGTTCCAGAGCGAGCGGCTGGCGCGGGCGCGGGGGCGCCGGACCATGGCGCCGCAGGCGACGGCAAGAAGGCCGAAGTAGATCAGGTTGTGGGCGAGGCTGACCAGGATGACGAGGACCGCCACGACCGAGGCCAGGAGGTCGACGGGGAGCCCGAAGGGGGCGAGCGGGTTCATCGGGCTAGCGCCTCCAATGCGGGTTCGTTCGTCGTCGGGGCCGGCTTTCGATCGTCCCGGCGCGCCGCCGGGCGGGCGGCGAGGACGGCCCGCGCCGCGTGGCGCACCGCCTCGTCGGGGTCGTCCTGCGCCGCCTCGGCGAGCGGCCACGCCTGCCGGCTGCGCAGCCTGAGAAGTCCCTGCAAGCCCGCCACCCGCACGGGTGCCGGGTTGCCGGGGCGGGCGAAGCGGGCGAGGGGTGCGACGGCGCCGGGCTCGCCGGCCTCGGCCAAAGCCCCGATCAAGGGCGGGCACCACGCCTCCGGCACCTCGTCCAGGAGGGTGGCGGCGAGCGCGCCGTCCTTGCGGGCGAGCGCCAGGAGGAAGTCGCGGGCGGACGGGATCGCCGCCCGACCGTCGGCCAGGACCCGGCGCGCCAGGGCACCCGCATCCGCCGCCTTCGCCACCAGCGCCACGGCGGCGGCGAGACGGACCCGCACGTTGCCGTCGCCCAGCGCGGCCTCCAGGGCGGCGGCCGTCTTCGGCCCCTCGAACAGGGCAAGGCGGCGGGCGGCGTCGACGCGGACGGCGGCCGGCCCCCAGCGCAGGCGGAAGAGGAGGTGGCGCTCCAGGTCGAGCGCCCGGCCGGCCTCGGCCAGCCGCGCCTGCGCCTCGCCGCGCAGCATCTGGTCGAACTCGTCGAACAGGTCGCAGAGGTCGCGCTTTTGCATCCGGGCGAGCGGCTTCAGGTCGGCCTCGGCGGCGCCCCCGTTCACCCAGCCCAGCAGGGTCCGGTGCGCGTCCCGGCGCATCGCCAGGGTGCGCCGCAGCCGCCGCTCCTGGAGGAAGCGGAGGACGATCAGGACGCCCAGGACGAGAAGGCCGAGCGCGACGAAGCCGACTGCCCCCATCCAGACGATCCGCAGGAAGAGAAGGAAGCTCATGCCGGGCGGGTTCATCAGTCGAACCTGTAGCTGAGGCCGGCCGTCGCGGTGGCACGATCGCCGCCGCGCTCGGGTCGGTCGTAGGCGAGCGAGAGGTCGAGCGTCAGGCGATCCGAGAGGTCGCGCCGCAGCCCGGCGAAGACGGTATCGGTCGTGATCGAGCCGCCCTCGAGGGCGTCGCGGGCGCGGGCGCCGCCGAGGAACACGCGCGTCACTTGGTCGAGTTCGCGGTCGAGGCGCAGGCTGGCGCCCAAGTCGAAGTCGTCGCCGGCGTCGACGGTGCCGGACAGGCGCAGGGTGGCCCAGGTGCGCCCGTCGGCCGCGTATTGGGTGGCGCCCAGGTCGAGGGCGCGCAGCACCCCCTCGTCGTAGCCGGCGAGCGTGCCCTCGGCGAAACCGACGGTGGCGCCGAGGCGCCCGCCTCCCGCGTAGAGCTTGTGCTCGAGGCCGGTGCGAAAGCGCCATTCGGGCAGGAAGTCGGCGTCGGGGGTGACGCCGAGCGAGGCGAAGCCCGCCGTCGCCTCGGTGAGGTGGCGGCTGTAGGTGAATGCCAAATGCTGGTCGTCGAGGCCATACCGGCTCGCAGCCTGCACGCTGCCGCCGATGAGGGCGCCGCCTTGCAGGCGGCGGGTGAGGCCGACGAAACCTTCGGTCCAGTCGTCGCCGTCCTCGACCGAACTGAAGCTGCCGGTGACGTTCAGGAGCCAGCCCCAGTGCTCGCGGGTGAGGGCGGCGAGCCGGCCGGCGGCGGCTTCTTCGGTGCCGGGCAGGCCGAACGCCGTCTCGTAGGCGACGCGCGAGCCGGCGACGTCGTCCGCCGCCAGGGCCGCGTCGCCCACGCCGATCCAGGCGTCGCCCCGGCCGGGCTCGACGGCGGCGGCGTGCGCGAAGGCCGCGCGCGCCTCGGGGTAGAGCCCAGCGGCGAAGCTGCGGCGGCCCTCCAGCATGTCGAGCCCCGCCCCCGGCGCCGCGGCGTCGCGTTCGGGGTCGATCGCTTCCCCGGCCATGCCGAGGCGGACGCGCATCGCGGCCTTGTGGACCTCGGCGTAGCCCGGCGCCGTCGCCTCGGCGTGGGCAAGGGCCACGAGCGCCGCGTCCGACCGGCCGAGATAGCCCAGAAGCTGGCCCTGGAGGAGGAGGAGGTCGCTGTTGCGCCGCTCGGCCGGCAGGACCGCCTCGATCAGGGCGAGGGCTTCGGCGAACCGGCCCTGGTCGCGCAACGCCTGGGCGGACTCCAGCGTGGAGGCCAGCGCCGGGGAAGGCGGCAGGGCGAACGCGGCGCCGGCACCCGCCAGGAGGCAGGCGCCGAGCCGCCAGAGGCGGGCGGGGGCTCGCATGAGGGCGGCCTAGGCGCCGATGCCGCGCTGGCGCAGCGCCTTGCCGACGCGCACGGCCAGCTCTTCTGGCATGAAGGGCTTGACGAGGTAGTCGTCGGCGCCCTGGGCAAGGCCACCCACCACGTCGCGTTCCTGGCGCCGCGCGCTCAGCATGATGACGGGAATGCCCGACGTGCCGCTGTCGCGGCGCAGCTCGCGCAGCACTTCGAGCCCGTCGCGGCCCGGCATCATTCCATCGAGAACGATGAGGTCCGGCTTGTCGCTGAACGCCCGTTCGAGCGCCATCTCGCCGTCGTCCGCGACCAGAACCTCGTGCCCCCGGCCCTCCAGGGTGAAGGTGACGAGTTCGACCAGGAGATCGTCGTCGTCCGCGATCAGCACCCGCGCCATCTCTGCCTCCGTTTGGCATCGGGACCAAAGGCGGTCCCGGAACGGAGGGCATTTAGACGGAAGAACCTTTCGTTAAGGTTAACGTGCGGGAGGATCTAGAAGGTTACGCTTCGCGTCCGCTGGCGCGGGGCGTGTCTAAACGGTCCCGCCGAGATCGGCGTTCAGGTCCTCAAGCTCCCGCCCGCCGGCCATGAGGTTCTGGAGTTCGTCCATCGAGGCCTCGCCCCGCATGAAGCTGCCGAGGGTGCGGCCGCGGTTGAGGACGGTGAACTTGTCGCCGACCGCGAAGGCGTGGCGGACGTTGTGGGTGATGAAGATCACCCCCAGCCCCTTCTTGCGCACCATGTCGATGTATTTGAGCACCATCGAGGTCTGGCGCACGCCGAGCGCCGAGGTGGGCTCGTCGAGGATGAGCACCTTGGCGCCGAAGTAGACGGCGCGGGCGATGGCGACGCACTGGCGCTCGCCGCCGGACAGGGTGCCGACCGCCTGGTTCGGGTCGCGGACGTCGATGCCGATCCGGGCCATCTCGTCGCGCGCCACCCGGTCGGCTTCCTTGAAGTCGAACTGGCGGAAGGGCCAGACCCCCCTGGTGGGCTCACGGCCCATGAAGAAGTTCCTGGTGATCGACATGAGGGGGATCATGGCGAGGTCCTGGTAGACCGTGGCGATCCCGGCATCCAGCGCGTCCCTCGGGCTGGCGAAGGCGGCCGGCTCGCCTTCGACGACGAGCCGGCCCTTGGTCGGCTGGTGGACGCCCGAGAGCGTCTTGATAAGGGTCGACTTGCCGGCGCCGTTGTCGCCCAGGAGGCACAAGACCTGCCCCTTCTCGACCAGGAGGTCGACGCCGTTCAGCGCCACGACCGAGCCGAAATGCTTCTCGATGCCCTGCATCTCGACGAGATGTTCACCGCTCATCCTCAGCGCTCCCCCGTGACCCGCTTGCGGATGATGTTGTTGAAGAGCACGGCCATCAGCAGCATCCCGCCGAGGAAGACGAGGTACCAGTCCTGGTCGATCGTCGTGTAGCCGAGGCCGATCAGCACCATGCCGAAGATGACGGCGCCGATCGCGGCGCCGATGACCGAGCCGTAGCCGCCCGTGAGCAGGCAGCCGCCGATGACGGCGGCGATGATCGCCTCGAACTCCTTCTGGAAGCCGCGCCTGGCGTCGGTCGACCCTGTGTCCATCACCGTGAGGATGGCGACGAGGGCGGCGCAGCAGGCGGTGACGACGAAGAGGGTCGTCTTGACCCGCTGGACCGGCACGCCGGAGTTGCGGGCGGCGTTGGCGTCGCCGCCCGAGGCGAAGATCCAGTTGCCGGTCTGGGTCTTGGTCAGGATCCAGGTGGCGACGAGGGCCAGGACCACGAACCAGAGGATGTCGACGGGGATCCCCGTCACCTTCGGCGTCCCGCTCTTGAAGGTGTCGATGAGGCCAAGGGACGCGAGCCAGCGGAACAGGCCCTGCAACGCCTCGCCCGAGAACAGCCCGGCGATCGGGCTGTCCGCCACCGCCTCCCGGACGCCGCGCAGCTGGGTGGCCCCGCCCGTCGCCCACTTCAGCCCGACGAGGGTGAGCCCGCGGAAGATGAAGAGAAAGGCGAGAGTGACGATGAAGGAGGGCAGCCCCGTCTTCAGGACGATGAAGCCGTTGAGCGCGCCGAACGCCGCCGCGAAGGCGAAGGTGAGGGGGATGGCGGCGACGAGCGGCAGGTCGAGGACGGTGAGCGACGCCCCGAAGACGAGCCCGGCGAACGCCACCATCGAGCCCACCGAGAGGTCGAACTCGCCGCCGATCATGAGCAGCGCGGCGCCGATGGCGAGGATGCCCAGCTGCGCCGCCGGGCGCATGAAGGTGATCACGCCCGAGAGCGTGAACATGGTGCCGCTGGCGAAGACGAGGAAGAAGAGGACGATGAGGACGAGGCCGCTCAAGGCGCCCAATTCGGGCCGGCGCATGAGCCGGGTCACGAAGGATGACTGCTTGACCCGCTCGTCGGCAGGCTTTTCCGCGACGACCGCCATGATCCGTTTCCCTCTATTCTTCGTGCCGCCCGCGCCCCGGCCGGACGGGGACGCTCCCCCGCCCGGCCGGCCCGCCCTAGCGGATGCCCTTCGCCGACAGGTCGATGACCTGCTCGGCCTTGTCCTTCGTGATCAGGTTCGGGCCGGACGGCACGTTGCCGCCGGGGATCAGGCCGTACTGGTGGTAGAGGGACAGGAACGCCACCGGCAGGTAGCCCTGGAGGAACTGCTGCTGGTCGATGGCGAAGTCCGCCTTGCCCTCGGCGACGGCCTTGAGGAAGTTCGCCGAGAGGTCGAAGGTGGCGAGGTGGATCTGACCGGCCTTGCCCATGTCCTCGAGCGCGGCCAGCGTCGGCTCGCCGGCCGACCCCGCACCCAGCGCCAGGATGGTGTCGATCTCGGGGTCGCTCTGCAGGGCGGCCTTGACCTTGGCCTTGATCTCGGCGGGGTCCATCGCCACCGGCAGCACGGTGACGTTGCCGCCGAAGCCTTCCTTGAAGCCCTGGCAGCGCTGGTCGAGAGCGACGTTGCCGACCTCCTGGTTGACGCACAGGCCCTTCGTGCCGCCCATCTCCTTCAGCGCCTCGCCGCCCTTGCGCCCGGCGTCGATCTCCTCCTGGCCGACGTGGAGGAGGGCGCCCAGCTTCTTGGACGCCTCGACGCCCGAGTTCATCGAGATCACCGGGATGCCCGCCTCGACGGCGCGCTCGATCGAAGGGCCGAGCGCGTCGGCGTCGGGGATCGAGACGACGAGCCCGTCCGGCTCCTGGTTGACGGCGGCGTCGATGAGCTGGCCCATCGCCACCATGTCGAACGTCTCGGGCGCCCGGTAGTCGACCGTGGCCCCCGTGTCCTCCGCCGCCTTCTGCACCCCGTTCTTGACGACCGACCAGAACGGGTCGGACGCCTGCCCGTGGGTGACGACGATGATGTTGGCGGCGTCGTCCTGCGCCAGCGCCGGCACGGCGAGGAACGCCCCGGCGACGGCGACGGCGCCCAGAAGCGCCTGCTTGAGCTGCATGGTTGACCTCCCTGAAGGTGCGTTCGCTTCCTGGAAGGCATGGCGCCACCGGCGGCTAGGCGCAAGAGGCGGAACGGATCTTCCAGATGCTTGCGCTGATGGAATACATATTCCACATTGGTTGTAAAGCCGCTTATGGAACGTTCATTCCAAGGCCATCGTGGTTTGAAGCAAACGTTCCAAGGGCCGAGGGAGGGTCCGAACCTGAGCACCGCATCCGAGAACGCCCTGCCGCAGAGCTTCGCCGCCCTCGAAGCCCTGATCTCCCGGCGGCACGGCGGGCTCAGCAGCCGTCTGAAGGACATCGCCGCGTTCGCGCTGACCCACCCCGAGACGGTGGCGCTCGAAACCGTGGCCGGGGTCGCCGAACGCGCGGGCGTCGCCCCCTCGGCGCTGGTGCGCTTCGCGCAGGCGCTCGGCTTCGAGGGGTTCAGCGACATGCAGCGCGTGTTCCGCGAGCGCCTCGTTCGGCTGCAGACGCCGTACCGCGAGCGCATCCCGCCGGGCGCGGCGCCGCAGGTGCTGGAACGCTTCGTCCAGGGCGGCATCGAGGCCCTGGAACGGCTCGGCCGGGAGGTTCCGGCCGAGGCCCTGGAGGCCGCCGCCAAGCGCATCGCCGACGCGAGGCGGGTCGGGGTCGTGGCCCGGCGGCGCAGCTTTCCCGTCGCCGCCTACCTCGCCTACGGCCTCCTCCACCTCGGCAAGCCCACCCTCCTCCTCGACGGCGCCGGCGGCTTTCCCGAACTGGAGGTCGCCACGCTGGGCGAGGGCGACCTTCTGATCGCCGTGAGCTTCAAGCCCTACGCGCCCGAGACCCTGGGCCTCGCCGTGCGCGCCGCCGACGCGGGCGTACCCCTCCTCGCCCTCACCGACGGCCCCTTGAGCCCCCTCGTCCCCCTGGCCGAAGCCACCCTCTTCCTGCGCGAGGCCGAGCACGCGGGCGTGCGCTCGCTCTCGGCCAGCATGTGCCTTGCCGTGAGCCTGATCGTCGCCGCCGGCGCCCGCCTCGCCGAGGGAACGGCACCCGCTTAGGAACGTCCGTTCCATTCTTGCTACGATTTGGAACGTGTGTTCTATTCACCGCCGCGCCGCCAGGGAGGACCGAAGGACGTGCCCGACAAACCGCTCGACCTGATCTGCATCGGCCGCTCCAGCGTCGACCTCTACGGCGAACAGGTCGGCGGCCGGCTGGAGGACATGGCCTCGTTCGCCAAGTACGTCGGCGGCTGCCCCACCAACATCTCGGTCGGCACCGCGCGGCTCGGGCTGAGATCCGCCCTCGTCACCCGCGTCGGCGACGAGCACATGGGGCGCTTCATCCGCGAGAAGGTCGCGTCCGAAGGCGTGGACGTCGGCCACGTCATCACCGACCCCGAACGCCTCACGGCGCTCGTCATCCTCGGCATCCGCGACGAGCGCACGTTTCCCCTCATCTTCTACCGCGAGAACTGCGCCGACGCCGCGCTCGAACCCGACGACGTCGACGCCGCCTTCATCCAGAGCGCGTCCGCCGTCGTCGTCACCGGCACCCACTTCGCCAAGCCGAACCTGCACGCGCTCAGCACCAAGGCGATGCGGCTGGCCAAGGAGGGCGGCGGCCGGGTGATCCTCGACATCGACTACCGCCCCGTCCTCTGGGGCCTCACCGGCCACGGCCTCGGCGAAGAGCGCTACGTCCGGAACGAGACCGTCAGCGCGCACCTGCAAGGCATCCTCCCCGGCTGCGACGTGATCGTCGGCACCGAGGAGGAGGTTCACATCGCGGGCGGCAGCGAGGACACCATCGAAGCCTGCCGCAAGCTCCGTGACTTGGCACCGTCCGCCCTCATCGTCGTCAAGCGGGGGCCGATGGGCTGCGTCGTCTTCGACGGCGCGATCCCGGACGACATCGAGGCCGGCATCAAGGGGCCGGGCTTTCCCGTCGAGGTGTTCAACGTGCTCGGCGCCGGCGACGCCTTCATGTCCGGCTTCCTGCGCGGCTACCTGAGGGACCGCCCCATCGAGGAGTGCTGCGCCTTCGCCAACGCCTGCGGCGCGTTCGCCGTCTCGCGCCACGGCTGCGCGCCCGCGATCCCGAGCTGGACCGAGCTGCAGGACTTCCTCACGAGCGGCTCGCCCGAACGCGCGCTCCGCCTCGACCGCCGGCTCGAACAGCTTCACTGGTCGACCAACCGCGAGCCCGACCGGCCGCAGGTGCTGGCCTTCGCCTTCGACCATAGGAGTCAGTTCCAGGAGATGGCCGACGCCGCCGGCGTCACCCACGACCACATCCCCTACTTCAAGCGGCTTTGCCTCAAGGCGGGCCGCGCCGCCGCCGGCGACCGCCCCGACTTCGGCGTTCTCGTCGACGGCCGCCTCGGCGCCGAGGCGCTGGCCGAGGCGAGCGACGGCACGCTTTGGGTCGGCCGGCCGATCGAATGGCCGAGTTCGCTGCCGCTCACCTTCGAGGGCGGGCCGGACGTGGGCACCACCCTCAAGGCGTGGCCGACGGTCCAGACCGTGAAGTGCCTCGTCTTCTACCACCCGAACGACCCGCCCGCCCTCAAGGCCGAGCAGGAGCGGCAGGTGGTCGTCCTCGCCGACGCCGCGCGGGCCACGGGCCACGAACTCCTGTTGGAGGTCATCCCGTCCCGTTCCGAGGTGGCGGTGGGCGAGGACACGCTGGCCGGCGCCGTCCGCCGCTTCTACGATCTCGGCGTCTGCCCCGACTGGTGGAAGCTCCCCGACCCCGGCTCCGACGCGGCCTGGGCCAGGGTCGCAGCGGCGATCGAGGCTAACGACCCCCACTGCCGGGGCGTCCTTCTCCTCGGCCTCGACGCGCCGACGGCCGACCTCGAAGCGGCCTTCAAGCGCGCTGCCCGGCAGCCCGTCTGCAAGGGGTTCGCCGTCGGCCGCACCATCTTCGGCGCCCCCGCCCGCGCGTGGCTGAACGGCGAGATCGACGACGACGAGGCGGTGCGGCGGATGGCCGGGAGCTACGAGGCCCTCGTCGCCGCCTGGGACCGCGCCAAGGAAAGCCAGCCATGAGCCTCCTCCTCAAGAACCACGCCCCCGACCAGAACGGCCTCGTCCACAAGGTGACGCCGGAAAGCGCCGGCTGGACCTATGTCGGCTTCGAGGTCCACCGCCTGAACCAGGGCCAGCGCGTCGAGGGCGCCACCGGTGACTGGGAAGCCTGCCTCGTCCTCGTCGCCGGCAAGGCCCGCTTCACCGCCGGGGGGCGGGACGTGGGCGAGCTCGGCGGGCGCATGACCCCCTTCGAGGGCAGGCCCCATTCGCTCTACCTCCCCCCCGGCACCCCCTGGCGGGCCGAGGCGACGACGCCGCTCGAACTCGCCGTCTGCCTCGCCCCCGGCGGCGGCGACCACCCGCTGCGCGTCATCGGCCCCGACGACGTTGCCACCAGCACGCGGGGACAGGCCACCAACACCCGCCACGTCGCCGACATCCTCCCCGAGACCGACCCCGGCGCGAAAAGCCTCCTCGTCGTCGAGGTCATCACCCCGTCGGGCTGCTGGTCCAGCTACCCCCCGCACAAGCACGACCAGGACAACCTGCCCGACGAATCGTTCCTCGAGGAAACCTACTACCACCGCTTCGACCCGCCCCAGGGCTTCGGCTTCCAGCGCGTCTACACCGACGACCGCAGCCTCGACGAGACCATGACCATCGAGGACGGCGACGTCACCCTCGTCCCCAAGGGCTATCACCCGTGCGGCGCCGCCCACGGCTACGACCTCTACTACCTCAACGTCATGGCGGGGCCGACGCGGGCCTGGAAGTTCAACACCGAAAAGCAGCATCGCTGGCTATTGGCGTAGTCTACCCGAACGCGAACCGTTGCCCGACCGGAACGAAGCCGAGCCGTGCGTAGAGTCCCATCGCCCCCGGCGCCGCCGCCGTCCAGACGGGACCCTCGGCCGCGACCCCTTCGAGCAGGGTGCGACACGCGGCGCTCGCAAGCCCTCGCCCCCGGTGCGCTATCGCCGTCCAGACGGCGCAGAGTTCCGGCGCATCCCGGCCGGCGAGCGCCGCCCCGGCCACCACCTCGCCGTCCGCGAAGGCAAGAACAAGGCGCCCCTCGGCACGGGCGAGGAAGCGGCGAAGGGCTAGCGCCTCGGCCGCGAGGGATGGTCCGGGCGCCGCGCCGTTCGCCCGGTCGAGCCCGGCGGAGAAATCCTGGAGCCGGGGCAGGGGCGTGTCGGCGCCCGCGAGACAAAACCGGACCCCGGCCGGCGGGGGAGGGGCAACGCCATCCTCCTCCCGCACCATGAGCCGGGCCACCGTCTCTGGCTTCAACCCCGCCGCCGCGAGTGCGTCCGGCAGTTCCGGCCACAGCTCGGCCGTGAACTCGGCGCGCGGGGCCACGCCGAACCGGGTCGAGGCGTCCAGCAGGGCTTCGACCCGTGCCCCGGCCGGGCTGGGGGTGGGGCGTGGCAAGGCGAGGCTGCGGAAGAAGGGGTGCGGCGCCGCGTATCGGTGCAGGCGAAAGCCGTCCGCGTCGAGGATGCCGGCCCCCGCCGCCATCGCCGCCGCGAGCCCGACCTCGATCGTATGGGCAGCGTCGCGGTTCCCGCTCAGGGTTCGACGGTCTGCATGACCTCGAAGCCCTCGAACTCGGGGTGGCCTTGGTAAAGCGGCCTGTTACCGCCCGCACCCTGATGCGCTTTGCGGAACGCCTCCGAGCGGGTCCAGTCCTCGAACGCGCCTTGCGAGGCCCAGACGGTGTGCGAGGCGTAGAGCGTGTGGTCGTCGCGCGCCGGCCCCTTCAGAAGGTGGAACTCGACGAAGCCCGGCACCGTGCCGAGGTGGGTCTCGCGTCCCAGCCACACCCCCTCGAAATCCCTTTCCGAACCCCGCACGACCCTGAAGCGGTTCATGGCGATGAACATCGGCGTCTCTCCCCGTTGCTCTGGCAAGGCGCCGCCCCGGCGCCCGAAACGGCTTCTTCAACGGCAACGAAGATCGGCCGCGACGACCGGGCTTCAAGGGCCGCCCGTTCCCGCCGCGGCCGGCGCGAAGACCCGCAGGCGGTGGCCGTCCGGGCCGAGCGCCACGAAGGTGCGCCCGAACGCCATGTCGGTCGGTGCCTGCGCGATCCTCAGCCCCCGCGCGCGCCAGTCCAGGTGGACCGCGTCCACGTCGTCGACCTCGAACGCGATCTCGGCGCCCCCGCCCGCCGCCGTCGCTTCCGGCGCCGCGGTGCGGCGGGACCAGAGGCCGAGCCCGACGCCGGACGGCAGGGCGAACGGCGCGCAGGTGGCCGACGCCTCGGTCGGGCCTCCCCCAGGAGGTCGGCGTAGAAGGCGGCGCTGACCGCCGGATCGTCGACGTAGAGGATGACGAGGCTGGGGTTGGGGCTGGGCCATGGACCGTCCCCGCTGTCGGTGGTTCGCCTGGTAGACGCGCGAACCCCGTCGGATTCCGTCAGCAGCGGTCAGCCCGGCCCGTCGATACCTCCTGCAAGCGCCACGCGGCGAGCAGGATGCGGCGGCGCTTCGAGTGGCGTCGGCCGGATGGCTCGACAGCCTTGATGCGACCGAGGCGGAAATGGCGGAAGTCATCCCGCGTCTCGCACCACGCGGCGAGCACCTCCGCCGTCCCGAAGAAGCCGAGGGCGATGGGCCACACGGTTCGCTCCGTCGATGCGCCCCTCTCGTCGGTGGGGCCGAGCCGCAGCCCCTCCTCCGCCCGCATCGCCCGCCGGATGACGGCGAGGTGCGGCGACGGGGCGCCCGACCCCGCGAGCAGCCCGCTCGTCCCCACCTTGTCCCCCGTCTCCTCCGGCAGCACGACGGCGATCTTCGCCAGCGCGTCCCCGGCGGCCCGTACCAAAGCGGGATCGCCGCGCGCCGCGACGAAGCCCAGCCCGAGGATGAGCGCGTCCCCCTCGTCCTCGCCGAACGCCAGCGGCGGCAGGCCGTTCGCCGGCACGCGCCCTTGCCGCCCGACGGCCGTCTGCCCGCCTCGCAGGCGACGACCCCGCACCCGACCCGGCCCCTGTCGCACCGGCTGGTCCAACGGCGGGGCCGGCGGCGACGGAAGGGGCGCCCAAGGGCCGGTTCAAGGGCCGGTTCAAGGGCCGCCCGGCCGGCCGCATCCACGCCGACATTGCCAAGGTTCGTGCCGAGGAAGGCGGGCTGCGCCCGTCGGTTGCGATCGACCGGACCCCAAAGGCCGCCTTCGCCTGCCCCCGACCCGATCGAGGCCGTGCCCCGCCGCCGCCACACCGCCCTTGCCGACAACGGCCCGCCCCGGACCCCGCTCCGGGGGCACCCGGTTCCCCGACCGCAAAAGCGGCGTCTGCGGCTCCGGACACGTCCGCGACCTCGGGCACGTCCGCGACCGGGTCTGCGACGGGAACGGCATCGCGCACCGGCCCGCCAAGGCGACCCCCCCCCCCCTTTGGGCGCACGGCCACGTCGGGCGGATCGACCGCACGCGCGAAGATGCCCCCGTACGGCGTCGTCGCTGCGCCGGCTTCATCAACCCCTGCGACCGCGCCCGACGCCTCAAGACCCCGCGCGGCCCCACGCCCATCACCAAGCGCTGGACCGGGGCGCCCCGGCGCCTCGGGCCCGATCCCGCCCACCACGCTGCGGGGCTGTGCGGATAGCGCCCGCTTCTACGAAAGCCCCCCGGCGAATGGCTCGGCGGTTGGAGCATGTAGGCCCCGGATCAAGTCCGGGGCACGGAGGTGGAAGCCGGGTGGAACGGCCTCAAAAATGCCGCCACCCCCGCCCCTCCGGCTCGAACGCCACCCCCCGCTCGTCCAGCACCGTCAGCCCCCCGCCCGCGACGATCTTACCGATCAACGTCGCTTGGACGCCCAGGCGCCGGGCGGATTCCAGCGCGGCGTCCAGCTTGTGGGGCGGCACGGTGAACAGGAGTTCGTAGTCGTCACCGCCGGCAAGGGCGCAGTCGCGGGCGCCGGGCATGTGGCGGGCGACAGGGGAGAGGGGAAGTGCTGCGGCCCCGACGACGGCGCCGACCCGGCTCTCGTCCAGGATGTGGCCGAGGTCGGCGAGGAGGCCGTCGGAGACGTCGAGCATGGCGGTGGCGGTGCCGCGCAGGGCTTGGCCGAGGCCGAGGCGGGGCGTCGGGCGGCGGTAGCGGTCGATGAGCCACAGCGCCCCCTCCTCCTCGGCGGCGAGGCCTTTCAGGATACGAAGGCCGAGGGCCGCGTCGCCGAGCGTGCCGGTGACGACGAGGCGGTCGCCGGGGCGGGCGCCGTTCCGGCGGATCTCGGCGCCGAAGGGGAGGGTGCCCAATACGGTGCAGGAGAGAGTGAGCGGCCCCGGCGTCGCCACGGTGTCGCCGCCGAGCAGGGTCATGCCGAAGCGGGCCTGCGCCGCACCGAGGCCGGCGGCGAAGGATTCCAGCCACGCAGCGTCGACGGCGGGGGAGCGGGCGAGGAAGGTGAGGTAGCCGAGCGGCCTCGCCCCCATCGCCGCCAGGTCGGAGGCGTTCACGGCGAGGAGCTTGTGGGCGAGCGTGTCGGGGGGGCAGTCGGGGAGGAAGTGGACGCCTTCCACCATCCCGTCCTTGGCGAGCACGGCGGCCTCGCCCTCGGGCAAGGCAAGGACGGCGGCGTCGTCGGCGAGGCCCAGCGCGCCGGGGTGGCCCGCCAGGGGTTTCAGGAAGCGGTCGATGAAGGCGAACTCGCCGAGGCCGGTCGCGGGGCGCCGCGTCCGGGGGTTCAAAGCGCCTTGTCGCCGCTGCGCAGGACGGGGGCGAGGCGGTCGAGGACGGCGTTGACGAAGCCGGCCTCCTCGCCCTCGAAGAACAGCTTCGCCACCTCGATGTACTCGTTGATGACGACCCGCACCGGCACGTCGATGCGCTCCATCAGCTCGAACGCCCCGGCGCGGAGCACGGCGCGGAGCACCTCGTCGAGCCGGGCGACGGTCCAGCCGCTGCTCAGGCTCGCCTCGATCCGGGCGTCGATGACGGGCAGGTGCCGGTCGACCCCCTCGGCGACGGCGGCGAACCACTCGGCGTCGACCCGGACCGGCGGCAGGTCGGCGCCCAGCGGCTCCAGGATGCCCGGCAGGCGGTGTGCTTTGAACTCGGCGACGACGCGGCCGATCGTCTGGTCGCCGTTGTCGGCCTGATAGAGCGCCTGGACGGCGGCGAACCGCGCGGCGCGGCGCTTGTTGAGCGGCGGCGGCGTCCGCTTCCTCGCCTTCACGTTCAAAGGAGGCTCCCCCGGAGATCCACCCGCCAACGGACCAGCGCGAGTGCGGCCAGCGCCGCGTGCCCGCCCTTGTCCTGGCGGGCGGGGTCGGCGCGCTCCTCCGCCTGCGCCTCGTTCTCGACGGTGAGGATGCCGTTGCCGACGGCGAGCCCTTCCATGCCCAGCCGCACGAGCCCCCGGCAGCTGTCGCCCGCGACGAGGTCGTAGTGCGTCGTCTCGCCCCTGATCACGCAGCCGAGCGCCACGAACCCGGCGAAGCCCGCATCGCGCGCGAACGCGATGGCGGCCGGGATCTCCAAAGCGCCCGGCACGGTGAGCGTGCGCTGGCGGCAGCGCGCCCGCTCCAGGAGGCCGCGCGCGCCCTCGAGCAGCATGTCGTTGATCCGGGCGTGGTAGCGGGCCTCGACGATCAGGATCGAGGCGCCGGCCACGTCGGGGATGGAATCGGGCCTGGGCGTGCCGGCCATGAGGTTCGCTTCCTAGCTCGTGATGGGCCGCGTCTCGACGACGCGGAGGTGGTAGCCTTCGAGGCCGACGATGGTGGTGCTGGCGTTGGAGAGGAGGATCATGTCCTGGACGCCGAGTTCGCTCAAGATCTGCGCGCCGACGCCGTAGACGCGAAGGTCCGGCGGGCCCGCCTCCGAAACGCGCGCCTCGCTGGCCTCGATCCCGGCCCGGACGGTGGTGGCGGCCGATTCGCGCAAGACGACGACGACGCCGCGCCCGGCCTCCCCGATCATCCGCATCGCCGCGTGCAGCTGCGCGCCCCGCCCGCCCTCGCCGCCGCCCAGCAGGTCCTCGAACATGTTGACCGCGTGGACCCGGACGAGCACCGGGTCACCCCCCCGCACCTCCCCCTTGACCAGCGCCAGATGCTCGACGCCGTCCAGGCGGTTGACGAACACTTCGAGCCGGAACTCGCCGCCGTGGTGGCTCGTGAACGTGCGCTGGAACTCGCGCTCGACGAGGCGCTCCGTCCGCAGCCGCTGCGCGACCAGGTCGGCGATCTTGCCGATCTTGAGCCCGTGGTGCTGGGCGAACGGGATCAGGTCCGGCAGCCGCGCCATCGTCCCGTCGTCGTTCATGATCTCGCAGATGACGCCCGCCGGGTTCAGCCCCGCCAGCCTTGCGATGTCGACGGCGGCCTCGGTGTGCCCCGTGCGGACGAGGGTGCCGCCGTCGCGGGCCATGAGCGGGAAGACGTGCCCCGGCGCCACGAGGTCGCGCTTCGTGCTTTCGGGGTCGATCGCCACCGCCACCGTCCGCGCCCGGTCGGCCGCCGAGATCCCGGTCGTGACCCCGTCGCGCGCCTCGATCGAGATCGTGAACGCGGTCGACAGGCGGGGCTCGTTGCCCTGGGCCATCAGCGGCAGGTCGAGCGCCTGACAGCGTTCCTTCGTGAGCGCGAGGCAGATGAGGCCGCGCCCGAAGCGGGCCATGAAGTTGATCGCCTCGGCGTCGCAGAACTCGGCCGGGATGACCAAGTCCCCCTCGTTCTCGCGGTCCTCGTCGTCGACGAGGATGAACATCCGCCCCCGCCGCGCATCCTCCAGGATGTCCTCGATGTCGCTCAGGTAGGCGAGGTCGTCGAAGGTCACGGTGCGGGGCGCCTCAGCCATGCGCGCGGTCCATGAAGCTCAGTTGCCGGGCGACGTAGCGGGCCAGCATGTCGGCCTCCAGGTTGACGGGGTCGCCGATCCGCCGGTCCTTCAGGGTGGTCGCCTCCCAGCTGTGCGGGATGACCGAGACCGAGAAGCCGTCCCCCGTCGCCTCGGTCACGGTGAGCGAGACGCCATCCACGGCGATCGAGCCCTTGACGGCGACGAGGGGGGCGACGGCGTCCGGCAGGCGGAAGGTCATCCTGTGGCTCGCCCCTTCATCCGCAAGGCCGACCAGCTCGCCGATGGCGTCGACGTGGCCGAAGACGAGGTGCCCGCCGAGTTCGTCGCCGAGCCGAAGCGAGGCTTCGAGGTTGACCAGCGTGCCCCGCCCCCACGTCCCGATCGAGGTGCGGCGCAGCGTTTCCGGCGAGGCGTAGACCCGCCAGCCGCCCTCGGCCCTGTCGGTGACGGTGAGGCAGACGCCCGCGTGCGCGACCGAGGCGCCGACCCCGGGGTCCATGTCGGACTCGACCTCGAACGCCCGCCCGCCCGCCTCGTCGAGGACGGCGCGGACCCGCCCGGTATGGGTGACGAGACCCGTGAACATGAAGCCTAACCCCTCCCTATGGGCTCGTAGACGCGCACAGCGTCGCCGCCCAGCCCCTTCTCGTCGACGAGGCGAAAGCGCGGCGCGTCGCTCACCCTGTCGAGGCCGAGCGCCGCCAGCGCCGGCAGCCCGTCGCCGCCGATGAGCGTCGGTGCCACGGCGACGTGGAGGCGGTCGACGAGGCCCTGGCGGACGAAGGCGCCTGCCAGGACCGAGCCGCCCTCGACCAGGAGGCGGGTGACGCCGCGCGCGGCGAGCCTTCCCAATACCGTCACCAGCCCCGTGTCGTCGAGGGGGAACGCCTCCACCCCCAACGCCCGGAGCGCCTCCAGGTGCCCCGGATCGGCGTCCCCCCCCGTATAGACCCAGACCGGCACCTCGCGCGCCGTCCGCGCCAGGGCACTGGTCACGGGCAGGCGCAGGCGGCGGTCGACGACGACCCGGACGGGGTCGCGGCCCAGGACCCCCGGCAGACGGCAGGTGAGGCGGGGGTCGTCGTGGAGCGCCGTGCCCGACCCCACCATGATCGCGTCGTGGGTGGCGCGCAGCCGGTGCGCCTCCAGCCGCGCCGCCGCTCCCGTCACCCATTGGCTGTGCCCCGTCCGGGCGGCGAGCCGCCCGTCCAGGCTCTGCGCCAGCTTCAGCGTCACCATCGGCCTGCCGTCCAGGACCCGGCGGCGCAGGCCGAGATGCGCCGCTTGCGCCCGTTCCTCCAGGACGCCCGTGACGACCTCGATCCCGCCCTCCTCCAGCCACGCGAGGCCCCTTCCGTCGACGCGCGGGTCGGGATCGACGCAGCCGACGACGACGCGGGCGACCCCGGCCTCGACCAGCGCCTTGGCGCAGGGGGGCGTGCGGCCCCAGTGCGCGCAGGGCTCGAGGGTGACGTAGGCGGTGGCGCCCCGCGCCGCCTTACCCGCAGCCTCCAGCGCCACCGTCTCCGCGTGCGGCCGCCCGCCCCGCTGGGTACGCCCCCCCGCGAGGACGCGGCCCCCCTTGACGATCAGGCAGCCGACCGAGGGGTTCGGCCACGTCTGCCCCTGGCCGTCCTTGCCGAGGGCCAGCGCCGCCCGCATGAAGCGCGCGTCGTCGGGAAGGACGCCCCCCGTCACGCCTCCTCGTCCCAGGTCCCGCCGTCGGCGGCGCCGGGCAATTGCCGGATGAACGCCTCGAAATCCTTCGCGTCGGCGAAGTCCTTGTAGACCGAGGCGAAGCGCACGTAGGCCACCTGATCGAGCCCGGCGAGGCTGTCCATCGCCGCTTCCCCGATCCTCGTGCTCTGCACCTCGCTCTCGCCCGTCGTCTCCAGCCGGCGGACGATGCCGTTCACGATCCGCTCGATCTGCTCGTCCCTGACGCCGCGCTTGCGGGTGGCGATCCGGATCGAGCGCAGGAGCTTGTCGCGGTCGAACGGCTGGCGCCGGCCGTCCTTCTTCAGGACGGTGAGGTCGCGCAGCTGCACCCGCTCCAGCGTCGTGAAGCGGGCGCCGCAGCCGCCGCACTGACGCCGCCGCCTGATGCCGACCCCGTCCTCGATCGGCCGGCTGTCCTTCACTTGACTGTCCTCGGCCCCGCAGAACGGGCAGCGCATCCCCGCCTACCCCAGCTTCTCGACCCGGGCGGCGTGGCGCCCGCCCGCGAACGGGGTGTCGAGGAAGGCGTCCAGGCAGTCGAGCGCCACGCCCACCCCCGTCGTCCTCGCCCCCAGCGCCAGGACGTTGGCGTCGTTGTGCCCGCGGGCGAGCCTCGCCGTCGTCACGTCGTGGCAAAGGGCGCTGCGGACGTGGCGGAAGCGGTTGGCGGCGATCGAGATGCCGATGCCCGTGCCGCAGACGAGGACGCCCCTGGCCGCCCGCCCGTCCGCCAGCGCGTCCGCCATCGCCCTGGCGAAGTCCGGGTAGTCGACGCGCCCGTGCCCATGCGCGCCGAGGTCGAGGGCTTCGAGCCCTCTCGCCTCGATCGCCGCGCGCAGCGCCTCCTTCAGGTCATAGCCCGCGTGGTCGCTCGCCAGCGCCACCGTCCCGTCCGTCATGCGTCCTCTTCCTCCTCCATCGGCGCCATCGACTGCTCGGCCCGCTGCCGCCGCCACATGCCGGCGTAGAGCCCGCGTTTTGCCAGAAGTTCGGCGTGCGTGCCCGCCTCGGCGATGCGCCCCTTGTCCAGGACGATGATCGCGTCGGAATCGACGATCGTCGAGAGCCTGTGCGCGATGACCAGCGTCGTCCGCCCCCGCGCCGCCGCGTGCAGGGCCGTCTGCAACGCCGCCTCGGTGCCCGAATCGAGCGCCGAGGTCGCCTCGTCGAGGACCAGGATCGGCGGGTCCTTCAAGAGCACGCGGGCGATGGCGACCCGCTGCTTCTCGCCCCCCGACAGCTTCAGCCCCCGCTCGCCGACGAGGGTGTCGTAGCCGTCCGGCATCCCCCGGATGAAGCCGTCGATCTGCGCCAGCTTCGCCGCCGCCTCGATCTCCGCCTGCGTGGCGTCGGGGCGGCCATACGCGATGTTGGCGGCGACCGTGTCGTTGAACAGCACGGTGTCCTGCGGCACGAGGCCGATGTTCGCGCGCAGGCTCGCCTGCGCCACGTCGCGCACGTCCTGACCGTCGATCGTGACCCGCCCGCCCGTGGGGTCGTAGAAGCGGAACAGGAGCCGGACCAGGGTGCTCTTGCCCGCCCCCGACGGCCCGACGACGGCGAGCTTGTGCCCCGCCGGGACCTCGAACCCCACCCCGTGCAGCATCGGCCGGCGCGGGTCGTAGTCGAAGCGCACGTCCTCGAAGCGCACGGCACCGCCGTTCAGCACGAGCGCCGGCGCGCCCTCCCGGTCCGCCACCTCCGGGCGCCGCTCCAGGAGGCGGTCGATGCTCTCCAGGTCGGTGAGCGACTGGCGCAACTGGCGGTAGACGACGCCGAGGAAATTGAGCGGCTGGTAGAGCTGGAGGAGGAAGGCGTTGAGCAGCACCACGTCGCCCACGGTGAGCCCGCCCCGAACGACGCCCCTGGCCGCCAGGATCATGAGCGCGGTGACGCCGAGCGCGATGATCCCGGCCTGTCCGACGTTGAGGAAGGCGAGGCTGGTCTCGGCGCTGGTCGCGGACTCCTCGTAGTCCCTCAGCGCCGCGTCGAGCCGGCGCCGCTCCAATCCCTCGTTGGCGAACGCCTTCACCACCTCGTAGTTGATGAGCCCGTCGACGGCGGTGGCGTTGAAGCGGTTGTCGGCCTCGTTCATCTCCCGGCGGATCCGCGTGCGCCAGTTCGTCGTGACCACCGTGAAGACGCCGTAGGCGGCGATGGTGACGAAGACGACGGCGGCGAAGACGGGCGGGTAGCGCCCGAGGAGGATGCCGACGACGACGAGGAATTCGACGATGGTCGGGAACAGGCTGAACGCGACCGATTCGAGCAGGAACGAGAGCCCCTTCACGCCCCGGTCGATGCCGCGCGCCAGTTCGCCCGTGCGGCGCTCCAGGTGGTAGCGGAGCGACAGGTCGAACAAATGGCCGTAGACGCGAAGCGCGAGGTCGCGCCCCGCCCGCTGCCCGACCCTGGCGAAGACGGCGTTCCTGACCTCGCCGAACAGGGACGTGCCGAGGCGCGCCGCCCCGTAGACCAGGAGCGCCAACAACGGGATCGACGCCAGCCCTTCGATGCTCAGATCGTCGACGACCGCCTTCAAGGCGAACGGCGTGACGATGTTGACCGCCTTGGCGCCGATCAGGAACCCCAGCGCCACCACGACCCGCGGCCGCATCCCCGAGCCCCAGATGAAGGGCCAAAGCCGGGTGAACAGGGCCGCCCAAGGACGCTGGGAGGGGCGTTCCTTCGTTGCGTTCGGTGCGGGGGAGGAGGGGGCGGCGGCCTGCATCGCCCCCTCAGGTGGCGCTTTCCCGGCGTCGTGGCAAGCTGGACGCTTCGCGTCGCGCCGCCGCGCGGGCTTTTTTCTCTTTTTCGTCGGTTGGCCGGGCGTGGCACGGACGCCCGTGCCACGCCCGATCCTATCGGCGGCTCAATCGTGGAGGCCCGCCCCCGAAGCGGCCACCTGCTCGTTCGTGAGCACGCGGATCGCGGCCATTATGCCGTGGTCCGCGTGTTCGAGGATGTGGCGGTGGAAGACGTACTTGCCGAGGGTCGTCTGGCGGGTGAAGGGAATCTTGACCTCGATCCGGCCGGCGGGGGCGGCGGGGTCGGAGGTGTCGACGGCGCAGCCGGCGGAGCGCACGTACTCGTAGGCCGGACGCGAGGCGGTGGACTCGGCGGCGGGCTGAAGGAAGCTGCCGCCGGGCAGTTCGCCGGCGCGTCGGTGTCGGGGCAATGGGCGGGGTCGCGCCACGCGACCAGGATCTCGATCCGGCTGCCCGGCGTCAGCAGCACGTGGCGCTGGAGGCTGGTCGGGCTCACGAACCTGCCCGTTCCCGCGTCCAGGGAGAGCACCTGCCGGCGAGAGCATCCGGAAGGGAAGCGCGTGATCGCGCGCCTCGCCCGAGCCGGTCGCGGCGAGCATCGTCGGCCGGGAATCGCCCGCGAGGCACAGGCTGTAGGTGACGTTGGCGGACGCGTTCTGGATGCGCCAGACCTCCGATTGGCCCGGCTTGACCTTCCAGATCTATGTTGACCCTTCCCGGTTGATTTCGCCGTGGGGTCGGACGGCCGCAGGTAGGAGGCGCGCCATGCCTCGACGCCGCCCCCGACGGGCTTCAAGCCGCGAAGATCGAGAAAGGACAGGAAGGCCCGGCGCCGAAGGCGGAGCGCATCCAGGCCCTAGCCCTTGGGCGCGCCCCGCGCGTGCTTCGGCAGCCCGTCGTCGATGGCGAGCCAGTCCTGCCGGCTCTCCCACCAGATGTGGTGCGTGGGCCGGACCCGCCCCGGCTCGTCCAGGACGGCGAGGAGCACGTCGAACTGGTCCGGCGTCGCCGTCATCCGCATCCCGAGCGGGCCGCCGCAGGCCGGGCAGAAGGCGCGGTCGGCGAGGTGCGAACTCCTATACCAAGCCGGCTCGCCCCGCCACGCGATCCTGTCCGAGGGCCACGTGCCGAACGCGGCCACGGGGGCGCCGGTCGCCTTCTGGCACATGCGGCAGTGGCAGAAGGCGGGTGCGTCGAGCGGCGGGCCGTCGAGGGTGAGGCGGACCCCGCCGCACTGGCAGCCGCCTTCGAGCCGGTCCTGCATCACGGTTCTCCCTGTCCCGTCAGACGAACGTCATCAGCACCTGGTCCGCGCTCACCGTGTCGCGGGGCGCGATCTCGACCTTCTCCACCGTGGCGTCGCGCTCGGCGCGAAGCACGTTCTCCATCTTCATGGCCTCCAGCACGCAAAGCTCCTGCCCCGCCTTGACGGCGTCCCCCGCCGCGACGCCGACCGCGAGGATCAGCCCCGGCATCGGCGAGAGGAGGATCTTCGTGGTGTCCGCCGCCCGCTTCTCCGGCATCAGCCGGGCGAGGTCGTGGGCGCGGCGACGGCGGACGGTGAGGCGGAGCACGGCGCCTCCGTGGACGACCTCGTAGCCCTCCGGCAGCGGTCGCGCCTGGAACGCGAGGGGCGCGCCGTCGGCCGTGGCGCGCACCAGCGCCTGCCCCGGCCGCCAGTCGAGGACGAGCGCCAGGGGCGGCGCGCCGTCGACCCCGACGTTGACGAAGCCCGTGCCCGGCTCCGGCCTGACCTCGACCGCGAAGTCGCGGCCGTCGATCTGGACGACGAAGTCCGTGTCGGCCGCGAGCCGCAGCCCCGGCAGCCCCCCCGAAATCCGCTTCGCCCGCGCGAGTTCGCCCGCCTTCATGGCGGCGGCGACGGCGACGACCCGCCGCAGGCGCCCCTCGTCCAGGGCGACGCCGGAAAAGCGTTCGCCGTACTCTTCCGCGATGAAGTTCGTCGTCAGCCGCCCCGCGCGGAAGCGCGGGTGGTCGAGGAGCGCCGAAAGAAAGCTCAGATTGTGGTTGAGCCCCCGGATCACGTAGGCGTCGATCGCGTCGCGCAGGAGGTCGATCGCCGCGTCGCGGGTGGGCGCGTGGGCGCAGAGCTTGGCGATCATCGGGTCGTAGAACATCGACACCTCGCCGCCCGCGACGACCCCCGTATCGACCCGGACCCCCTCCGCTTTCGGCGCCTCGCAGGCGACGAGCCGCCCCGTCGAGGGCAGGAACCCCTTCGCCGGGTCCTCGGCGTAGACCCGCCCCTCGATCGCCCAGCCCTCCAGCCGCACGTCGTCCTGCGTGAAGCCGAGCCTTTCCCCCGCCGCGACCCGCAGCATGAGTTCGACCAGATCGAGCCCCGTCACCAGCTCCGTCACCGGGTGCTCGACCTGGAGCCGCGTGTTCATCTCCAAAAAGTAGAAGTTGCGCGCCTTGTCGACGATGAACTCGACCGTGCCCGCCGAGTGGTAGCCCACCGCCCGCGCCAGGGCCACCGCCTGCTCGCCCATCGCCCGCCGGGTCGCCGCGTCCAGGAAGGGCGACGGCGCCTCCTCGATCACCTTCTGGTGCCGCCTTTGGATCGAGCACTCGCGCTCGCCCAGGTAAACGATGGTGCCGTGCCGGTCGCCCAGCACCTGGATCTCGACGTGGCGCGGCTCTTCCACGTACTTCTCGATGAAGCAGCGGTCGTCGCCGAACGACGAGCGCGCCTCCGAGCGCGCCCGCTCCAGCCCTTCCACCAGCCCCTCGTCGTCGCGGGCGATCCGCATCCCCTTGCCGCCGCCGCCCGCCGACGCCTTGACCATCACCGGGTAGCCGATCTCGCGCGCCGCCCTGAGCGCCGCCGCCGGGTCGCCGACCGCGTCCTCCGTCCCCGGCACCGTCGACACGCCCGCCGCCTTCGCCAGCCGCTTGCTCTCGATCTTGTCGCCCATCGCCTCGATGGCGCGGACGGGCGGCCCGACGAAGACGACCCCCGCCCCCTCCAGCGCCTCCGCGAAGGCCGCGCGCTCCGATAAAAAGCCGTACCCCGGATGGACCGCCTCCGCCCCCGTCGCCTTGCACGCCTCGACGACCGCGTCGATCTTAAGGTAGCTCTCCGCCGCCGGCGGCGGCCCGAGATACACCTTCTCGTCCGCCATCTTGACGTGCAGCGCCTCCGCGTCCGCCTCCGAGTAGACCGCCACCGTCCTGACGCCGAGCCTCTTGCACGTCCGGATCACCCGGCACGCGATCTCGCCCCGGTTGGCGATCAAAACCTTCTGAAACATCGAGCCGCCTTCGCTGAAACGTTGTCCCGCCGTGGGCGCCCTCGTTAGCACCAGGATCGGGAACGAGGCCAGCGGCTTGCGGCGGATGGTCCACAGCTGCGGCGCCGGACCTTCGCGCGGATCGCGCCGTTCGCGCCGGAGGTGGCGGCGTTCTGGGTGTTCCCCCAAGCCCACCACCCGCGTGCCCCGGACTTGATC
>JAGRGG010000099.1 GCA_020445645.1 Geminicoccaceae bacterium | reverse complement strand
TTGCAAGATATATAATTGCCAAAAATTTTGCACGGCAAGCGCGAGGATGGATTTTAGTAAATCATTCCCAGCTCCAACTGCGCGTCCTCGCTCATCATCGAGGGGTGCCAGGGGGGGTCCCAGCTGATCTCGACCTCGGCGGAGGTGACGCCCTCGACGGCGCCGACCTTGTGCTGGACTTCGAGCGGCAGGCTCTCGGCGACGGGGCAGTGGGGGGAGGTGAGCGTCATCTGGACGGTGACGCCGTTGTCGTCGTGGACGTCGATCTTGTAGATGAGGCCGAGCTCGTAGATGTCGACCGGGATCTCGGGGTCGAAGACGGTCTTCAACTGCTCGACGATGGCATCGCCGAGTCGGCCGACCTCGGCGAGGCGCTCGGGGTCGGGGGCGGCCTCGTCCTTTTGGTCGAGAAAGTCGGCGGCGTTCTTCAGCGCCTCGTCCTGAGCCTCGTCTGGGGCTTGCATGTCCGTTCCCTCCGTCATTGGAACATCGCCGCCACCCGCTTCAGGGAGGCCGCGAGGGCGTCGATGTCGGCTTCGTTGGTGTAGGCGCCGATCGAGGCGCGGGCGGTGGCGGTGAGGCCGAAGCGCTCGTGCAGCGGCATGGCGCAGTGGTGCCCGGTGCGGATCGCGATCCCGTCGAGGTCGAGCATGGTGCCCACGTCCTGCGGGTGCGCACCGTCGAGGGTGAAGCTGACGACGCCGACCTTGTCGGAGGCGGTGCCGAACACCTTCAGGCCGGGAACCTGCCCGAGCGCGCGCATGGCGTAGGCGTGCAGGTCCGCCTCGTGGCGGGCGAGGGCGTCGAGGCCGAGGGACCGGACGAAGTCGACGGCTTGGCCCAGCGCGATCGTGCCGGCGATGTCGGGGGTGCCGGCCTCGAACTTGAAGGGCACCTCGTTCCAGGTCGTGCCCGAAAAGCTCACCCGCTCGATCATGTCGCCGCCGCCCTGCCAGGGGGGCATCGCCTCCAGGTGCTCCTGCCGGGCCCACAAGACCCCGACGCCCGACGGGCCGTAGACCTTGTGGCCGGTAAATGCGAGGAAGTCGGCGCCGACCTCCTGCACGTCGACGGCTATGTGCGGCACGGCCTGGCTCGCGTCGAGGAGAAGGGGAATGCCTTTCTCGCGGGCCAGCTTGGCGACGTCGTGGACCGGGTTGATCGTGCCGAGCACGTTCGAGACCCAGGCGAGCGCGATCATCTTCGTGCGTGGGTTGATCCGCTCGACGAAGCCCCGCCAGTCGAGTTCGCCGATGTCCGTCACGGGGGCGGGCACCACCTTCGCCCCCGTCATCCCGGCGACGAGCTGCCAGGGGACGATGTTGGCGTGGTGCTCCATCTGGGTGAGCAGGATCTCGTCGCCGGGTCGCAGCTTGGGGAGGAGGAAGCTGTAGGCGACGAGGTTGATCGCCTCCGTCGCGTTGCGGACGAGGACGATCTCGCGCCAGGAGGCGGCGTTCAGAAGCCCCTGGATCTTGCGCCGGGCGGCGTCGTGCAACGCCGTCGCGCGCTGGCTGAACTCGTAGACGCCGCGGTGGATGTTGGCGTAGTCGTGCTCGTAGACCTGCTTGAACGCGTCGATGACCACGTCCGGCTTCTGCGCGCTCGCGGCGCTGTCGAGGTAGACGAGCGGCTGGCCCTGCATCTTCGTCTTGAGGATCGGGAAGCGCGCGCGAACGGCCTCCACGTCGTAGGCGGCGGTCGCCTCGCGTGTCAGGACGGCGTTCATAGCATCCCCATCAGGGCTTCCCCGCCGGGCAGGCGGCGGAACAGGGCGCGCTTGGCCGTGGCGCGCAGGGCCTCGTCCTTGAACCGTTCGACCACCTCGCCGGCGAACGCGTAGGTGAGCATCGCCTCGGCGAGGTCGCGCGGCAGGCCCCTTGAGCGCAGGTAGAACAGGGCGGTGTCGTCGAGGTCGCCGACCGTGGCGCCGTGCGAGCACTTCACGTCGTCGGCGTAGATCTCGAGCTCGGGCTTGGCGTCGATCTCGGCGTCGTCGGAGCGGAGCAGGTTGTTGCTCTGCTGGAAGGCGTTGGTGCGCTGCGCCTCCTGGTGGACGATGATCTTGCCGGCGAAGACCCCGCGCGACCGGCCGGACAGCACGCCCTTGTAGAACTGGTTGCTCTCGCAGTCGGGCGCCATGTGGTGCATCTGGATGAGCGTGTCGACGTGCTCCGCCGCCGTCGGCATGAAGGCGCCGTTCAGGTGGGCGGCGGCGTTGGATCCCGTGATCCGCACCTCGCTCTCGTTGCGTTGCAAGGCGCCGCCGAGGCTGAGGACGGTCTGGTCGTAGACGCCCCGCCCCGCCACCTCGACGTCGGCCTTGGAGAGCGCCGTCGCCCCCTCGCCCGCCGTCTGGAAACGGTCGTGGTCGAGCCTTCCCCCCTCGGCGACCCGGATCTGGAGGACGAGGTTGGTCAGCCCCGGCCCCGGACGGTGGCCGACGTGGCTCTCGATGAGGTGGAGGCGGCTGTTCCTGCCCAGGCGGACGACGACGCGCGGGTGCGCCATCGCCGGCGCGTCGCCGGCCGTGACGAAGAGGAGCTGGAGCGGCTTGTCGCAGAGGACGCCGTCCGCAACCTCGATCCAGGCCCCGTCCTCGACGAAGGCGGCGTTGAGGTCGGTGAAGCCGCGCCCATCAATGAGCGCGTCGATCGCACGGCGCACCTCGTCCGGCCGTTCCTGGAGGCGCTTGGCGAGGCCCTGGACGGTGACGCCTTCGGGCAGGCCGCCGACGTGGCTCATCTCGGGTACGAGGTGGCCGTTGGCGAAGATGATGCGCCGCGCGGCGGGACCGCCGGCGAGCCACGGCGACACGTCCTCGACGCCGATCTGCCGCTTCGTGGCGAGCGCGAAAGGCTGGTTCGCGGTCTTGCCGACGTTCGTGTATTTCCATGCCTCGACCCGTGGGGTCGGCATCCCCTGGGCGAGGAAGCGGTCGAGGCGCTCCCGGCGGGAAGCGCCCAGCCCGGCGTCGCGGCCGAGGCGCCGCGACGCCTCGTGGAAGGCGCGGGCGAAGGCGGGGTCGACCTCGACGTGCCTCTTGGCGACGGTCATCGCTGTTCCCCCTCAGGCCGCGGCGACGGCGAAGGACTCGTAGCCCTCGCGCTCGAGCTGGTGCGCCAGCTCCTTGCCGCCGGAGCGCCGGATCCCGCCCCTTGCGAGGACGTGGACGCGATCGGGCACGATGTAGTCGAGGAGCCGCTGGTAGTGGGTGATGACGATGATCCCCCGGTCCTTGGAACGCAACTGGTTGACGCCGTCGGCGACGGTGCGAAGCGCGTCGATGTCGAGGCCGCTGTCGGTCTCGTCCAGGATGCAGAGGCGCGGCTCCAGGACGGCCATCTGCAGGATCTCGTTGCGCNNTTCTTCTCGCCGCCGGAGAAGCCGGAATTCACGTCGCGCTTGAGGAGGTCGGCGCGCATCCCCACGAGCGCCGCCTTCTCGCGGAGCAGCTTCGTGAACTGGGCGGCCGTCAGTTCGCCCTCGCCCCGCGCCTTGCGGACGGCGTTGAGCGCCTGACGGAGGAAGTAGCTGTTGGCGACGCCCGGCACCTCGACCGGGTACTGCATGGCGAGGAACACCCCCGCCGCCGCCCGCTCCTCCGGTTCCATCTCCAGGAGGTCCCCGCCGTCGAGGGTGACGGTGCCCCCCGTCACCTCGTAGCCGTCACGGCCGGCGAGCACGTAGGCGAGCGTGCTCTTGCCGGAGCCGTTCGGCCCCATGATGGCGTGGACCTCGCCCGCCTTCACCTCCAAGGAGAGGCCCTTGAGGATCTCCTGGCCGGCGACGCTGGCCTTCAAGTCGTTGATCTTGAGCATGATGCGTTCCCGAAAACGTCTTTCTTGGGGCTAGCCGACGCTGCCTTCGAGCGAGATGCCGAGCAGCTTCCTCGCTTCCACGGCGAACTCCATCGGCAGCTCGTTCATGACCTCGCGGCAGAAGCCGTTGACGATGAGGGCGACCGCGTCCTCTTCCGGAATGCCCCGGCTCCGGCAGTAGAAGAGCTGGTCGTCGCTGATCTTCGAGGTCGTCGCCTCGTGCTCGCAGGTAGCGGTGCGGTTCCTGACCTCGATGTAGGGAACCGTGTGCGCACCGCAGCGGTCGCCGATCAGCATCGAATCGCACTGCGTGTGGTTGCGGGCGTTGTCGGCCCCTTTGAGCACCTTGACGAGGCCCCGGTAGGTCTGGTCGGCCCGGCCCGCCGAGATGCCCTTCGAGACGATGCGCGAGCGGGTGTTCTTGCCGATGTGGACCATCTTGGTCCCGGTGTCGGCCTGCTGGCGGTTGTTCGTCACCGCGACCGAGTAGAACTCGCCAACCGAGTCGTCGCCCTGAAGGATGCAGGAGGGATACTTCCAGGTGATCGCCGAACCCGTCTCCACCTGCGTCCAGGAGATCTTGGACCGCCTGCCCCGGCAGGCGCCGCGCTTGGTGACGAAGTTGT
>JAGRGG010000286.1 GCA_020445645.1 Geminicoccaceae bacterium | reverse complement strand
CCCGCGCAGCGGCGCGAAGCGCGTCCTCATGGCGCCCCGGCCACGACCGCCGCCGCGAATGCCGCCCCGCCCCTTTCCCGCTTTGACGCCGCCCGCGTCACGCCTTACGGATCCGTCCAAAGCGAAAGGAGCCCCGTCCATGCGTTTTCCCGCCCTTGCCCTGCTCTGCCTTGCCGCGCTCGCGCTCTCGGCCTGTTCCGGGCTCGGCCTGCCCGACGGGAAGGCGGCGATGAGGGACGAGCCGGCGGACGCCGTGCCGACGGAGACGGCGCCGCCGCCGATGACCAACGAGGAGGTGGGCGCGCCCGCGGGCGAGGAGGACGGCGCCCGTCCGCTCGTCGAGGAACCGGCGGGCTAGCCCCCCCGCGCGATCAGCCGGCCGAGCGGGCCGCCGCCGCAGACGTGGACGTGGAAGTGGGGCACTTCCTGCCCGGCGTCGGCGCCGTGGTTGGCGAGCACGCGGTAGCCGCCCTCTTCGAGCCCGAGGTCGTGGGCGACTCGGGCGACGGCGCGAAAGAACCCCGTCACCAGTTCGGGCGGGGCATTGGCGCCGAAGTCAGCCATCGAGACGTAGGCGCCCTTCGGGATGACCAGGACGTGGACCGGCGCCTGCGGGCCGATGTCGTGGAAGGCGAGCGCGTGCTCGTCCTCGTAGACCCTGTCGGCCGGGATCTCGCCCCGCAGGATCCTGGCGAAGATGTTGCTCTCGTCGTAGGCCATCGGCGCTCCCTTACCTTATGACGCGGGCGGTGTGCGGCGCCCCGCGCTTGCTTGTCAAGCCAAGCGGGGGCTATGCAGGGCGTCCTTGCCGCAGCGTATCAGGAAGCCCGCCCATGTCGCTCGCCGTCGCCGTGCAGATGGACCCGATCGAGACCGTCAGCGTCGATGCCGACAGCACCTTCGCACTGGCGCTGGAGGCGCAGCGGCGCGGGCACGGGCTCTACCACTACCTGCCAAGGCACCTGAGCTACCGCCACGGCCGCGTCGTCGCCAGGGCGACGCCGTTCGAGGTGCGCCGCGAGCGGGGCAACCACGTGACCAAGGGGGCGCCCGAGACGGTCGACCTTGCGACGATGGACGCGGTGCTGATGCGCCAGGACCCCCCCTTCAACCTCGCCTACATCTCGGCGACGCACCTGCTCGACCGCATCCACCCGGAGACGCTGGTCGTCAACGACCCGTCCTCGGTCCGGAACGCGCCGGAAAAGCTGTTCGTCACCCAGTTCGCGGAGCTGATGCCGCCCACCCTCATCACCTACGACATCGACGAGATGCGGGCGTTCCGGGCCGAGCACAAGGACATCGTCGTCAAGCCGCTCTACGGCAACGGCGGGGCCGGCGTGTTCCGCCTGAGGGAGGACGACCCGAACCTCTCCAGCCTCGTCGAACTGTTCCAGACCTACCTGAACGAGCCCTTGATGGTGCAGCGCTACGTGCCGGAGATCGTGAAGGGCGACAAGCGGGTGATCCTGATCGACGGCGAGGCGGCCGGCGCCGTCAACCGGGTGCCGGCGAAGAACGAGACCCGCGCCAACATGCATGTCGGCGGAAGGGCCGAGAAGGCGGAGGTCACGAAGCGCGACCGCGAGATCTGCGAGGCGATCGGCCCGACGCTGAAGGAGCGCGGCCTGATCTTCGTCGGCATCGACGTGATCGGCGATTACCTCACCGAGATCAACGTCACCTCGCCGACCGGCCTCCAGGAGATCGACCGCTTCGACGGCGTCAACCTGGAAGCCCGGATCTGGGACGCGATCGAGGCCCGGATCGACGCCGGCACGTCGAGCCACCGCCGCCCGGCGTGAGGCCCGGCCTCAGCCGTGCTTCTCGACCGCCCGCTTCAGCTCCGCCTTGTCCATCCCCGAACGCCCCGCGACGCCCAGCTTCTTCGCCCGTTCGTAAAGGTCGGCCTTGGTCTCCCCGCCTCCGTCGTCCCGGTGCTTCGCCGCCTTCTTCGCCACGTCCTTCGGCTGCTTCGAGTGCTGCCTGCCCTTCTTCGTGTCCGCCCGCTTCTTGTCGCTCGTTCGCTTATATTCCGCGTCGGAAAGCTCCTCCCTCGCCCCCTTCGGCAAATAGCGCTCTCCCGTCTCGCCCGACTT
Source organism: Geminicoccaceae bacterium (assembly GCA_020445645.1). Taxonomy (GTDB): domain Bacteria; phylum Pseudomonadota; class Alphaproteobacteria; order Geminicoccales; family Geminicoccaceae; genus JAGRGG01. The sequence goes on along the minus strand of JAGRGG010000286.1, from coordinate 308 downwards.
CTTGCCGGACTTCGTCCCCCAGTCCTCCTCCTGCCACTGCTCCAGGCTGTTGTCGTCCGACTTTTCGCCCTCGTAGCCGCCCCCCGCCTTCTTGTATTCCTGCACCGCCATCTGCGCCTTGCGCGCCGACCACTGCCCCTTCTTCCCGCCCTTGCCCCCCTTCGTGACCTTGTCCTTCACCTTCTCCCAAAGCTCGGGATCGGTGCGCTTGGCCGTCTCGCTCATGGCGTTTCTCCCTGGTGTGGGCGATTGCAACCGCCGGTGCCAGGAGGCCGTTCCCGTTCGACGCTTCGCGTCCGCTGACGCGG
>JAGRGG010000285.1 GCA_020445645.1 Geminicoccaceae bacterium | reverse complement strand
TGCCGGCGGGCGGCCGCCCCCCCCCGCCCGTCCCAAGCCGGCACGAACGACCTCTTGGGATCACGCCCTCCCCAGTCGCTCAACCCTTCCACGACGGGCTCTGAGGACGGCTTCCCGCCCCCTGCAGGGGGATACGCCTGTAGGAATTTGCCAAGCATTTTTTCCCGGTTGCACTAGGCCCTGTTAGGGCTTGAGCCAGTCGAGGGCGGCCTTGAGGCAGAGCACGCCCATGAAGGAGGTGGCGGTCTTCTCATAGCGGGTGGCCGCGGCGCGCCACGCCTTGAGCCGGCCCCACAGCCGCTCGACCATCAAAAGCGCCGCTTTCGATCGGTTGACGCAGGTCCAGGCCGGACACGCGACCTGCTCCTCGTTGCGCCGGCAGGGGATGGCCGGCCGCGCGCCGCCGGCCCAAACACGCTCGCGCAAGGCACGACTGCTGTCGCCACGATTGGCGATCCCCCATTTGGGCGTGGCGGGCAGCGCCTGGAGCAAGCCCTCGGCCATCGGCAACTCGTGCGCTTGGCCGGGTGCCAAGGCAAAGGCGACGGCGCGGCCTTGCCCGTCGGCGATCACGCAGGCTTTGCTGCCAAACCCGCCACGGCTGCGGCCATCGCAGCGCGAAGCGGTGCAACTGAAACGGCGGTCTCGCTGGCGCGGTGCGACCCCTTTTTAGCGGCACCCGCCGCTTTGCCGTGGGCCCGGATGCCCGTGCCGTCCATGCACACCAGGCCCAGGCTGACGCCGCGCCGTTGCACAAGGTCGAGCAGGCGGCGCCATACCTCCAGTTTGGCCCAGCGAATGAACCGTTGCGCTGCCCGGTGCCATGGGCCGAGTTCGGCCGGCAGGGTGCGCCATTTGGCGCCGTTATCGTGCCGCCACAAGATCGCCTCGATGGTGCGGCGCAGGTCCTGCGGCGGCGTCTTGCCCTTGGGCCGGATTCCTTCGATCAGCGGCGCGAGTTCGGCCCACCGCGTATCCTTCAGCACCTGCACTGGCTTTGCTCCCCTACAAAACCAAGCACATAGCCCAACCTTCAAGCCCTAACAGGGCCTAAGTTCATCAAGTTTCAATAGCAATAATCCGAGAAACACAGAAGGTTCAATCAGCGGAATGTGGCAGCCTGGCTCTTTTGATCACTCCTACATCTTTTCCTTCACCCCCGCCCGAATCAGCCACCAGTTCACCGGATAGCTCGTCACGAACCCGAACAGCATGGCGATCTGCATCATGAACCAGAACTCGGGCGTGTCCACCTCCAGCCGGGCATTCAGCACGCGAGCGAAAATGTAGAAGTGGGCGACGGCCATGAAGCCGTACATGCCGACCTGCCACGCGGTGAGCGAGAGCGTGTCGGCCTTGACCGCCTGCCGGATCCCCTCCCCTACCCCCAGGCCGCGCATCGGCGCGATGGTGAAGTACTGGAAGGCGACGCCGATGGCGAAGGCGAACAGGTAGTCGAGAAGCCAGACGGCGAAGATCCTGTCGGCGAAGAGGGTGTGCCAGCCGAACCAGACGGCGACGGAAGGAAAGGCGAACGCCAGCCACTCGGCGCAGATGTCGCCCAAGGTGCAGCCGCTGCCGCAGTGGCTGGCCCCCTTGCCGACCATCGCCGGGAACGGGGTCTCCGTCTTGTTCGGCGGGTCACGCCCCTCTTCCTTGGCCGTCATCGCCGCCTCCTTGGTGGCGAGCCGCCCGTAGACGAAGTAACCCCAGAGCGTCAGCACCGTCCCGAACAGCGCCACGACCGGCCAGACCACGTTCATGATCCCCATGCGCTGCGGGTGGCGGACCACGTCGACGAGGATCACGGCGGCGCAGGCGAAGCCGAGGGCGAGCGCGGCGATCGAGAGCGCGTGCAGCCAGTCTGGGATCATCGGCGTACCTCCTTCGGAACTTCGTTGAAAAAGGGCCAAGTCGGTACGGTTCCGGGGAGGCGACGCGAAGCGGCCTTCGGAGGCCGGCACCCTCGCCCCCTCGATCGCAACGCGATCAAGCTCTTCCGCGAGCGGGAGAGGGGGGCAGGAGGCGAAGCCGAAGCGCGTTGTCCCGCTTCCGCCTCGTGCCCCCTCTCCCTTGGGGAGAGGGTTGAGGTGAGGGTCCTTGAA
>JAGRGG010000284.1 GCA_020445645.1 Geminicoccaceae bacterium | reverse complement strand
TTGCCCTTGCCCTCGTCGCCCCACTGCGACCCGACCACGGCGACGTTGGTCATGGTTTTCTCCCGAAAGACAAGCGAATGGGGGTTCTTACGACGGGGCGGGGCGGAGGGCCAGGGCGCGGATGGTCGCCCGCTTCGGCGCGGGCTTTCGTGCCCCCATCGTCGCCGACCTTCGGAACGGACACGCCGGCGTTCCATGTGCGCAAACGCACTGACGAGCCCCGCCCACGGGGTCAGGCTGCCCCGACCAAGGCGCGTTGGGAAGGCCCGTCCAACCGCTCATCACCGTCTTGCGGGAGGCTTGATTCCTTCGACGGTCAAGTAACCGCTCGGCTTGGCATGATCGGGCGGGAGGGATGCAGATGGCGAACTTGGCGATCTTCTGCGACGGCACCTGGAACACGCCGGACGAGCTGGACGAGGGGTTGCCCGCCCCCACCAACGTCGTCCGGGCGTACAACGCCCTCGCGGAGCGGGACGGCGAAGGGCAGCTCCAGAAGACCTACTACCATCCCGGTGTCGGGACCAACGGCGGCTGGTGGGACCGCATCGCCGGAGGCGGAACGGGCGAGGGGCTCGATCGCAACATCATGAGCGCCTACAGGTGGCTCGGCGCCCGCTACCGGCCGGGCGACCGCATCTTCCTGTTCGGGTTCAGCCGCGGGGCCTACACCGTCCGCAGCCTGGCCGGCATGATCACGCGGTGCGGGCTGCTCGACCTTGCGAAACCGGGGCTGCGCGACGAGGAAGCCTGGGATTCGGTACACGAAATCTTCGACTGCTACCGGAAGCAAAAATCAGCGGAACATCTAAGCTCCCGGTGTCACAGCTTCGAGGGCGTTCCGTACCTCATCCATTTTCTGGGGGCCTGGGACACCGTCGGCGCCTTGGGCATCCCCAAGGACCTGGCGCTGCTCAACCTCATCGACGACCCGGCAAGGCACAGCTTCCACGATACGGAACTGAGCACGAAGGTTCGGCGCGCCCGCCATGCCGTTGCCCTCGACGAACTCAGGGCCAGCTTCTGGCCGACCCTGTGGTCGAACACCAGGGAACACCCGGACGTCAAGCAGGTCTGGTTCCCCGGCGTCCACGGCGACGTCGGCGGCGGCTACGGGCGGACGGGCCTCTCCGACGAAGCGCTTTGCTGGATGATTGGCGAGGCGGGGAAAGAGGGTCTCGCCTTCCGCGACAGCGCGATCGATCAGATCAAGCCGGATCCGCGGGGCGTCCTGCACGACTCGTGGAAGGGCATCTTCAAGGCGCTCAAGACCCGGCCCCGCAGCACCCCCCTGATCGGCCAGCGGTCCGTCGACCAGGGATGCCTCCATCCGTCGGCGCTCGCGCGCCACGAGGATCCCCCGCTCGACCAGCCGCCCTACTGGCCGACCGACCCGCTCGAAGCCGGCGACGGAAGGAAGGTGGAGATCTTCGCCCGGCAGACCTGGAACAACACCGGCATCTACCTGACGGGCGGCGTCGCCTACGAATTCACCGCGATCGGTCAATGGGTCGACGGCTCGATCAAGTGCGGCCCCGAAGGCACGGCGGACGGCAGGTTCGAGATCGGCGAGGTCGCCCACGTGGCCGCCTCGGCCCTGGGGAAGGTCGAGCTGCTGTTCAAGCGGGTGACAGGAAACGCGCAGGCCGACTTCTGGTGGACGCGCCGGGAAGAAGACATGCCCTGGTTCGGGCTCGTCGGCGTCGTGGCGAACGGCCAGGTCGACGAGACCGGCCAGGAGATCGAGCACGAGACGTTCCTGATCGGCAAAGGCGAGTCCCGCACCCCGAGGGCTTCCGGCTACCTCTACTGCTTTGCCAACGACGCTTGGCAAGCCTACGGGAACAACCTCGGAAGCGTGACGCTCCTCGTGAAGAGGGCGTAGGGGGCACGCCAAAGGCCCGAGAGGAAGCGAACGTCCCGCGCGGCGGGACCGAGCGCGCGGATGGACCGGGACGTGCCCGACGGGTAGATTCGCCCCCGTCGCAACGACGGGGGAGACGCGGGTGCAACAGGCCGAGTTGACGGTTCTCTTTCTCGGCGTGCTCTTCCTTCTGCTGGGATCCGGGGTCTGGGTGGCGCTCTCGCTCATGGGGGTCGCCTATGTGGGCATGGAGCTGTTCACGAGCCGGCCCGTGGGCGACGCGATGGTGACGACGATCTGGACGGTGGCGTCGTCCTGGTCGCTGACGGCCCTGCCCCTCTTCGTCTGGATGGGGGAGATCCTGTTCCGCACCCGGCTGTCGGAGGACATGTTCAAGGGCCTCGCCCCCTGGACGGCGCGGCTGCCGGGGCGGCTGCTGCACACGAACGTCATCGGCTGCGCCGTCTTCGCCGCCGTTTCGGGTTCGTCGGCGGCGACGGTGACGACGGTGGGGCGGATGTCGGTCCCGGAACTGAGAAGGCGGGGCTACCCGGAGGCGATGGTCGTGGGCTCGCTCGCGGGCGCCAGCACGCTGGGCCTCATGATCCCGCCCTCGCTCACCCTCATCGTCTACGGGGTGACGATCAACGAATCGATCGCCAAGCTGTTCGTCGCCGGGATCGTCCCCGGCCTCGTCCTCGCCTTCCTCTTCATGGGCTACATCGCGCTTTGGGCGACGCTGCGCCCGGACCAGGTCCCCCCGCCGGAGCCGGTCCTGTCGCTGGGGGAACGGCTGCGCGAGGGGCGCCTTCTCCTGCCGATCGCCCTCCTCGTCCTCGCCGTCCTGGGCTCGATCTACACGGGGCTCGCGACGGCGACCGAGGCCGCGAGCCTCGGCGTCATCGGCGCCCTTCTGCTCGCCCTCTTCCAGGGCTCGCTGAACAGGGCGAGCTTCACGGAAAGCCTGATGGGCGCCGTCCGCACCTCGGCGATGATCGCCTTCATCCTCATGGGGGCCTCGTTCCTCTCGCTGGCGATGGGGTTCACAGGGTTGCCGCGCGGCCTCGCGGCCTGGATCGGCGGGCTCGGCCTCTCGCCCACGGCGCTCATCGCGGCGCTCACCCTCTTCTACATCGTGCTCGGTTGCTTCCTCGACGGGATCAGTTCGGTGGTCCTGACGATGGCGGTCATCGAGCCCCTGATCCGCACGGCCGGGATCGACACCATCTGGTTCGGCATCTTCGTCGTCGTCGTCATCGAGATGGCGCAGATCACGCCCCCGGTCGGCTTCAACCTCTTCGTCCTCCAGGCCATGACCGGCCGCGACATCGGCTACGTCGCCAAGGTGGCCTTTCCCTTCTTCCTCCTCATGGTCCTCATGGTCGCCCTCCTCGTCGCCTTCCCCGAACTGGCGACGTGGCTGCCGGCGCAGATGCGGCAGGGGCCGGGGTAATCACGCTTCGCGTCCGCTGCGCGGGGCTTCTCTTTTCTTCTTTTCATCTGTTGTCCGGGCGTGGC
>JAGRGG010000283.1 GCA_020445645.1 Geminicoccaceae bacterium | reverse complement strand
ACCTGCACGCGCTCCTACTCGGCAACGACCGCGACGTCGACGGCGACGGGCTCGACATCGATGCGGTGGACGCGGCCGGCAACAAGGGCAAGGTGGTCTTCGACGACGCCGCGAACCGGCTCGTCTACGACCCGAACGGGGCGTTCGAGGCGCTGGGGGCGGGCGAGACGGCGACCGACACCTTCGCCTACACCGTCTCGGACGGCCACGGGGGCAGCGACACGGGCACGGTGACGGTGACGGTGACGGGCGCCAACGAGGCGATCCGCGGCACGGCGCGCAACGACACCCTCAAGGGCGGTCCCTTCGCCGACGAGCTCTACGGGCTCGGCGGCGACGACCGGCTCGACGGCGGGGCGGGGGCCGACACCTACGTCGGCGGGGCGGGGCGGGGCGCGACACCTTCGTCTTCGCCGACAGGGACGCAAGCAGCGTCGAGACGGTGCGGGACTTCCAGAACGGGCAGGACCGGTTCGACGTGTCGGGGCTGCGCGCGGACGGCTTCGTCGTCGTCGACCTCGGCCGCGACACGCGGATCGACCTCTATAGGGACGACCCCTTCCCCGGCGCCCCCGACGTCCTGGTCGAGCGCATCCTGCTGCCCGGCTTCGCCGACAGCTCCAAGATCGACGCCGGCGACTTCGTCGGCCTCTAGGGGGACTCCGGGGGAAGGGTTCGTCGGGCCGTTCGGCCGAAGGCGGGGCGGCGCGCGGGCGGCGCCAGCCGGGGTCGGTGCCGTTCCGGCCTTCAACCCGTCATCTCCGGTTCGACTCGAGGATCCACACGGCCCCGAACCGCCGCGCCGCCGGCCCGTCACGTCCCCCGCGCCGGGCGCGAGGCCCCGAACCGCGGATCCTCGGGACAAGCCCAGGGGTGGCGAGGCGGGAGCCGAAGCGGCTCGGCTCGATCCTCGTGCCACCCCCGAAGCCGGTCGCGCCGCCGCGGAACGCATGGGAAGACGAGGAAAAGAGCCCCGCGCCGGCGGGCGCGAAGCGCAATCCTCGTCGAGCCGGAGGCCAAGCGGAATGGACATCCCGCGAACGCGGCGGATCGAGGCGGCGGCCGCCCTGTGCTGGCCGCCGGCGGAGACGGCGACGGTCGAGGGCTGGGTGCTGCGCGCGGGCGGGGCGGCGAGCCGGCGGCTCAACTCGGCCGTGACGCTGGGCTTTCGCCCCGGCGCCGACCCCGGCGCCGCCGTCGGATCGGTCGAGGCCTGGTACGGCGCGCGCGGCCTTCCCCCCTGCTTCTGCCTCACCCCGGCCACGGCGCCGAAGGGCCTGGACCGGCGCCTGGAAGGGCTGGGCTACGCCCGCCTCACCCCCGCCCTCGTCCTCGCCCGCCCGCTCGGAGGGACCGGCGCCCGAGCCTTCGACGCCGAGGAGACTGGCGCCGAGGGCGCCGGCGCCGGGGCGTCCGGCATCGAGCTGTTCGGCCGCCCTACCCCCTCGGTCATGGCGGCGCTGCACGGCGACATCGACGCGGCCCCGCGCCGCGAGCGGGCCGCCCTCTACGCCCGGATCAGGGCCCCGCACGCCTTCGCGCTCGCCCGCGTCGGGGGCGAGCCGGCGGCGGCGGCGCTCGGCGCCGTCGCCCTCGGCCACGTCGGCGTCTTCGCGCTCCGCACGGCGCCCCCCTTTCGCGGCAAGGGGCTCGCCCTCTCCCTCGTCCGCCGCCTTCTCGCCTGGGGGCACGGCATGGGCGCCGGAACGGCGTTCCTCCAGGTGGTCGAGGCCAACGCCCCGGCGCGGCGCGTCTTCGCGCAAGCGGGTTTCGGGGGGGCCTATCGCTACTGGTACCGGGAGGGGCCGAACCGGTGATCGCCCCGCGATGGCAGCGACGCCCCAGGCCCCCTTCGCGCGCTTGACTCCCCATCGCCCGGTCGCCAACGCCCCTCTTCTAGGCTAATGATCCTATCCATGCTAGGGTGCCGCCCCCTCACCCCCACGGGAGCCCCCGCCATGCCCGCCGCCGCCCGCAAGCCCCGCACCCCCGCCCAGATCGAGGCCAGCCGCCAGAACGGCGCCAAGGGCCGTGGCCCCCGCACCGAGGCCGGCAAGGCCGCCTCGTCCCGGAACGCGCTCAAGCACGGCCTCACGGCGACGACCGACGTCCTCCTGCCCACCGAGGATGCGGACGCCTTCGCCGACCACTGCGCCCAGGTCGAGGCGGAGTACCAGCCCCAAGGCCCGACCGAGCGGGCGCTGGTCACCCAGCTCGCCCTCGTCTTCTGGCGGATGATCCGGGTCGAGGCGGTCGAGGCCGAGGTCTTGATCTCGCGCGAGCAGCGGCCCGACGGCCACTTCATCAGCGGCTACGGCCCGCTCAGCCCCTTCATGTGGGACGCGGCGCGGCTGAACGCCGTGATCCGGTACCGGGGCCAGCTGGAGCGGAGCCAGTTCCGGCTGCTCAAGGCGCTGAGGGAGCGGCGGGGGGCGCGGGCGGCGGCGGACGCGGTGGCGCCCGTGCGAAACGAACCCGGGGCGGCCGCCGCGACGGGGCAGCGGAACGAACCCGAGGCGCCCCTGTCCGACTCCGCCGCGCCGCCGGTGCGAAACGAACCCGAGTCGCCGCCGGTGCGAAACGAACCCGAGGCGCCGCCGCGGGCAAACGAACCC
>JAGRGG010000011.1 GCA_020445645.1 Geminicoccaceae bacterium | reverse complement strand
GTCGCGGCGCGGGTCGGGGAAGACGGGGCCGGGCAGCACGGCGCGCGCCGCCTCGGGCCCGGGTTCGTCCGTGCAGAAGGCGGCATCGGCCTCGTCGTCGTCCCGGCCGTCCGCGTCGGCCTCGCCTTCGTCCTCCTCCCCCCCCTCGGGTTCGTCCGTGCCGCCCGCGCGGCCCGGCCGCCCGTCGATGAGGCGGTGCAGGTTCCCCCCCGCTTCTTCCATCTCGCGCGCCACCTGCCGGCGGTAGCGCAGCAGCGTCGCCAGCGACGGCAGGCGCGGCTTTGCCTCGGGGGCGTCGGGTTCGTCCGCGTCGAACAGGAAGGCGTCCATCACGAGGAACTCGATCGCCTCCAGCTTCTGCTGGCGCAGGTGGCAGGCCGCGAGGCGCTCCAGCCAGTGGCGCTCGACCGGCGTCGCCACCGGCCAGCGGCGCAGCAGGTCGGCGCGCGATGCGGCAAGCCCGCGGGCGTCGTCGGCGGAAAGCACTGGCGCCCTGCCCCGCAGCCCGTGACGGTGGCCGTTCCGCGAACTGCGCTGCCTGCCCGCCTCGGTGGCGGGGCCGCGCGAGCGGGCGCCGTTCCTCCGGCTGGCGTCGCGCTGCGCCCTGGTGCGGGGGGCCGGCGCGCGGGGCCCGGGTTCGTTCGTGCAAGGTGCGGGCGTGGCAAGGGCGGCGGGCGCGGCGTTGGAGACGACGGCGGCGAGGCGGGGCATAATGCGTGCTCCTGGTGGAAGGGTCCGCCGGGAGGATAGCACGGGCTTAGGAATAAAGACACATACGATGGTCGGGTGGGCGCACGCGGCGCGGGATGGACCTTCTTGACCTACGGAGTCAACGGGGCTCGTGTCCCCGCTTTTTCCATCTGGGGAATACCAGATCAGATCTTTTGCGGACGGGCTCTTACTGGCAATATAGACGTGACCAGGTCGGGCAAGCGAGGGCATCCCGACCGTCGTTCGCCGACATTCAGGGAGTATTGACGAGTGGCTGAAATCACCCAGGACACCGTCGAATACGCGACCGTTGATCGCTTGAGACGCATGCTGACCGAGGTTCGCGAGCCCTACAAGGTTACTAAAAGCTTTGCTCTGTTCACGGCCATACTGTGTTGGGTCCTCCAGCGCAGTCGGACGCCTGAGTGCCATGATGGGAGAAACGACCAACTCGCGCGGGGAGTTCAGGCTGCCTTGAAGAAGCAGCATGTCGAGGACGTTCCCTGGCAGATTAAGACGACAGGCGATTTCGGGGGTTTGGCGCCGCGGCGCAGTCGGATTTTTCCTGCTTTCGCCGGCATGACCACCTTCGATTTTTTTAAGTCGCTGCGCGATGCGGTCGCCCACGGCGATGCCCGGACAATCCAGCCTGTTAACGAAGGGGGGCTTCTTGTCGGCCACGCGTTCACATGCAAGCCTGCGCAAGGCGAGCCGATAGGAGCGATCGTGCTCTACCGCGAAGACATGCGCCGCCTCGGCTGCGCTCTTGCTGAGCTCTTCTGTGACACGATGCAGCAAACCGTGCCTGAGCAACGTCTGGCTGAGAATGCAGTTGTCCTCCACGAGCAGACGGCAGCAAGAGCGAGGCGGCCGCCACGGCCCGTGCGCGAAGTGGCTATAGCTTCCACTCTTTTTTGATGGTCATGACTTTAATTTCGTATCGTGTCCCCGAAACTCCAAACTCTTATGTCCCCGAAACTCTTAATTTCGTATTGTGTCCCCGAAACTCGTATCGTGTCCCCGAAACTCGAAACTCCTCAAACGGTTTTGAAGCGGTAACAGTTAGGCCCCGGATCAAGTCCGGGGCACGAGGTGGGGTGAAGGACTTCCTAGCCTGTATGGTTAACGCAGGTATCCCCGGTCTTCCCGTCAGGAACGTCTCTCCTTTTGCCCCGTTGAAGGCGACGCGCCGCCGGTGCGGCGCCCACTGAAAGGAAACGTCATGACGACCAGCAAGCGGGACCTCCTCATCGTCGCCCTGCGCAACGCCTACGCGCTCGAAGGCCAGGCCGAGACGAACCTCTCCACGATCCACGGGCGGCTGGAGCACTATCCGGAGCTGAAGGCGCGCATCGGCCAGCACCTCGAGGAGACGAAGCGGCAGAAGGCGCGGGTCGAGGAATGCCTCGGCCAACTCGGCGAGAGCCCGTCCAGCCTCAAGGAGACGGCGACGAAGCTCGCCGCCAGCGTGCAGGGCATGTTCCACATGACGGCGGACGACGAGGTGCTCAAGAACGCCTTCACCGCCTACGCCTTCGAGCACTTCGAGATCGCGAGCTACAAGTCGCTGATCGCGATGGCCGAAGCCTGCGGCGAGACGCAGATCGCCACCGCCTGCCAGGGCATCCTGCGCGAGGAGGAGACGACGGCGCAGTGGCTGGGCGAGAACATCGAGAGCATCACCCGCGCCTACGTGGGCCGCGAAACCGCCGGCCTCGAAGCCAAGGGCTGAGGATTGAGACACTTCGCGCGCGCCGCCGCGGCTTTTCTCTTCTCTTTTCCGCCTTCGCCTAGTATCCGCCCGGCCGTTCGGGCCGAACGCCGACGGAACAGGCGGGAAAAGGATGAAAGGAACCCACGCGGCGGGCGCGAGGCCTATCTCTTATACCCTCTTGAACACCGTCCTCCCATCCACCCACGTCCGCTCGATCCTTCCCTGCACGAGCCGCCCCTCGAACGCCGTGTTCTTGGCGAGCGACGACAGCCCGGCTTCGGTGATCTTCCAAGGCGCATCCGAGTCAAAGAGGACCAAGTCGGCGGCCGCCCCCACGGCGAGGCGGCCCGCTTCCAGGCCGAGGAGGCCCGCCGGTGCCACGGTGAGCGGGCGGAGCACGTCGAGCAGCGAAAGCCCCTCCTCGTGGTGGAGCTTCAGCGCGACGGGCAGGAGGGTCTCGACGCCGACGACGCCGAAGGCGGCCTGGGCGAAGGGGAGGCGCTTTGAGTCCTGGTCCTGGGGGGTGTGGTCGGAGCAGACGGCGTCGACGGTGCCGTCCTTCAGGCCTTGGACGACGGCGAGGCGGTCGGGCTCGGCGCGAAGCGGGGGGCGGACCTTGGCGTAGGTGCGGTAGCCTTCGACCTCGAGTTCGTTGAGGGCGAGGTGGTGGGGGGTGGTGGCGCAGGTGACGGGGAGGCCCCGCGCCTTCGCCTGCCGGATGGCCTCGACGGCTTCGGCGGTGGAGACGAGGGCGGCGTGGTAGCGGGCGCCGGTGAGGGCGACGAGGCGGAGGTCGCGCTCGATCATCATGACCTCGGCGGCGGCGGGGACCCCGGCGAGGCCGAGGCGCGACGCGACGGCGCCCTCGTTCATGACGCCGCCCTCGGCGAGGGAGGGTTCCTCGGGGGGCTGGACGACGAGGAGGCCGAGGGCACCGGCGTAGGAGAGCGCGCGGCGCATGACGCGGGCGTCGGCGACGGCGCGGTCGCCGTCGGTGAAGGCGACGGCGCCGGCCTCCTTGAGGAGGGCGAGTTCGGCGAGTTGTTTGCCGGCGAGGCCCTTGGTGAGCGCGGCGTAGGGGTGGACCTTGACCGATTTCAGGCGTCGCGCGCGGGCGGCGACGAACTCGAGCATCGCCGGGTCGTCGATCGGGGGCTCGGTGTCGGGGAGGACGGCGACCGAGGTGACGCCGCCCGCAGCCGCCGCGCGGACGCCGCTCTCCAGGCGTTCCTTGTGCTCGGCGCCGGGCTCGCCGAAGCGCACCCGCAGGTCGACGAGGCCGGGGGCGAGGCAGAGGCCCCCGCCGTCGAGGGTTTCCGCGCCGTCGGGGACGGGGACCTCGCGGCCGAGGGACGCGATCCTGCCGCCCTCGACCAGGAGGGAGCCCCCGGCGTCGAGGTTCGAGGCGGGGTCGAGGAGGCGGACGTTGCGGATGAGAAGCGGCATCAGTCGCCGTCCCGCAGGTGGCGGGTGAGGGCGTCGAGGCAGGCCATGCGGACGGCGACGCCCATCTCGACCTGGTCGAGGATGGCGCTGCGGTCGATGTCGTCGGCGACGACGCCGTCGATCTCGACGCCCCGGTTCATGGGGCCGGGGTGCATGATGAGCGCGTCGGGCTTGGCCGCTTTCAGCTTGTCGGGGGTGAGGCCGTAGAGGCGGAAGTACTCGCGCACCGAGGGGACGAAGCTGCCCTGCATCCGCTCGGTCTGGAGGCGGAGCATCATGACGATGTCGCAGCCCTCCAGGCCTTCCCGCATGTCGGTGAAGGTGGGGACCTGGAAGGTCTCGATCGCGGGGGGGAGGAGGGTCGGCGGGCCGACGAGGCGGACGCTCGCCCCCATCGCCTGGAGGAGGAGGAGGTTGGAGCGGGCGACGCGGGAGTGGAGCACGTCGCCGCAGATGGCGACGGTGAGGCCCTCGATCCGGCCCCTGCGGCGGCGGATGGTGAGCGCGTCGAGGAGGGCTTGCGTCGGGTGCTCGTGGCTGCCGTCGCCGGCGTTGATGACGGCGCAGCGGACGTGGTGGGCGAGGAGCGCGACGGCGCCGCTCTCGCCGTGGCGGACGACGAGGGCGTCCGGGTGCATGGCGTTCAGCGTCATCGCGGTGTCGATGAGCGTCTCGCCCTTCTTGATCGACGAGCCCGAGACCGACATGTTGACCACGTCGGCGCCGAGGCGCTTGCCGGCCAGCTCGAACGAGGTCCGGGTCCGGGTCGAGTTCTCGTAGAACAGGTTGATCTGGGTGAGGCCGCGGAGCGTCGAGAGCTTCTTGTCGCTTTTCCGGTTGTGGGCGACGTAGCCCTCGGCACAGTCGAGCAGGTCCGCGATCTCGAAGGGGTGCAGGCCCTCGATGGCGAGCAGGTGGCGCCGGCGGAAGGCAAGGTCGGGGGTTTCGGGCATGGGCCGGGTTATGGCGCGGGGGGCGCCTTCGAGCAAGCCGTGTTGCCCGCGCGGAAAAAGCCGCCTATCGTTCCGCGAAACGCCAGGGGGAAGGGCGCATGGACAAGGGGGCGGCGCTCCTCGTCGAGGACCTGCACAAGAGCTTCGGCGGGCTCGAGGTCCTCAAGGGCATCTCGGTCGAGGCCGATGATGGCGACGTGATCTCGGTGATCGGCGCCTCGGGGTCGGGCAAGAGCACGTTCCTGCGCTGCATCAACTTCCTCGAGATGCCGACGAAGGGGCGGGTCGTCGTCGCGGGCGACGAGGTCCAGGTCGAGGAGCGGGGCGGCAGGTCCAGGGTCAAGGACCGGCGCCAGCTTCAGCGCATCCGCCGCCAGCTCGGCATGGTGTTCCAGAGCTTCAATCTGTGGAGCCACATGACGGTGATGCAGAACGTCATGGAGGGTCCCGTCACCGTGCTCGGGCTCGGGAAGGACGAGGCGCGCGCGCGGGCGGCAGCGCTCCTGGAGAAGGTCGGGCTGCACCAGAAGCACGACGCCTACCCGTCCGAGCTTTCGGGGGGGCAGCAGCAGCGGGTCGCCATCGCGCGCGCGCTGGCGATGGAGCCGCGCGTGCTGCTCTTCGACGAGCCGACCTCGGCGCTGGACCCCGAACTCGTCGGCGAGGTCCTGAAGGTGATGCGCGACCTCGCGGCCGAGGGGCGCACCATGATCGTCGTGACCCACGAGATGGGCTTCGCCCGCGAGGTGTCGTCGCGCGTCCTCTTTTTGCACGAGGGGCGGATCGAGGAGGACGGGCCGCCGGACTCCGTCTTCGAGCGCCCCGCCTCCGAACGCTGCCGCCGCTTCCTGGCGAGCGTGCTCCACTGACGGTCCCAGCCACGAAGGATAACGAGCGCATGAGAACCAAGCCGATCGCCGTCCTGGCTCTTCTCCTCGGCTTCGCCGCGTCCGCCGCTTCGGCGCAGGAGACGGTGCGGATCGCCTCCGAGGGCGCCTACGCGCCCTGGAACTTCACCAACGCGCAGGGGCAGCTCGACGGGTTCGAGATCGAGTTGGGCAAGGACCTGTGCGGGCGGATGAAGGTGACGTGCACCTTCGTGCCGCAGGCCTGGGACGGGATGATCCCGGCGCTTCAGGCCGGCAAGTACGACGCGATCATGGCCGGCATGTCGATCACGCCCGAGCGCAAGGAGGTGATCGCCTTCAGCCGCTCGTACGCCACGACGCCCGCGATCTTCGTCGTGCCCAAGGACAGCGACTTCGCCGAGGCCGGGCTGCCCGAGGACCGCATCGACCTCGCCGAGGTGTCGCCGGAAGAGCAGGCCGAGATCGACAAGGTGAAGGGGCTGATGGACGGCATGACCGTTGGCGTGCAGACGGCGACGATCCACGAGAACTTCCTGCGCGAGTACATGGGCGACGCCGTCACCATCAACACCTACGACTCCCAAGAGAACCTGGACCTCGACCTCCAGGCCGGACGGATCGACGCGGCCTTGGCCGACCAGAGCGGCTGGAAGCCGCTCCTGGACAGCGATCCGGGCTTCGTGCGGGCGGGGCCGGGCTTTTCCGGCGGGCCGTTCGGGGAAGGCGTCGGCGTCGGCCTGCGCAAGGACGACGAGGACCTGAAGGCAAAGTTCAACGAGGCGATCGAGGCGGCGCTCAAGGACGGCACCGTCAAGGACCTCGCCGTGAAGTGGTTCGGCTTCGACAGCTCGGCCGCGCCCAGCAGCTAGGGCGGCAACGCAGCAGGCGCGCGGGCGGCGGGGCGCCGTCCGCGCCGCCGGAAAGGGGGCCGCATGGATCTTTCCCTCCTCGCCTGGGGCGCCCAAGGGTGGGGCGACGAGATGGTGCGGGGCGCCCTCGTCACCATCGCCGTCGCCGCCCTCGCCTACCTGCTCGGCATCGTCATCGGCAGCGGGCTCGCCGCCTGCAAGCTCTCGGGCGCAGCGCCGCTGCGCTGGTTCGCCTCCGTCTACACGACGCTGATCCGGGGCATCCCGGAACTCCTCGTCATCTACCTCGTCTTCTTCGGCGGGGGCGTGGCGCTGCGCTCGATCGCGAGCGGGCTCTTCGGCTACGACGGCTACATCGACCTGCCCGTCTTCGTCACCGGGGTGATCTGCCTCGGCGTCAGCGCCGGGGCCTATTCGGCGGAGGTGATAAGAGGCGCCGTCCAGACGGTGCCCGTGGGGCAGATCGAGGCGGCGATGGCGATCGGCATGACCCGCAGGCAGCGCTTTTGGCGGGTCCTCGTGCCGCAGGTGGCGCGCTACGCCCTTCCCGGCCTCGGCAACGTCTGGCAGTTCGTGCTCAAGGACACGTCGCTCATCTCGGTGATCGGCCTCGTCGAGATCATGCGGCAGGCGGCGATCGGCACGGGTGCCACGAAGGAGCCCTTCACCTTCTACGTCACGGCGGCGGTCCTCTACCTCGGGCTCACCGCCCTTTCGGACCGGGGCTTCGCCCGCGCCGAGGGCTGGGCCAACCGGGGCGTGGGGCGGGCGTCATGAACCTCGACGCGATCGTCTCGGCCTTCCCGCAGCTCCTGGCCGGGCTGCCGACGACCCTCCTTCTCGTCGCCGTCGCCGTCACCTGCGGCTTCCTCGTCGCCGTGCCCGTGGCGCTGATGCGGCTCTCGACCAACCCCCTGCCCAGCGGCCTCGCGTTCGCCTTCGTCTACGTGTTCCGCTCGACGCCGCTCCTCGTCCAGATCTTCCTCATCTACTACGGTTCTGGGCAGTTCCGGCACTTCTTCGAGCAGGTCGGCCTCTGGGTCCTGTTCCGCGACGCGTGGTTCTGCGCCCTGCTCGCGCTCGCCCTCAACAACGGCGCGTATGCCGCCGAGATCATAAGGGGCGGGATCATGAGCGTGCCAAAGGGCATGGTCGAGGCGGGCAAGGCCGTCGGCATGAGCGGCGTCCAGGTGTTCAAGCGGATCACTTTCCCGCTCGCCCTGCGTCAGGCGCTGCCCGCCTACGGCAACGAGGTCATCCTGATGGTCAAGGCAAGCTCGCTCGCCTCCACCATCACGATCCTGGAGATCACCGGCATCGCCAAGAAGATCATCGCGTCCACCTTCCGCCCGGTCGAGGTGTTCATTGTCGCCGGCGCCCTCTACCTCCTCGTCAACTTCGTCATCACCCGGGTCATCGTCCTCCTGGAGCGGCGCCTCGACCCCCTCCACCGCCGCCCGAAGGAGGGGGCCCTTCTGGAGCGGACGGGCGCCCCGACCCCCGCGACCGCCGAGGTGAAGCCCCGTGCCTGACCTGGACCGGCTGGAGCGGATCGCGCGCGCGCTCGCCGACGCCGCCCGGCCGATCGCAAGGCGGCACTTCCGCCGCCCCCTCGACGTGGAGACCAAGGCGGACCTGAGCCCCGTCACGATCGCCGACCGTGAGGTCGAATCGGCGATGCGCCGGGTGCTGGCCGACATGGCGCCGGACGACGGGATCCTCGGCGAGGAGGAGGGGGCGAGCCGGCTGGACGCCGGGACGGTCTGGGTGCTCGACCCGATCGACGGCACGAAATCGTTCATCACCGGGCTGCCGCTGTTCGGCACGCTGATCGCCGCCGTCCAGGGGGCGCGCCCCGTCGTCGGCGTGATCGAGGTGCCGGCACTCGAAGAACGCTACGTGGGGGTCGAGGGCAGGGGTGCCGCCTTCGACGGAAGCCCGATGCGAACGTCCGCCTGCGGGCGCCTCGATGAGGCCGTGGTCTACCTCGCCCCGCACGAGCCGATGACCGGGGCGCAGCGGGCCGCGTTCGCCCGGCTCGCCGGGATCGGGCGGGTCAACCGGCCGGGCTACGACTGCTACCCGTACGCCCAGCTCGCCGCCGGGCACGTCGACGTGGTGGTGGAGGTGGGGCTGCAACCCTACGACCACATGGCGCTCGTCCCCGTGATCGAGGGCGCCGGGGGCCGCATCACCGACTGGGACGGGCGGCGGCTCGGCCTCGGGAGCGGCGGCGACGTCGCGGCGGCGGCGAACCCCGCGCTGCACGCGGCGCTTCTCGACCGTCTCGCCGGCCGATGACGAAGCGAACGAAAGGAAGCACGCCCGCCGTCCTGGCGCTGGAGGCGGCGGGGGTCGCCTTCACGCTGCATGCCTACGACTTCGAGGCGGCCCCCGGCCGGATCGGCCTCCTCGCCGCCGAGGCGCTGGGGGTGGCGCCGGGGCGCCTCCTGAAGACCCTGATGGCCGTGGTCGACGACAAGGAGATGGTCGCGGCCCTGCTCGCTTCCGACCTGGACCTCGACCTGAAGGCGCTGGCCAGGGCGGCGGGCGGCAAGCGCGCGGCGCTGGCCCCGCTTGCCGCCGCCGAGCGCGCGACCGGCTACGTCAAGGGCGGCATCAGCGCCTTCGGCCAGCGCGCCCGGCACGCCGCCTTCCTCGACGCGGCGGCGCTCGCCCACCCCACCGTCCTCGTCAACGCGGGCAGGCGCGGCCTCCAGGCCGAACTGGCGCCGGCCGACCTCGCAACGCTGCTGGGCGCCGTCGTCGCCCCGCTCGGGCGGTAGAAGACGCTTCGCGGTTGCGACAGCGGGGGGCACGCGACCGGGGACGATCCTGCCATCCCCGCCGGCACGACCCCCCCCCGCGTCGGCGGACGCGAAACGTCTTCCGGCGCCCAAGTTCGAAAACGAAAGCCGGAACCGCCGAACCTATGTTCGGAAGCGAACTTTCCGCTTGCGGCGGCGGGCGGCGGCGCTAGGATGCCGGGCGAGGGTAGAGGCCAGAACGTCAAGAGGGAAGCCGCGTGGGGAAACGCTACGACCTGCTCGTCGTCGGTGGAGGCATCAACGGCGCCGGGATCGCGCGCGACGCGGCGGGTCGGGGGCTGAGGGTCCTCCTGGTCGAGAAGGACGATCTGGCGAGCCACACCTCTTCCTGGTCGTCGAAGCTGATCCACGGCGGGCTGCGCTACCTCGAATACTACGAGTTCCGGCTGGTCCGGGAAGCGCTGATTGAGCGGGAAGTGCTGCTGAAGGCGGCGCCGCACATCATCAAGCCCCTGGACTTCGTCCTGCCGCACAGCCCGGAGCAGCGCCCCGCATGGCTCGTGCGGCTGGGGCTGTTCCTCTACGACCACCTGGGCGGGCGAAAGATCCTGCCGGGCTCGAAGGGCGTCGACCTCGCGGCGCCGGGGCCGTTGGGCGATCCCTTGAAGGACTGGGTGAAGCGGGGGTTCACCTACGCCGACGCCTTCGTCATGGACAGCCGCCTCGTGGCGCTCAACGCCCTCGACGCGAAGGAGCGGGGGGCGGAGATCCTGACCCGGACGGCCTGCACGCGGGCGCGGCGCACGGCCGACGGCAAGGCGTGGGCGGCGGAGATCGAGGGGCCGGACGGGCGGCGCGCGGTCGAGGCGCGGGCGCTGGTCAACGCGGCGGGGCCTTGGGTCGAGCGGTTCCTGAAAGGGGGGCTCGGGGTCGAGACCGCGAAGTCGGTGCGGCTCGTCAAGGGGTCGCACATGGTGGTGCCGAAGCTGTACGCGGGCGACCACCCCTACATCCTCCAGAACGACGACAAGCGGATCGTCTTCGTCATCCCCTACGAGGAAGGCTTCAGCCTGATCGGCACCACCGACGTGGAGTACCGGGGCGAGCCGGGGGACGTGCGGATCTCGGACGAGGAGGCCCGCTACCTCTGCCGCGTCGTCAACCGCTACTTCAGGCGCGAGGTACGGCCGGAGGACGCGGTCTGGACCTATTCGGGGGTGCGGCCGCTCTACGACGACGCTTCCGGCAACGCTTCCGCCGTCACCCGCGACTACGTGTTCGACCTCGACGCGGGCGAGGGCGGGGCGCCCCTGCTCTCGATCTTCGGCGGCAAGATCACGACCTACAGGAAGCTCGCCGAGCACGCGCTGGAAAAGCTGGCGCCGCTCCTGGGGGCCTCCAGGGACGGCTGGACGGCGAACGTCCCCTTGCCGGGCGGCGACATCAGGGGTGCCGACTTCGCGGGCTTCCTCGCCGAACTGCGGCAGGACCATCCGTTCCTGCCCGACGCGATGGCGCTCCGCGTCGCCCGCGCCTACGGCACCCGTGCCAGGATCTGGCTCGGCGGCGCCGAAAGCCTCGCCGACCTCGGCCCCTGCCTCGGCGGCGACCTCCACGTCGCCGAACTCGCCTATCTCCGCGACGCCGAGTGGGCGCGGACGGGGGACGACGCCCTCTGGCGGCGCTCGAAGCTGGGCCTCCATCTGGACGCGGCGGCAAGGGCGAGGGTCGGTGCCTGGATGGCGGCGAACGCCGGGCAGATGCCGGCAGGGGCCGAGGCATGACGCTCCGGCTCGAAGGGGTCGCGCTGCGCGAGGGGCGGGACGTCTTCCTGGAGGGGATCGACCTCGACCTCGACGACGGGCGGCTCTACGTGCTGCTGGGGCCGACGCTCGCCGGCAAGACCTCGCTCCTGCGGGTGATGGCGGGGCTCGACCGGCCGACCAGGGGGCGCCTCCTCGCCGACGGGAAGGACGTGACCGGGGCCTCCGTGCGGCGGCGCAACGTGGCGATGGTCTACCAGCAGTTCATCAACTACCCCTCGTTCACCGTCCGCGACAACATCGCCAGCCCTTTGCGGATCAAGGGGATGGACAAGAGCGAGATCGAAAGCCGGGTCCTGGCGGCGGCGCGGCGGGTCCAGATCGAACCTTTGCTCGACCGGCTGCCGGCCGAATTGTCGGGCGGGCAGCAGCAGCGCTGCGCCATCGCCCGCGCGCTCGTCAAGGACGCGGGGCTCCTCCTCCTCGACGAACCCCTCGTCAACCTCGACTACAAGCTGCGGGAAGAGCTGCGCGAGGAGCTGCGCGGGCTGTTCCAGGGCGGGCGCACCACCGTCGTCTACGCGACGACCGAGCCCCACGAGGCGCTCGTCATGGGGGGCGAGACGATCCTGATGGACGAGGGGCGGGTCGTGCAGCGGGGGCCGACGACGGCGGTGTTCCACCGCCCGAACTCGGTGCGGGCGGCGCGCGTGTTCTCCGACCCGCCGATGAACCTCGTCCCGGTGACGGTCGAGGGCGGCGTCGCCAGGGGGGCGGGCGGGTTCGCTCTGCCGCTCACCGGCCACTTGGCCCGGCTCGGGCGCGGGAACGCCACCCTCGGCGTGCGGGCGAACCACCTCTTCCTGCGGCCGACGGCGCCGGACGGCGTGCCGTTCACGGGCACCGTCGAGGTCGCCGAGATCTCGGGCTCGGAGACCTTCATCCACCTGGGGCGGGGCGGTCTCCACCTCGTCGTCCAGGAAGAAGGGGTCCACGAGCGCCCGTCCGGCGCCGAGGTGACGGTCCACGCCGACCCGGCCCGGTTCTTCGCCTTCGACGCGCAAGGGAAGCTCGCGGCGGCGCCCGGCCGCGCGGCGCTCCTGGGGGAGGCGTAGGGAATGGCCCGCATCCACTTCGAGCGCCTCGCCCACAGCTACAGGAAGCGGCCGACGGGACCCGACGACTACGCCTTGAAGGAGATGGACTTCGCCTGGGAGGACGGCGGCGCCTACGCGCTCCTCGGCCCGTCCGGCTGCGG
>JAGRGG010000098.1 GCA_020445645.1 Geminicoccaceae bacterium | reverse complement strand
TCAAGAACGCCCTGACCGGCCTGCCGATCGGCGGCGGCAAGGGCGGGTCCGACTTCAACCCCAGGGGCCGCTCGGACCGGGAAGTCATGCGCTTCTGCCAGTCCTTCATGATCGAGCTGCACCGGCACATCGGCGAGTACATCGACGTTCCGGCGGGCGACATCGGCGTCGGCGGGCGCGAGATCGGCTACATGTTCGGCATGTACAAGCGCCTGACCAACCGCTACGAGGCGGGGGTGCTGACCGGCAAGGGGCTCTCCTACGGCGGTTCGCGCGCCCGCACCGAGGCGACCGGGTTCGGCAGCGCCTATTTCGTGCAGCGGATGCTGGGCACCCGCGGCACCGGCTTCGACGGGAAGCGGTGCACGGTGTCCGGGTCCGGAAACGTGGCGATCCACACGATGGAAAAGATCCTGTCCTTCGGCGGCACGGTGGCGGCCTGCTCCGATTCCGACGGCTACGTCGTGGACGAAGCCGGCATCGACCTGGACCTCGTGAGGGAGATCAAGGAGGTCCGCCGCGGGCGGATTTCGGAGTACGCGCGCCTCAAGGGCACAGGGAGCCACTACGTCAGGGGCGGCTCGATCTGGGACGTTCCCTGCGACGTGGCCATGCCGTCGGCGACCCAGAACGAGCTGACCGGCACCGACGCCGCGACGCTGGTCGAGAACGGGGTGGTCGCGGTCGGCGAGGGCGCCAACATGCCCTGCACGCCCGACGCGGTGCGCCTGTTCCAGGAGGCCGGGGTGCTCTTCGCGCCCGGCAAGGCGGCCAACGCGGGCGGGGTCGCCACCTCCGCGCTCGAAATGCAGCAGAACGCCAGCCGCGACAGCTGGACCTTCGAGAAGACCGAGGCGCGTCTGGCCGAGATCATGCACAACATCCACGACGCGTGCGCCGAGACCGCGGAGGCGTACGGCGCGCCGGGGAACTACGTGCTGGGCGCGAACATAACCGGCTTCATCCGCGTGGCGGAGGCCATGCGCGCCATGGGCGTGATCTGAGCGGCATCCCCAACCCCGGATGCCGCGCACCATCCCCCAAACGCCTTTGCCCGTTCTCCCGCGGCCCGATCCCGTACGAACGACCCCGAGCGGCGAGAAACACGTTTCGCGGCGGCCCGCCCGTCGCGCCGTCCAGGCCCTCGGCTCGGCTCGTCAGCGGGCGACGATCTCCTTGCGGATCACGGCGTGCACGCCCCAGTTCCCGTCCGCGACCTGCGTGACCGCGAAATCGACGGCGACCGACATCAGCGCGGCCGCCTCGTCCTCGTTCAACCGCCACGCGTCCATGAGGAAGTTGCGCGCGGCGCGAAAGGCCGAGCGGAGGGCCGGGTCGAGCGACGAGCGCCTGTAGATCTCGGCCTGCGCGTCCCGGCCCAGGTCCCGCAGGTAGTCGGGGTAGCTGAACCCGTGCAGCACGAACGCCTGCGGCGTCTCGAGCAGCGGCCCGCCCAGCCCTCGCAGGTACGGCTTCTTCGGGGCGTTCTTCTTGTGCAGCTCGAACCGGAAGGTTCCCGTCAGGGAGCACTCCAGCGCGGTGCCGCCGACCTCCCCGTCCCCCTGGGCAAGATGCCCGTCACCAACCGAGAACAAGGCGCCGGGGACGGACACGGGAAGGTAGAGGGTCGATCCCTTGCCGGCGCGCCAGTTGTCCAGGTTGCCGCCGAAATTGCCGGGGGGGATGGAGTCGACGAGGCCCGTCTCGCGGGGGGCCACCGCCATGAAGCCGAAATGGGGGCGCAACGGGACGCCGACGTTCCGCATGACCCCGAAGGTCTTGACAATCGTCGCGTGATCGACCGGAACGCCAGGATAGTCCATGACGTCGTGCCGAACGCCGTAGGGGTCGGTCTGCGGCGCCCAGCGGTACGAGTAGAGGGGAAGCGCCCAGTCGCTTCCCGGCACGGTCTCGAAGACCGTGACGACCTCGCGCCGGTCGGATACGTCGATGAGGTCCGCGTACTGGTAGCCCCACCACGTCGAGGCGTTGCTGGCGAAGCACCGGCCGAGGAAGTCGGGGTTCGCGCTCGGGCGGGGCTCGATGTCGAGGATCCGCGCTTCGAGCACGTCGCCCGGTTCCGCCCCTTCGACGTGGATCGGTCCGGTGAGGATGTGCACGCCGAAGCCCTCGCCGGCTCCGCGCCCGAAGATCGACGCGTCCATCGGTCCGGCGCCGCGACGGTCGACCGCCTTCGCATCGGCGGTCCGGTGGAACACGCTCTCCGCGCCCGGATCGCCCTTGACCATCCGCTCGCAATCGTCGGTCGCGTGCTGCGAGAGGGTTTCGATCACGACCTCCGCGCCGGGCGGGATGCGCAGCACGGGCGGAAGGTCGCGGCTGAGATAACCCCAGTGGACGGTGCCGCGATTGGCGGGCAGCCGGTAGGGTGCGACGACGGCCGGCGAGTCGGAAGCGGGCGACGGCGCGCGCCCGTCCGTCGGGGGGGCGCCGCCGACGGTCCGCGCCGCCGGCCCGTGCGGGTTCTTCGGGCTGCCCGACGGGCGGCCGCGAAGGCGTCGGACGGGGGACGAAGGGCGGCGCGGCGATAGGCGCGCGGCGTGATGCCGTAGGCGGCCTTGAACAACCGGCTGAAGTGTCCCTGATTCCGGATTCCCCATTCGAACGCGATCTCGGCGATGCTCTTCGATCCGTGCCGGTCCGCCACCAGATCGAGCCTGGCCCGTTCCAGCCGGCGCCGGCGGACGTAGTCGGTGAAGGTGTCGTTCTGAAGCTCGAACAGCTTTTGCAGGTAGCGCTGCGACACGGCTTCGTGCCGGGCGATGTCCTTCACGCAGAGCGACGGCTGCGACAGGCGCGCCTCGATCGCGGTCGTCACCCGGTGGAAATAGGCGGCCTGGACCTGGGTGGTCCCGCCGGGTTTCGGCCCGCCCCCGGACAGCGCGCCCGCGACGAGTTCCGTCACCGCGATCTCGGCGGAAACCAGATCCGACGGTCGGAGATCGTCGAACTCCGTTGCGAAGGCGCGCATCGCCGTTTGCGCCGCCATCGTCAAGACGCCCGCCCCGAGCACCAGCGGGAAGCCGCGGTCGCGGCAGTCGAAACGATCGAGCAGCTGCTCCCGCGGCACTTCTTGCATCAACAGCTCGAAATCTTCGGCAAGGCTCATCCCCCACCGCGACGCGCGGGCGCAGACGGTGATGTCGCCTTCGGCGAAGGTCGTGCCGTCCGCGAATCGGCCTGCGCCCAGATGATGGAACACGACGAGCAGGGGGTGGCTGGCGCGGGGGCCGGACCCACGGGCCGCCTGCCCGTGGGTCCGGGCGGGGGACCGCAGGCGCGCGAGAAGGGCTCCGCCCGGCGAGCGCAGCACGCGAACTTCACCGGGCGTTCCCTCCGCCGCCGGCGTTCCGTCGTGCAGCGAAAGGACGGCGAGCGCCTCGTCCCACTTCCTTTGCCGCGCCTCCAGCGGGAGGGGTTCCGTCGACGTCTGCATTTCCTGGATGCCTCGCAGCGTTTCTTCGCCAAGCATACGGGATCGGCGCCGTCATGGCACGGGCTCCGGGAACTTGCTTCGGAGCGCACCATAATTGAGCCAAACGCGCACGACCGGCCGCCGCGCGATCCGGCGCCACCGGTGCGGTACCGCATTTAATAGATTGAAAAATAAGGATTCCTACGGCGCGGCGAACGGAAGGGAGCGGCTTCCCGGTGGCCCGATCCGTGAATGGCGCGCCACTTAAAGCTATGGCGCACCGAACCCATGAAAGTTAACCTCATGTCATGGACGGCGCAGCGGAAAGACGCGCTGCTCCGGCCGGCAGCACCCATAAAAACCAGCGGGGGGATGAAACATGCACTACGTATACATCGGCAGAAACGAAGTCGTCGCGCTCATCGTGGGACTGATAACGGGCTCGATCTACACGTGGCTGAGTTTGCCGATCCCGGCGCCGAACGTGCTCGGCGGGATCCTGGCAATCATATTCACGTATATCGGATACCTCATCGTGCAGAAGATCCGGGGTGCGGTTCGCTTCGGCAGGCCGAACGCGTCCGAGAACGTCGCCTGACCGGCGCGGCACACCTGGAGGACACCATGGTTGAGATCGGCTTCGGCAGCGTCGAGCTGCAAGTGGCGTTGGTCGGGCTGGTGACGGGCTTGATCTACACGACGGCGCGAGCACCCATTCCGGCGCCGAACGTCCTGGGGGGCATCCTTGCGATCATCGGCACGTTCATCGGCTTCATCGCGGTGTCCGCGCTTCGGGGCCAACTGACCCTCGCAACCTGAAGCACTCCGCGGGACCACTGGGAAAATCGGCAAGAAAGACGGGAGGAACTCATGGACACGCACGATTCCGGGACGGCGGTGACGCAGTCGCGCATCCACCACGTCAAGGCCAGCCTCGAGACCGTTCAATGGGGGGCGTTCGACGCCGGTACGAAGCCGATCTGCCGCGTCGCCTCGGGCGACATCGTCGAGATCGAGTGTCTGTGCCACCACGCCGGCGACGCCGCGGAACTGCTGATGGACGACGCCATCCGCGCGATCTACGACGGCATCCCGGAAGAGACCCGCGCGCCCGGGGTCCACATCATCACCGGGCCGATCTTCGTGGAAGGCGCCATGCCCGGCGACACGCTCGAATGCCGGGTCCTCGACATGCGGCCGCGCCTCAACTACGGCGTGAACTTCGCCGGGAGCTGGGGGCTGCTGCACGAGGAGTTCGGCCGGAAGGAGCACGTCATCGTCTACGAGGCGGACATCCCCGCGGGCGTGCTGCGGCCCTTGTTCCAGTACGAGTACGACAGCCCCGAGAAGGGCATCCCGGGCCGGTACACCACGGTCACCCCTCGCAGCGCAAGCCCGCGCTGCAGGGGTTCGCCGTGCCGCTGAGGCTGCATTTCGGCACCGCCGGCGTCTGCCCCGCAGTCGACGGACCGATCAGCACCGTACCGCCCGGCGTCCACGGCGGCAATGTGGACAACCGCGAGTTCGTCGCCGGGACCAGCATGTTCTACCCGGTGCAGCGGGAGGGCGCCCTCTTCTGGGCCGGCGACACCCATTTCGCCGAAGGGGACGGCGAGGTCAACGGCACGGCCATCGAGGCCCACGTCAACGCGACGATCCAGCTCGTCCTGCACAAGGGCGGTCGCGCCCGGAACCCGATCCTCGAAACGCCCGAATACTGGATCTGCCACGGCTTCAGCGAAGACCTCGACGAGGCGGTGCGCGAATCGGTGCTCGAGATGATCGCGCTCCTCGAACGCGAATGGGGCATCACGCGCGTGGAAGCCTACTCGCTCTGCAGCGTGGCGGGGGACCTTCGCGTGACCCCGGTCGTCGACGGCGTGAAGGGCGCCCACATCGCGATGCGGCGCGACATCAAGCGCTGAGGCAGACATCCGCACCCGTCCGGGCGCCACCAACCCAGCAAGGCTGACTCGTGCCCGGCCGTGATCGCCTTCATTGACGGGCGGGCCGCAAAGCCCGGCGGGCGGGGTGTTCCAGAACGAACCCCCTCCGCCGGCACTCGGCTTTCCGCCAGACGCATCCTAACCTTGCTTGACGATCGGAAGGAAAGAAGGTTCCCTCCCGCCGGCGGGCGCGAAGCGTAACCCTACAACTGCCCCGCGTTGAACGTGTCGCAGCTGTCGACCTGCCCGCTCTGCATCCCCGTCTTGAACCAGCGGACGCGCTGTTCGGAGGTGCCGTGGGTGAAGCTGTCCGGGGTGACGTAGCCCCTTGACTGGCGTTGCAGGCGGTCGTCGCCGATGGCGGCCGCCGCATTCAGCCCCTCCTCGACGTCGCCCTGCTCCAGCACCTGCCGCGTCTCGTCGGCGTTCTTGGCCCAGACGCCGGCGAAGCAGTCGGCCTGGAGTTCCGTCATGACCGAGAGGCGGTTGGCGTCGGCCTCGCTCGACTGGCGCCGCAGGTCGCTCACCTGCGAGGAGATGCCAAGCAGGGTCTGGACGTGGTGGCCGACCTCGTGGGCGATGACGTAGGCCTCGGCGAAGTCGCCGGGCGCCCCGAAGCGCTGGCTCAGCTCGTCGAAGAAGGAGGTGTCGAGGTACACCTGCTGGTCGCCCGGACAGTAGAACGGCCCCGTCGCCGACGAGGCGTAGCCGCAGGCGGAGGCCACCTGTCCGTCGAACAGGACGAGCTTCGGGTCGCGGTAGGTCTGGCCCAGCTGATCCTGGAACACGGCGCTCCAGGTATCCTCGGTCTCGCCGAGCACGCGGGACGCGAACTCCGCCTGCGTGTCCCCCTCAGGCACCCCCTGCCGGCCGGCCGACGGCACGTTCGTCGGCTGCACGTAGCCGCCCCCGCCGCCGAGGATGAACGAGGGATCGACGCCGAGGAAGAGCGCGATCAGGACGAGGACGATCGTGCCGATCCCGCCGCCGCCGACGACCCGCCCGACCCGCATCCCGCCGCCGGGGTAGCGCATCATCCCGCCCCCGCCGCGCCGGTCCTCGACGTTCGAGCTTTCCCGCATCCTGCCCCAGCGCATCGGCCGTTCCCTTCCCTGGTCCGCCCCGCGAACCCTTGCTCAAAAACGTCCGGGCGTCCAGATCGTCCCCCAACGATCGCCGCCGATCAGGCGGCGACGGGGTCGACGGGTACGCCCAAGGGGTCCGAAGCGGGTAGGCCGTTCCCGTCGACGGCGCCCGGAACCACGAGGCGGACGCCCCGGATGGGGGAGGGGCTGGGACATGGCGGACGGTCTCGTTCTTCAAAGGTTCGCCTACGAATATGGTCCCCCTGCGCCCCGAACGACAGGGCGCGCCCCGTGGACGCTCCGTTCGCGCCGGGGCAACGAACCGGCCTTCAACAGACGAAAAAGAGAAGGGAAAAAGCCCCGCGCAGCGGACGCGGAGCGTGTTACCCGGCGTCCGGCGCGGCGGGCGCCGGGGGATTGGCCGGAGACCGAAAGTAGTCGAACAGGGTGCGGCGCCCCCCGGCGGAGGACGCCTCCGGCTCCAGGAAGACGCCGCGCTTCGGGGCCTCCCCCTCGCGGCCGACGTGGGGGCCGGCGTCGCGGTCGTTGGCCGGGGGCTCGCCCGCCGCTTCCTGACGGAGGTAGCGCGGCTCGGCCTTGGGCGCGCGCAACGGGTCCGACTTGTTCTCGATCCGCTCCGGCGTCTGCACGTCGCCCGGGCGGCGGTAGAGGTCGATGGCCTCGCGCGGCTTGCCGACGTCGAGCGCGTCGAGCAGCTCGCCGATGACGGCGAGCACCCGATAGGCCGCGAATTCCTCGGTGTAGTCGGCGGTGACGAGGCTGACCCGGTCGAGGAAGTACTCGTTCTCCGAGTCGAGCAGGTCGAGGAGTTCGCGCTGGCCGATGTCGAACTGGCTGGCGTAGGCGTCGCGGGTGCGCCGTTGCGCCTCCGCCTGGTCGCGCAGGGTGGAGGCCCGCGCCCGCGCCGTTTCGAGGGCGTTGTAGGAGATCCTCGCCTCCTGCTCGGCGTCGCGCCGCGCGTTCAGGAGGGAGGCGCGGGCCTCGTTCAGCCGGTGGAAGGCTTCGCGCTCCAGGGCCACGTCGGCGCCGCCCCGGAACAGGTTGTAGCGCATGACGACGAGCGCCGAGGCGTCGTAGACGTCCTGCTCGACGCCGTCGAGGTTGTCGCCGGCGCTGGCGCCGAGCTGAAGGTCGAGGTTCGGGTAGTAGCCGGCCTTCGCCGCCTTCAGCTCGGCCTCCGCCACGTCGACGTCGGACGCCGAGATCTTGACGGTGGGGTTGCTGTAGGAGGCGAGTTCGGAGGCCGCCTCGGCGGAGGCGGGCAGCGCCGCCGGCGGCGCTTCGGGATCGTCGAGCTTGCCGGGGCGGACGCCGACGATGCGCTGGTAGTTGGCGATGGCGTCGGCGAGCTGGCCCCTGGCCACGGCGAGGCTCTCGCGCGACCGGCCGAGACGGGCCTCGGTCTGGCGCACCTGCGAGATCTCACCCTGCCCGCTGCGTTCCAGCTCGCCCACCTGCCCAAGGTAGCCCTCGTGCTGCCGGACGTTCGCCTCGTTCAGGGAGACGATCTCCTGGTTGCGCAGCACCTCGTAGTGCGCCTCGATGGCGTTGAGGCCGACGAACTCCGCCGCTTCGGACACGCGGTAGGCGGCGCTGTCGACCCTGGCGCGCTGCCGCGCCACCTCGGCCGGCGTCGAGTAGCCGTCGAAGAGCATCTGCGAGAGGGTGAGCTGCGCTTCGGAGCGGAAGAGCGTCTTGTCGCTGTCGCGGCCGGCCGCCCTGAAGCGCGAGTTCTGCGTGTATTCAGGGCCGGCCGCCGCGCGGACATCAACTTGGGGTAGATAGCCGCCGCGGGCCTGTCGCAACTCCTGATCCACCGCATGACGGTCGGCCTTGACGATGCCGACGTCGGGGTTGGTATCGAGCGCGGACTGGACGGACTCCATGAGCGAGGCGCCGGAGGCCGTGCTTGCGCCGACGAAGAGGGCGGCACCCGCCAGCAGCGACGGGAGGATCCACCGGGTCGGCGTCGCTGGTCTGGTTGACTTGTCCATGCCTGCCTGCCCGCCGTGCTTGTGAAGAACCCACCGAAGACTTGAGGAGTCCGGCGTGCCACTAGCGCGGTGATAGAGCGCCGTTCCGAGGAGCGTCAATTAAAAACGCCCCTAAGCCGAGAAGCCTTTGAGGCTGTGTTGTTTTTTTGCGGCAAGGCGCCAAAGGCGCTAAAAGAAGCGGCCGAAAAAGGAATGCTTAACCGGAACGGGTGTATGAAAGCGACGGGCGTCATGGGCCGTGGCCTTGTCGCTTGACGCAAGCGCCTTCGCCCGTCGGTTGGAAAAGGCGCGGTTGTGGAGACGAGGATGACACATGCCGGAGGGATCGCGCCCGCACGATCCGACGACGACGAGGGCCGGGGCGGGCCGCCCCTTGCGGCGCCCTCGGCCGTCGAGCCGCAGCGCAAGCCTTCCGACTGGCAGCCCCGCCTCGTTGAGGCGGACGATTCCCTCCTCCAGGCCCTGGAGATGCTGGCCCGCCTGTGCGAGCGGCCGACCTCGAAGCAGGCGCTGATCGCCGGGCTTCCCTTGCGCGACGGGCGGATGACGCCCGAACTGGCGCCGAGGGCGCTGGCCCGGATCGGCCTCAGCGCCCGCCTCGCCCGCGCCCGCCTGGACGAGATCGACGATCTGGCGCTGCCCTGCGTCCTCCTCTTGCGCGGCATGGACGCCTGCATCCTCCTGCGCCGCCAGGGAAGCGGCTACCTCGTCCTCCTGCCGCAGACCGGCTACGGCGGCGAGGAGGTCGACGCGGCGACGCTGGAAGCGCGCTTTTCGGGTCACGCGCTCTTCGCCAAGCCCGAGATCGGACTCGATCCCCGCGACCGGGAGCGCCACGTCGAGCGCGGCGGGCACTGGTTCTGGTCGGTGCTCCTGCGGCAGTGGCCGGTCTACGCCGAAGTGATGGTGGCGGCCGTCCTCGTGAACCTGTTCGCGCTTGCGAGCCCGCTCTTCGTCATGAACGTCTACGACCGCGTCGTGCCGAACAACGCCACCGATACGCTCTGGGTCCTGGCGATCGGCGTCACCACGGTCTTCCTCTTCGACTTTCTCCTGAAGGGCCTGCGCGGCTACTTCGTCGACGCCGCAGGCCGAGTCGCCGACATCAAGCTTGCGAGCCGGATCTTCGAGCAGGTCGTCGGGCTGAAGATGGCGCACCGCCCGCCCTCGGCCGGCGCCTTTGCCAACCAGTTGCGCGAGTTCGAAACCCTGCGCGACTTCTTCACCTCGGCGACGATTACCACCCTGATCGACCTGCCGTTCGTCGTTTTCTTCCTCGCCATCGTCTGGCTCATCGGCGGCCCCGTCGCCTTCATCCCGGCCGCGACGATCCCCCTCGTCATCGGGATCGGCCTCCTCATGCAGGTGCCGCTCAACAAGACCGTGCGGCGCAGCTACCGGGAAGCGTCGCAGAAGCACGGCGTCCTGATCGAGGCCATCAGCGGTCTCGAAACCATCAAGAGCGTCGGCGCCGAGGGGCGGCTGCAGGGCCTCTGGGAGCGTTACGTCGCCGCCGCCGCCGAGAGCGCCAACCGTTCCCGCCTGCTCTCCGCGCTCACCGTCAACCTCGCGGCCTCCGCCACCAACTTCGTCACCGTGGGCGTCGTCTGCCTCGGCGTCTACCGCATCGGCGAGGGCCTGATGACGACGGGCGCCCTCGTCGCCTGCACGATCATCTCGGGCCGGGCAATGGCACCCTTGGGGCAGGTGGCGGGCATCCTCACCCGCTTCCATCAGGCAAGGACGGCGCTCGAAACCCTCGACAGGCTCATGAAGCTCGACGTCGAGCGCCCAGCTGGCAAGCGCTTCGTGCACCGCCCGGAGATCAAGGGTGCCATCGAGTTCAAGGACGTGACCTTCACCTATCCCGGCCAGAAGCTGTCCGCCCTTTCCGGCGTCTCCTTCCGGATCCAGCCGGGCGAGCGGGTCGGCCTCGTCGGCCGCATCGGCTCCGGCAAGACGACGATCGAAAAGCTCATGCTGAACCTCTACGAGCCCACCTCGGGCGCCGTCCTGGTCGACGGCACCGACGCAAGGCAGATCGACCCCGCCGATCTGCGCCGCAACGTCGGCTGCGTGCCGCAGGACGTCTTCCTCATCAACGGCACGATCCGCGAGAACATCACCCTCGGCTATCCCCGCGCCGACGACGCCACCGTCCTGCGCGCGGCCGAACTCGCCGGCGTCGAGGACTTCGCCAGCCGCCACCCGATGGGCTACGACATGATCGTCGGCGAGCGCGGCGAGCTGCTCTCAGGGGGGCAGCGCCAGTCGGTCGTCGTCGCCAGGGCGCTCCTTCGCAACCCCTCGATCCTCATCCTCGATGAGCCGACCTCGGCGATGGACAACGGCGCCGAGAACCGCTTCAAGGCGCGCCTTGCGGCGGCGCTCGATGGTCAGACGATCGTCCTCGTGACCCATAGGGCGTCGCTCTTGGCACTCGTCGACCGCCTGATCGTCATGGACGGCGGCAGGGTCGTCGCCGACGGACCGAGGGACCAGATCCTCAAATCCCTGGCGAGCGGCCACATCAAGGGGGCGAACTGACGGACATGGCCAGGAAAGCAGTCCCGCCGGCGAAGACCGGCCCGAGGAAGCCAAGCCTCGTCGATCCGGACCTCGTCGACCTGCGACCGAAGCGCTTCAGCCACATCCTGCTCGGCGTCATCGTCGCCTTCGTCGTCGTCTTCGGCTCCTGGGCGGCCTGGGCGCGCCTCGACGAGGTGACGCGCGGGCAGGGGCGGATCATCCCGTCCCGGCAGACCCAGGTGGTGCAGAACCTGGAGGGCGGCATCATCGCCGAACTCATGGTCTCGGAAGGCGGCATCGTCGACGAGGGGCAGGTCCTCATGCGCCTCGACAACGTCCACGCCGCCTCGGACTACCGCGAGAAGAAGGCCCGCTACTACGCGCTGCTCGCCAGCATCGCCCGCCTGGAGGCTGAGATCCGCGAGACCGCGGTCGTCTTTCCGCAGGAGGTCCTGAGCGAGGCCCGCAACCTCGCCGAGAGCGAGCAGGACCTCTACAACTCGCGCCAGGACAAGCTCCAGAACGACCTGGAGATCCTGCGCCGGCAGGCGGAGCAGCGCGAGCAGGAGGTGGCCGAGCTGAAGAGCAAGCTCGGTCAGGTCGAGCGTTCCTACAACCTTGCGAATCAGGAACTCGCCATCACGGCGCCGCTCGCCAAGAAGCGTGTGGTCGCGCAGTCGGACTACCTTCAGCTCCAGCGCGAGGTCAACGAGTTGAAGGGCGCCCTCGACCAGACCAAGCTCGCCTTGCCGCGCGCCACCACGGCGCTGCGCGAGGCCCAGCAGCGGATCGAGGGGGCGTTCAGCACGTTCCGCTCGGAGGCGCAGCGCGAGCTGACGGCGTACCGCAGTGAGCTTGGCGGCATCCGCGAAATCATCGCCGCCGGCGAGGACAGCGTCCGCCGGACGGAAGTCCGCTCACCGGTGCATGGAACGGTCAAGAAGCTGCACTTCTACACGATCGGCGGCGTCATCGGTCCGGCCGAGCCCCTCGTCGAGATCGTGCCGCTCGAGGACAACCTGCTCGTCGAGGCGCAGGTGCGCCCGGCCGACATCGCCTTTCTGCGCCCCGGCCTGCCGGCCACGGTGAAGATCACCGCCTACGACTTCTCGATCTACGGCGGCCTCAAGGGCCGCGTCGAGGACATCAGCGCCGACACGATCACGAACGAGAAGGGCGAGAGCTTCTACCGTGTCCGCGTCCGCACCGACGAGAGCCATCTCGGCCCCGCCAGCAAGCCGCTCGCGATCATCCCCGGCATGACGGCCGAGGTCGACGTCATCACCGGCAAGAAGACCGTTCTCGACTACATCCTCAAGCCGATCCTGAAAGCGAGGAACAACGCGCTGCGGGAACGCTGATAAGATTATGCTTCGCGTCCGCTGGCGCGGGG
>JAGRGG010000097.1 GCA_020445645.1 Geminicoccaceae bacterium | reverse complement strand
GCGCAGCGGACGCGAAGCGTAATCCCCATGCCCCGCCGCCTCGCCGCCGCCGCCTATGCCGAAGGGATCACCGCGGGCGACCGTACCCTCCTGGCGCGCGCGATCACCCTGGTCGAGAGCCGGCTGCCCGCCGACCGGGCGCTCGCGGCCGAGGTGCTGGGGCTCGTCCTGCCGCGCACGGGGAATGCGCGGCGGGTCGGGGTGACGGGGGTGCCGGGGGTGGGGAAGAGCACCTTCATCGACGCCTTCGGGGTCTTTCTGACCAAGCTTGGGCATCGGGTGGCGGTGCTGGCGGTGGATCCGACGAGCCGGCGGACGGGGGGGTCGATCCTGGGAGACAAGACCCGGATGCACAGGCTCGCGGGCGATCCGGGCGCCTATATCCGGCCGTCGCCGGCGGGGACGACCCTGGGGGGCGTCGCCCGGATGACCAGGGAGGCGATGCTGCTCTGCGAGGCGGCGGGGTTCGACGTGGTGCTCGTCGAGACGGTGGGGGTCGGGCAGAGCGAGACGGTCGTCGCCGAGATGGTGGATCTGTTCCTGGTGCTGGCCCTGCCGGGGGCGGGCGACGAGTTGCAGGGGATCAAGAAGGGCATTTTGGAGGTCGCGGACCTCATCGCCGTCAACAAGGCGGACGGCGAGGGGCGTCTTCGCGCCGAACAGGCGGCGGGGCACTATAGGAGGGCGTTGCACATATTGGAGCCGCAGAGCCCGGACTGGGGCGTGCCGGTGCTCCTCGTGAGCGCGCTCGAAGGGGCGGGGCTCGATACGCTCTGGCGCGAGATCGAGCGCCACCGCGCGGTGATGGAGGCGTCGGGCGCGTTCGCGGCGAAGCGCCGGCGCCAGCGGGTACGCTGGATGTGGTCGCTCCTGGAGGCGCGCCTTCTGGACAGCTTTTTGGAGCACCCCGCCGTGGCCGGGCGTCTCCCCGGCCTGGAGGCCGAGGTCGCCCAAGGGACGCTCGATCCGGCGGGGGCGGTTTCGCGGCTGCTGGACGCCTTTTCAGGCGGACCATAGCCGTTCGCGGACGTAGAGCGCCGTCATCAGGTCGAGGTGCGCGCCCCCGGCGTTCTTGAAGAAGGTGGGGCCTGTTCTCCCCTCTGCTTTTACCCTGCCCTGCGCGAGGTCGAACAGGTCGCCCGCGATGCCGTCCTCGGTCAGGGCGCCGGAGCGCATGGGTTGGACGATGTCGCCGGAGACGCCGACGGCACCCTTGCGCGAATCGACGAAGACCCGGCAGCGCCGCACCGCCGCGTCGTCCGCTTCGCGCATCTCGGGCGCGAAGCCGCCGACGAGGTCGAGGTGCGCGTTCGGGCGAAGGAGGTCGCCCTTGACGAGGGGTGTGGCGGCGGCCGTCGCGCAGGAGATCACGTCGGCCTCCGCCACCGCCCCGTCGAGGTCGGTGACGGTTTCGGCGGCGACGCCCCCGTCGGCGAGGGAAGCGGCAAGCGCATCCGCCTTGCCCTGCG
Organism: Geminicoccaceae bacterium; assembly: GCA_020445645.1. Taxonomy (GTDB): domain Bacteria; phylum Pseudomonadota; class Alphaproteobacteria; order Geminicoccales; family Geminicoccaceae; genus JAGRGG01. The sequence goes on along the minus strand of JAGRGG010000097.1, from coordinate 14,897 downwards.
AGCGGTTCCAGACGAGCACCCGCCCGATCGAGGGGCGGGCCGCCAGATGCCCTCGGACCAGCCAGGGGGCGAGCGCGCCGGCGCCCACCATGAGGAGCGTGCCCGCGTCTTTCGGTGCCAGGAAGCGGGCGGCGAGGCCGGAGTCGCAGGAGGTCTTCCAGAAGGTGAGCCCCTCGCCGTCGATCATGAGCGACGGCGCCCCGGTGGCATCGTCGAAGAGGAGGTAGAGCGCCTGGATCGCCGGCAGGCCCCCGCCGTCGCCCGCCGGGTTGCGGGGAAAGACCGTCACCAGCTTGACCCCGAGCCCGTCGCCCGGCTGCCACGCCGGCAGGATCAGGAAGCGGTCGGGCGGCGCGCCTGCCCCGTCCGGGCGCTCCATCAGTACGCGGTCCATGCCCGGCATCGGGCGGCGGTGCGCCTCTTCGAGCGCGTCCATGAGGCTCGCGTGGTCCATGAGGCGGTCGAGGTCGGCGGCGGCGATGAAGGGGAGATGCATGGGCGCTCCTTGCGCTTCGCGCCCGCTGCGCGGGGCCTTTTCTTTTTCCTTCTATCAGTTGGTCCTCGGCTTGGCACGTGCGCCGAGGCCAAGCTCCGATCAACGGACAAGAAAGAAAAGAAAAAAGCCCCGCGCAGCGGACGCGAAGCGTGCTTCATCGCCGCTCCGAGGCACTATAGGTGGCCCCTCCACCGAAGGAGAGACGCATGGCGAAGCCCCGCCCCTTGAACCTCGCCCTGCAAGGCGGCGGCGCGCACGGCGCCTATGCCTGGGGCGTGCTCGACCGTCTTTTGGAGTCGGCGGCGTTCGAGATTTCAGCGGTCACGGCGACGAGCGCCGGGGCGATGAACGCGGTCGTGCTGGCGGACGGGCTGCGCCGGGGCGGGGTGCCGGGGGCGCGGGACGCGTTGCGCGCGTTTTGGCGCGACGTGAGCCTGCTCGGGCTCTTCGTCAACCCGGTCATGCGCCTGCCGACGTTCGAGACGGCGCAGGGCTGGAGCTTCGAGCCGTCGCCCGCGTACCTGTTCTTCGACGCCTTCACCCGCCTCGTCTCGCCCTACCGCTTCAACCCGCTCGGCTTCAACCCCCTGCGCGAGGTCCTGGAGCGCCACGTCGATTTCGCTGCGCTGCGGCGTTTTGAGGGGATCGGGCTGTTCGTCAACGCGACCAACGTGCGGACGGGGCGGGGCCGGGTGTTCCACTGCCGCGAGGTGACGGCGGACGCGGTCATGGCGTCCGCGTGCCTCCCCTTCCTCTTCCAGGCGGTGGAGATCGAGGGAGAAGCGTACTGGGATGGCGGCTACACCGGCAACCCCGCCCTCTGGCCACTGTTCTACCACACCCCCGTCCACGACGTGCTCCTCGTCCTCCTGAACCCTTTGGAGCGCGAGGAGGTGCCGATGGAGGCGGCGCACATCAACGACCGGCTGAACGAGATCAGCTTCAACGCCTCGCTGCTCGCCGAACTGCGTGCGATCGCCTTCGTGCAGAAGCTGCTCGGCGAGGGGATGCTGGAGGAGGGCGTCCGGCCCCGCTACAGGCCGATCCGTGTCCACGCGATCCGTGCCGACCGGGTGCTGGACGACCTCAGCGTCGAGAGCAAGCTCGACACCTCGTGGGGCTTCCTCGAAGGCCTGTTCGAGCGGGGACGCGGGGCGGCGGAGGCGTGGCTCGCGGACGACGGCCGCAGCGTCGGCCGCGAGGGCACGGTCGACCTGAAGGCGTTCCTGGAGCGGCCGATGCGGGGAGGCGGGCGGCGCGAGGCCGAGGGCACCGTGCCGCCGGGGGACAAAGACCAAGCCGGGCCGGTGGACCCGGCGGGCGGCGCCCCTACTCGACCGTGACCGACTTCGCCAAGTTGCGCGGCTGATCCACGTCGGTGCCCTTGAGCACGGCCGTGTGGTAGGCCAGGAGCTGGACCGGGACGCTGTAGAGGATCGGGGCGACGACGGGGTCGACCGTCGGCAGGGTCACGGTCTTCCAGGCGTAGGATCCCAGCGCCGCGACGCCCTTCTCGTCCGAGAGGAGGACGACCTTGCCGCCGCGCGCGACGACCTCCTGGAGGTTGGACGCCGACTTCTCGAACAGGCCGTCCGAGGGGGCGAGGACGATGATCGGCACGTCCCGGTCGATGAGGGCGATGGGGCCGTGCTTCAATTCGCCCGCGGCGTAGCCCTCGGCGTGGATGTAGCTGATCTCCTTCAGCTTCAAGGCGCCTTCGAGGGCGATCGGGAACAGGGATCCCCGGCCCAGATAGAGAACGTCACGGGCGTCCTTGATCCCGTCCGCGATGGCGCGGATCTCGCCGTCCTGCTCCAGCACCTGCGTCACGCGGGCCGGCACCTCGTCGAGCGCCTGGGTGATCGCCGCCTCGCGCCCGGGCGCGAGGCGGCCCCGCGCCCGCGCCGCCGCGGTGGCGAGGCAGGCGAGCGTCGCCAGTTGGGTCGTGAACGCCTTCGTGCTGGCGACGCCGATCTCGGGGCCGGCGAGCGTGCGAAGCGCGGCGCCGGCCTCGCGGGCGAGCGTGCTTTCGGACACGTTGACGACGGCGAGCGTCGGGTGGCCCTGCGCCTTGACGTGGCGAAGGGCCGCCAGCGTGTCCGCTGTCTCGCCCGACTGCGAGACGAAGAGGCCCGCCTGCCCTGGGACCAGGGGAAATTCCCGGTAGCGGAACTCGGAGCCGATGTCCCAGTCGACCGGCAGGCCGGCCAGGGCCTCGAACCAGTACTTGGCGACGAGGCAGGCGTAGGACGCGGTGCCGCAGGCGACGGCGGCGAGGCGCGGCACGGCGGCGAGGTCAAAGGGCAGATCCGGCTCGACGACCCGGTGGGTCGCGGGGTCGGCGAGGGCGCGGAGCGTGTCGCCGATGACGGCGGGCTGCTCGAAGATCTCCTTTTCCATGAAGTGGCGGTGGTTGCCCTTGCCGATCATCGCGCCCGAGAACGCCGTCTGGACGACGGCGCGCTCGACTTCTTGCCCCTCGACGTCGAGGATGCGCACGCCGTCCGCGCGGACGAAGGCGGTGTCGCCCTCTTCGAGGTACTGGATGCGGTCGGTGAGGGGGGCCAGCGCCAGCGCGTCGGATCCGACGAACATCTCCCCCTGCCCGTAGCCGACGGCGAGCGGGCTGCCCTTGCGCGCGGCGACGAGCAGGTCGCCGTCGCCCTCGAACAGGACGACGAGGCCGAACGCGCCTTCCAGCCGGCGCACGGCGGCGAGCGCCGCCGCCTCGGGGTCCAGCCCCCCCCGCAGCCCCTCGGCGACGAGGTGCGGCACGACCTCGGTGTCGGTCTGGGTGGCAAAATGGTGCCCCGCCGCCTCCAGCTCGGTCCTAAGCGTCTGGAAGTTCTCGATGATGCCGTTGTGGACGACGGCGACGCCTTCCGCCGTGTGCGGGTGGGCGTTGGCCTCGTTCGGCGCCCCGTGCGTCGCCCAGCGGGTGTGGCCGATGCCGATCGTCCCGGCGAGCGGGGCCTCCTCCAGGCGGCTTGCGAGGTTGGCGAGCCTGCCCTCGGCCCGGCGCCGCTCGATCCGGCCCGCCTTCAGGGTCGCCATGCCGGCGCTGTCGTAGCCGCGATATTCGAGCCGCCGCAGGGCCTCGAGAAGGATGGGGGAGGCCGGGCGCTGGCCCAGGACGCCGACGATGCCGCACATGGGCTTTCCGTGTCCGCTCGCTAGGGTGGGAGGCCGGTGGAACTTGCGACGCCGTGCCGTGGCCCGTCAAGCGGCGGGCGCCGGGGGCGTTAACGATAATTCAACTTGCAATTGCATAAGATTGGAACATTATCTCCTCCATCGCGTTGTGAGGGTTGGCCATGCAGGACCTCGTGCTGAAGACGTTCCTCGGCTTTGCGGATGTCGACCTCGGCGTCGCCGTGCCCGACGACCCGGACCCGCCGCCGCCCGACTGCCCGCAGGTCGTCGTCCTCCTGCGGATGGTCGACCGCGCCGCGGCGGCGATGGCGGACGGGGGCGCCGACCTCACCCGCGCCCAGATCCTGCGCCGCTTCGGCCGCTGGCTCGACGGGCGGCTCGTCCGCGACAGCGCGCTCAGCAAGGCGCGCCTCCTGAGCACCCTGCTCGCGCTCCGCCACGAGATGGAACGCTGGCTCTGCCGGCGCCATGCGTTCGCCAACCTCGGCCAGCGCACCCCCGTCGACCGCCTCGTCCTCACCTACCGCGACGGCATGGACCTGGGCGACGTGCTGCACGGCCTCCTGGAGGCCCGGCTCAAGCGCGAGCACGCCCAGGTCGAGCTGAAGCGGCAGGAGTTCAACGACGCCGCCGGGCGGCAGCTTCAGTTCCGCCTGGAGCGCAGCATGGAGACGGCGGCCTAGGGGCACGCTCCGCGCCAGCGGGCGCGAAACGTTCGTCGGCGGCGCTATTCGGCCACGTTCTCGCGCGCGCGTTCCTTGGCAAGCTTCACGGCGTGCTCGGCGGTTTCCTTGTAGTAGACGAAGGGGCCGATCGTCGCCGTCTTCTGCCGCTCGATCGTCCAGGGCGTCGGGGCGACGGCGGCGTGGAAGTAGAGGGCGCCCCCCGTCGGGTCGGGGCTCTTGCCGGCGAGCGCGGCCTTGGCGACCTCGATCGCGCGTTGCCACTCCCCGGCCTCCGTCGGCCGGTCGGGCTTGCCGTCGCAGTACCAGCCGAACTGGCAGGCGTTCGCCGTCTCCTCGTGGACGACGCCGCAGACGCTGTCCGGGAACTCGGGATTCTTCGTCCGGTTGACGACGACGGCCGCCGTCGCCCGCATCGCCTCGGTGGACTCTCCCTTGGCCTCAAAGTAGACCGCCTTCGCAAGGCAGTCGAGAGGGGTTTCGGACGCCGCTTCGGCCTTGGCCGCGCTTGCGGCCAGGATCATGAACGACGCGAGGACGATCCAGGATGGGCGGCACAAGCGCATGAAGGCTTCTCCTTCCCCAGGCGACGGCACGAAAGACCGCACGGTCCCGGCGCTGCCCGGGGGCGTGTTGGCACGGACGGCGGGGCTTGTGGCACAGGTCCGCCACGCGGTCGAGGTGCCGCTGCTCCTGGTCGTACTCGCGGTCAGCGCCGCCGTCTGGGGCTTCGTGGAACTCGCGGGCGAGGTCGTCGAGGGGGACACGACTGCCTTCGACGACCGCATCCTCCTGACCCTTCGCACCCCCGGCGACCTCGCCGATCCCATAGGCCCACACTGGATCGAGGAGACGGCGCGCGACGTGACGGGGCTCGGCGGGGTCTGGATCCTGCTCGGCATCGTCGTCGTCACGGCCGGCTACTTCCTTCTCGCCCGCCGCTGGCGGGTGGCCCTCATGGTGGTGCTGGCCAACGCCGGGGGCACCGCGCTCACGTTCGGCCTGAAGCACGGCTTCGACCGTCCGCGCCCGGAACTGGTGCCGCACGAGACGGTCGTCTACACGACAAGCTTTCCCAGCGGCCACGCCATGATGTCCGCCATCGTGTACCTGACGCTCGGCACCATGATCGCGCGCGTCCAGCCGACGCGGGGGCTGAAGGTCTACGTGATAGGCATCGCCTGCCTGCTCACCCTCCTGATCGGGACGAGCCGGATCTACCTCGGCGTCCACTACCCGACCGACGTGCTCGCCGGCTGGATGGGCGGGGCCGCCTGGGCGCTCCTTTGCCGGCTGCTCCTGAGTCGCTTCGAGGCCAGGACCGGCAAGGATCCGGGCGGGAAAGCCTAGGCGGCAGGGTGCCTGCAAGGGCCATTTTCGGGCCGGGTCGCCGAGGACGACGTCACTTCTTGCTGGTTGCGGCACCCGTGCCGGCGCCGACGGCGCCGCCGATGGCAGCACCGCCGAGCACGCTGTGGCCGGTGGCGGCGGCCCCCGCCGCCCCGACCCCGGCGCCGATGGCGCCGCCGCTGAGGGCACGGTCGGAGGTCGACTCGCCGCAGGCGGCGAGAAGGGTGAGCGCCGCGAGGGCGATGAGGGTACGTGACGCGGGCATGGCGCATTTCCTTCCTGCTGGATCCTCCAGAGGAAACGGAAGCGGCGGGTGATGGGTTCCTGACCCCCCCGTCCCTTCAAGCCCGCCCCATGGACCCCACATATTCCCCACGAACGCCCGGCGCGGCCGGACGGAACGAAGACCCTCAAGCTGACGGGAGAACGACGATGACGGACGGCTACGCGCGCGAGCAGGACATGCGGCGCCTCAAGGCGGAACTCGACCGACTCTGGGCCGACTTCAAGGTGGTGCGCGAGCAGCTTCAGGCGATGGGCCGCCGCGAGGGCGAGAGCCTTTTCACTCAAGCGCGGCCGCAGATCGACCGCCTCAAGGCCGAGGCGCAGGAACTGGTCGACCGCATCCGCGGCTACACGGGCGGCCTGGAGCAGAAGGCCCGCGCCGAGCCCGCACTTGCCCTCGTCGCCGCCGTTGGGCTGTTCGTCGTGGCGCTCGGCCTGTTCGGCCGCAAGAGCTAGCCTGATAGCGCCTCGCGTCCGCTGACGCCAAGCCTCTTCTAGTTGCCTTTCTTTCTGTCGCCGTCCTGTTGGAGCATCTTCGCAAGGCGGCGCTTCAGTTCCGCCTCACGGAGCACGGCGTTGAACTCGGCGCCGAAGATGAACAGCGTCGCCGTGATGTAGAAGAAGAAGAGGGTGATGACGACGCCGCCAAGGCTGCCGTAGGTGACGGTGTAGTTGCCGATCGTGCCGAGGTAGTAGGAGAACAGGCTGGCGCCTATGATCCACAAGAGAAGCGTGAGGAAGATGCCGGGGAGCGCCGCGCGCAGCGGCCAGTCGTGGTGAGGCAGCCAGTGGTGCAGGGCGACGAGCCCGATAAAGAGGAGGCTGGACGCGAAGCCGTAGCGGGCGATGACCCAGACCAGCCGCTCGGCGTCGCCGAGGCCGACGAAGTGCTCCGCGATCTGCCAGACGATCGGCCCGAGAAGGATGCTCAAGGAAAGGAGGAAGATGACGAAGGCGCCGATGACGACGAAGAGCAGACTCTGCAGGCGCCGGAACCATAAGGGCCGGTACTCGCGCACGCCGTAGGCGCGGCTGAGGGCGAGGCGCAGGCTCTCGATGCCGTTCGACGCCGTCCATAAGGTGACGACGATGCCGAAGGTGAGCAGCCCGCCGCTGCGCTTGACCATCACCTCCTTCACGGCGGGGGCGAGGGTCGCCGCGACGTCGTCCGGCATGAAGCGGAACATGAGGTCGATCACCTGCTCCGCCGCCTCCAGGCTGCCGAGGAAGCCGGCGAGCGCCGCCAGGAAGATGAGGAAGGGGAAGAGGGCCGTGAAGGCCGTGAACGCGATGTTGCCGGAGATCTCCAGCCCATCGTGATTGATGAGGCGGTCGGTCGCCCGGTAGGCGATCCGCCCGATCCGGGGCAGGCGTTTCAGCCAAGCCGGATCGGGCGTGGCGCCAGGGCCGTTCGGGTCCAGGGGCACCGCCCCCCCGTCCGCCTTCTTCGCCGCCGCGTCTTCGGCCAAAACGCACTACCTCCCGCTCGATCGAGCGTGCCTCATGGGGCGGGCCACCATCGGCCTCCCCGAACGTTCCTTGTCCGCTCCCGTCCCGGCCACAAGGATCGAAAGCCCATATGCGCGCCCGTTTCGACTACTACTGGAACATCGTCAACGCGAGCTTCTGGTTCCTGCCGGGGCTACTCATCCTTTTCGCCGTCATGATCGCCGTTTTGTCGATCTACCTCGACAACACCCCGCTCGGTAAATGGATGCAGTCGAGCTCCTTCGTCTACCAGCTTCGTCCCGACGGTGCCCGCGCCGTGCTCTCGACGGTGGCCGGCGCCATGATGACGACGGCGAGCCTCGTCTTCTCGCTCACCCTGGTCGTCCTCACCGTGGCGACAGGGCAGATGGGTCCTCGGATCATCGACCGCTTCATGCGCGACCGGCTGAACCAGGTCGTGCTCGGCGCCTTCATCGGCACGTTCTGCTTCGCCCTTTTCGTCTCGATCACCGTGACGGGCGGCGACAACGTGAGCGTGCCCCTGTTCTCGCTCTCGCTCGCCGTCGTCGCCGCGATCTCCAGCCTCGTCCTCCTCATCGTCTACGTCCACCATATCGCGCGCTCGATCCAGTCCGACAACGTTATCTCGGACCTGGGCAACCGGTTGAAGGAGGCGATCGCGCGTACCTTTCCCGAACGGACCGACCGCGTCGAAGCAGCGGCGCCCGCCGTCGATGAACCGCTCGGGCGCCCCTTCAACGTCCGCGCCGGCCTCTCCGGCTACATCCAGACCATCGACGTGGACGGGCTCGTCGAGCTTGCCGCCGAGAACAACCTCCTGATCGAGATGCGCTGCCGGCAGGGCAAGTACCTGATCGAACCCGGCACCATTGCCCGGGTCTGGGGCCGGGAAACCTTCGAAGCCGCGTGGGGCGACCGCGTCCGGGCCTGCCTCATCATGGGCGACAAGCGCACCGACCTCGAGGACATCGAACTCGCCTTTCGCAACGTCGCCGAGATCGCCGAGCGCGCGCTTTCCCCCGGCATCAACGACTTCTACACGCCGATGGCCGCCCTCGACCACCTCGCCGACGCCGTGTCGACGATCATGGACCGGGACATGCCGGAACGGGTGCGCCGCGACGGGACCGGCCTCCCCCGAGTCCTCCTCGACCTGCCCGACTTCAAGCAGATCATGGACGTGGCCTTCCACGACCTTTGGCAGTGCGCCAAGGACAACGCCGCCGTACTCCACCACATGATCGACAACCTCACCTCGCTCGCCGGCTGTGCTCGGAACGAGACCCACTTCGCCGCGATCCGGGCCTACGCCGGGCTTCTCAGGCGCTCGATCGACCGCTACATCCAGGAACCTTTCGACGTGGAGCGGCTGCGCCTCCAGATGGCGGGGTTCGACGAGGTGCTGGCCGACCGGCGAAAGGACGAAACGTTGCCGGCCGACGCCCTCTTGCAGTAGGAAGACACGCCCCGCGCCAGCGGACGCGAAGCGTGCGATACAGTCCCAAGGAGCCCTCCGCTTGACCCCCATCCTCGTGCCCGGACGCACCTGCCAGGGCACGGCGCGGGCGAGCCGGGCGGCGCTGCTCGTCGACGGCGAGCGCTACTTCGCCGCGCTCGCCGTCGCCCTCGAGCGGGCGCGGCACAGCGTCTTCGTGCTCGGCTGGGACGTCGACGGGCGCATCGGGGTCGCGGGCGAGCCGCTCGACCGGCGCCTTCGCCGCCTCGTCGCCGCGACCCCTGGGCTGGAGGTGCGGATCCTCGTCTGGGACTGGCTGTTCCTGCACCGGCTGGAGCGCCGCTTGTGGCCCGGCCGGCGCTTCGACAGGGGGCCGACGGGCCGGATCCACCTCCGCCTCGACGGCGAGCGCCCGGTCGTCGCCTGTCGGCACGAGAAGGTGGTCGTCGTCGACGGCGAGCTCGCCTTCTGCGGCGGCATCGACCTCGCCGACGGGCGCTATGACAGCCAGAGCCACCCGGACGACGGCGGGGTCCCCTTCCACGACGCGATGCTGATGGTCGAGGGTCCCGCCGCCCGCCTGCTGGAGGCGCACGCGCTGGGCCGCTGGCGGGAGACGGGGGAGGGGGCGGCCCCGGCCCCGCCGCCTTCGCCCGCGGGCCGGCTCTGGCCGTCCGGGGTGGCGCCCCTTTGGCGGGACGTGCCGCTCGGCCTCGCCCGCACCGCCGCGGCGCCCCTGCCCGTGCGCGAGATCGAGGCCCTCCTGCTGGCGGCGATCGGGGCCGCGCGGGACGCGCTCTACGTCGAGAGCCAGTACCTGACCGCCCCCGCCATCGTCGCCGCCGTCGCCGCCGGCCTTCGTCGCCCCAAGGGGCCGGACGTGGTCGCCGTCGGGCCGCTCGCCAGCCAGGGCTTCCTGGAGCGCGCGGTCATGGACGCGGCCCGCGTCGCCGCCTTGAGCCGCCTGCGCGACGCCGACCGCTTCGGGCGCTTCAGGGCGCTGGCGCCGATGCAGGGCGGCACGCCGATCCACGTCCACAGCAAGCTCGTCATCGTCGACGACCGCCTCCTCGTCATCGGCTCCGCCAACCTCGCCCGCCGCTCGCTTGGGCTCGACACGGAATGCAGCGTCGCCCTCGAACCCCTGGACGCCGCCGGAAGGCACGCCGTCGCCGCCGTCCGTGCCGGGCTGCTCGCCGAGCACCTGGGCGCGGCCCCCCCGGCCGTCGAGGCGGTGACGAGGACGCTGGGCTCGCTCGCCCACGCGGTCGACGCCCTCAACCCCGAGACCGGCCGCCGCCTCGTGCCCCTCCCGACCCGGGTGGTCGACGCCGACCGGGGGCTCCTCGACCTCACGGCGGCGGGCGACCCGGACGGGCCGGGCGAGGCGCTGGAGGTGCTGGCTTTTCCGCTCGGCCGAAGCGGGCCTAGCGGGCGGCTGCACCGGGCCGTCCTGCCGGTCGCGGTCGCGGTCCTCCTCGCCGCCGCCTTCCGGGGCGCGCTCGCCCCCTACGCCGCGCTCTTGCCGGGGTCGCTCGGCGACGCCGGCGCCGGCGTCGTCGCCTTCCTCCTCCTCGTCCTGGTGGGGCTCGCCTTCCTGCCGTTCGCGTTCGCCGTATTCCTCGCCGGCGCCGCGTTCGGCACGGTGGCCGGCTTCGCGCTCGGCCTCCTTGCCGCCGCCTTCGCCGCCGGGCTCGGCTGGCTCGGCGGGCGCCGCCTGCCGCCGCCCGTCCTGCACCGCCTGGGCGGCAGGCGCATCGGCGCCTTTCGGGAGCGGATGGAAGAGCGGCCCCGCCAGGGCCTCGCCATGCTGCGGCTCGTTCCGGGCGGCCCGTTCGCCGCCGTGAGCCTCGCCGCCGGGCTCGCCGCGGTGCCGCCTTTGGGCTTTCTCCTCATCACCGTCCTGCTCGCCGTCCCCGGCACGGCGCTCTTCGCCCTTTTGGGGTCGAGCCTGCGCGACTGGATTCTCCACCCCGACCGCCCCAGCTTCGCCGTCGTGGCGCTCGTGCCGATCGTCCTCCTCCTCGGCCTCGACCTCATCGAGCGCCGTCAGGCGAGGACGGCGGCGCAGGAGCGCGAGGCCGCCGTCGCCCACGCCGTGCGGGCGAGCGCACAACCCGAACCCACGGAGTCACCATGATCGACCTCCACTACTGGCCAACCCCGAACGGCCACAAGGTCACGCTTTTTTTGGAAGAGACGGGACTCGACTACACCATACACCCGGTCGACATCGGCAAGGGCCAGCAGTTCGAGCCGGACTTTCTGAAGATCGCGCCCAACAACCGGATGCCCGCCATCGTCGACCGCGCGCCTGCCGACGGCGGCGATCCCATCAGCGTCTTCGAGAGCGGCGCCATCCTCGTCTACCTTGCCGAAAAGACCGGCCAGTTCCTGCCGGGGGACGTCCGCGGGCGCGTCACCGCGCTCGAATGGCTGTTCTGGCAGATGGGCGGGCTCGGTCCGATGGCGGGGCAGACCCACCACTTCCGCAACTACGCCGATGAGAAGATCCCCTACGCGATCGACCGCTACGTGAACGAGACCGCCCGGCTCTACGGCGTCCTGAACCGGCGCCTGGAGGGCCGCGACTTCATCGCCGGCGACGCCTACACCATCGCCGACATGGCGGCCTATCCCTGGATCGTTCCTTATGAGAACCAGGGTCAGGACATCGCCCAATTCCCGAACGTCCAACGCTGGATGGCGACGATCAAGGCGCGGCCCGCCACCGAACGCGCCTACGCGCTCGGGCCGAAATACCGCCAGGAGAACGCGGTCATGTCCGACGAGGAGAAGAAGATCCTCTTCGGCGTGCGCAAGGGCTAGGGTTTCGGGACAGCCGGCGGGGCGCAAGGCGGGCGTCCCGTCGGGCAGGAAATCCTCACCCTGCGCGCTTCCCGCGAAGGCTCAACGACAAGGCTTTTTCCCCCGCCCCGCTTGTGGCAGGCTTCGATCAACAGGGGCGCAATGGAGCCGTCGATGCGCGGCCGGTGATAAAAAAGGGGAGACGATCATGCCCGTCACGCGCATTCCCGGCAGCGAGGGCGTGTCCGGCAGCCACGTCTTCTCCGACGACGGCAGGACCGTCTTCTACACGCGCAGCGACGGCGGCGACCCGGCCACGTTCGACGACGACACCACCACGATCCGGGCCTACGACATCGCGAGCGGCACCGACGCGGCCGTCGCCACGGCGACGGGGGACGGCAACGGCCTCGACCTCACCGACGCGGCCGCGGGCACCATCGCCCTCGACACCACCGCCGCCCTCGCGCCCGGGGACGACGACAGCCCTTTGTCGCTCGACCTGCTCGCCGTCGACGACAAGCCCATTGCCCACGAGGGCGAGACGGTGCGGATCGACGTGCTCGCCAACGATATCGACGCCGACGGCAACGGCATCGCGCTCAGGGCTTCGCCGCCGACCCCACCACGACCCTCGCCATCGACGACAACGGCACGCCGCTTGATGCCAGCGACGACGGCCTTCTCCTGACGCCGGGCGAGGGGTTCAAGGACGGCACCGTCCTGCACTACACCGTCACCGACGACGCAGGGCTCACCGACGAGGGCGAGGTGAGGGCCGCCTTCGTCCCGGCGGCACCCGAGGGCGACCTCGTCGTCACCACGGCCGAGGACACGATCGCCAACGACGGCGTCCTGTCCCTGCGGGAAGCGGGGACTTCACCATCACCAACGTGACCGTGACCGGCTCGCGCGGCGAGAGCGGCTACCGTTACGGCTACGGCAGGGAGACCAACGAGGGCGACGCCATCTTCGTCCGGGGCGGGGGCGACGGCACGATCGCCAACGCCACCGTCGCCGGCAACGCGGGCGAGCCGGACGTGCGGGGCACGGTCCTGTCCGACGGGCACAACGTCTTCGGTCAGGCGGCGGTGGACGGTTCCGCCGCCGGCGACGCGCTGGGCGCCGATCCGGCGGGCCTGTTCACGGGCGTCCGCACCGTCACCTACGACGACGGCACGGGCACCCTCGCCGAGGCCGCTGTCCCGGTCGCCTTGGGCAACGGCGGGCCGACGCCCACCGTGGCGCTCCTGGACGACCCCCTCAACCCGGTGATCGGGCGGGCCGACCCCGCGACGGCGCCCGCCGCCGACCAGCGGCGGCTTCGCCCGCGACGCCGCCCCCGACGCGGGCGCGGGCACGATCCCGCCCCCGCCGCCAAGCGAGGTGCCGGCGGTCATCGCCGGCCTCGCGGAGAAGGTCGCGGTCGATCCGTCCCTCGTCAACGGCGTGCCCGAGGACGCGCTCCTTGGGAACGGCGATCCCTTCCGGGTGACGCTGCTCGGCGGCGTCGCCGAACAGGACAACGCCGTCGGCTACTACGTCGTCGAGCCGGACGGGGGACGATCGGCAAGACGGGCTTGCTCTTCGGCGACGCGAACGCGGCGGAGGCCGGGACGGCGGCGCTCACGTCCGCGGTCGGGGCGGGCAAGTCCCTCGGCCTGTTCCTCCTCGCCGACGGGGCGGACCTGAGCGACCTGGAGAGCCTCGAAGGCGACATCTTCGTCTTCTTCGGCAACCAAGGCGGGTTCGCCAACGTGAGCGACACCGACCCGGGCGCGACGACGACTTCAACGACGTGGTGCTGCGGATCGAGCGCCCCGCCGCCGCGTTCGACGACGGGCTGCTGGCGTGACGCCTCGCGCGCGCTGACGCGCGGTCACGGTCCTCTTCTTCCTTCGTCGGTCGAAGGCCGGCCCCGCCGCCTCGCAGGATGTCCCCCGTTGGCCAGGAGACTTGCGCGGCGGAAACGTGACGTGTGAAGGTATATCTGCCCGTGCCAAGAATGTTCGCTGGGGCAGACCATGAATTCTCTCAAAAATATTCTGGTTTGACCTGAAGCCTTCCGTTCCACGGCGGGGATTGATCCATATCAATTCGTTTTCCGCCGGCTTTGCGGCTTTACATGTTCCGCCTCATCAGCCTATAGTGACAATGCCTCTCGCTGCAACGCAGAGGGGTGACGCCATTGTCATAACGGCAGAGGAGGGCCGAACCATGTCCGCACCGCACGACACGAGCGAACCCAAGGCCAACGACCCCTTCGTCGTCACCACGGCGGCCGACGTGGTCGACGCGGGCGACGGCGTGCTTTCCCTGCGGGAGGCGGTGGACGCCGCGGACGCGAACGCGGGGACGGACACGATCACCTTCGCGGACGGCCTTTCAGGCGCCACGATCCGCCTCGATCGCGGTGTCCCCATCATGGACGACCTTGTCATCGACGGCGACGCGGCGGACGGCGGTCCCGGCGGGGTAACGATCGATTTCGCCGAGTCCCTCAGGGACTCTGACATCAGCAAAGACACCTTTCGCGCCTACGCGGGGGCCGACTTGCGGATCGAGGACCTCACCGTCCTCGGCTCGGGGGTGAGGGGGTACGCCGCCCTCGACCTCGCGCGCGTTCGGGTCGAGGCGACGGAGGGCTACTATTCCGGCAACGCCGTCCAAATCGAGGGCGGCACGCTCAACGTTACCGACAGCACGATCATCGGCGGTGCCTACGACGGCATCAGCGGCGGTGGCACGGTGACGGTGACGCGCTCCGAGGTGGGCACCCGCGCCAGCTACGACGGCAGCGCCATCGGCGTCGCGGGCAAGGTCACCGTCGTGGACAGCCTGATCAACGGGGTGAGCGGCGACGTCTACGCGTCCGGCATTAGGGTCTTCGCCACCGACGATGCCGAGCTGGTCATGGTGAACTCGACGATCACCGGCGTCCGGGCCGGCAGCTACGGCGGCAACGCCGTGACCCTCGACGACGGCGTTCAGGCCACCATCACCAACAGCACGCTCGCGGGCAACGACTTTGACTTTTCCGATATCCCTCCGGATCGTGATTTCACCGCCGCCGTCTTCGGCCTCGGCGAGGGGGCGGAACTACGGCTGGAGAACAGCCTCGTGCTCGCCAATGCCGCCCCCGACGGCGAGGCCGCGCTCGCGGCGGGCGGGGGCACCCTCGCCTCCAACGGCGGCA
>JAGRGG010000096.1 GCA_020445645.1 Geminicoccaceae bacterium | reverse complement strand
TGCCGCCGTTGGAGGCGAGGGTGCCGGAAACGTCGATCTCGTTGCCGACGACGACGCTGTTCTGCAGGACCAGTGCGTCGCCGTCGCCGACCAATACCCCGCTCGCCTCGCCGAACGCGTCGTCGGGTCCCGGTACCGCGCGTGTGACGGCGCTGCCGGTAATCGTGCTGTTGGTGATCGTGCCGCCCGTCGCCAGGACGCCGGCGACGCCGTCGCGGCCGTAGACCGCCGTGACGTCCGCCACCGTGCTGTTGGTCATGGACAGGTCGCCGGTGGCGACGCCGAACGATCGACCCTCGCCGCCGACATGGGCGATCGTGCTGTTCTCGATCGACGCGCCCTCGCCTCCGATGCCGACGGCGTTGTAGCCCGTGATGCCGTCGACGAGGCTGTTGCGGACGGTCGCCATCCCGTTGCTGGATTCGGCGCCCACGGCGTACTCGCTCGCGTCGATGCCGGTGATGCGGCTGTCCTCGACGAGCAGCGCGCCGCTGGAAAAGACGCCGCCGATGTAGGAGCCCTTGAAGTTCTGCACGGCGCTGCGCACCACCTCCACCGCGCCGTACCCGTCGATGGCGCTGCCGATGGACGTGACCCGGCCCGTGCCGTCGATGGTTAGGTCCTCCACCCTCAGCAGAACCTCGTCGGCCTCGAAGGTCGAGAAGCCCGACAGGCTGCCCTCGCCGGTGTCTTCCCCCCTGCTCGCGTCCATGAGCAGCACGCCACCCGCCCCGCCGTTGGCCGCGTCGCCGTCCACGGTTAGATCGTCGGTAACGCCGAGTGCGCCCCCGGTGAGCACGACCTCGCCGCCCTTCAAGCCGTCCGCGAACGTGATCGTATCCGCCCCCGCCCGCGCGTTCGCGGCCTCGACCGCCTCCCGCAGCGAGAGCACCCCGTCGCCCGCGTCGACCACGTCGTCCGCCGTGGTGACGACGAAGCCGCCCGAGCCGTCCTCGATGCCCGCGATGCGTTCGGCCATGACCGTGTCCTCCTTGCCCCGGCCGTTGCCGGCGGCGGCGCGTGCCTTATCGTTGCCCAAAGACTGCCAAGGACAGGGGGGACCGACAAGGAGTTTTCAGCACTCGTCGTCGTTTTACTGCAAAGGGCAAACGGAAGAGGAAAGCTCCAAGTCAAACTCCTCGCGGGAAGATCGAAAGCTTCGGGAACCTTTCCCGGCAACACCCTGCGAAGGCTTGTCGCACGGCGTTGCCGGCGGGGGAGGGGCACCGTACCTGGAAGAGGGTCCACCGCCCGAAACGCCCGAAGGATGCCCGTCCGATGCTCGACGGCCTCGACCCCGTACTGCTGGCCCGGATCCAGTTCGGCTTCGTCATCGCCTTCCACATCCTCTTCCCGGCGATGACGATCGGCCTCGCCAGCTACCTCGCCGTCCTGCGCGGGCTCCATCTGTGGACCCGGCTCGAGACCTACGACCGCCTGTTCCGCTACTGGATCAAGCCGTTCGCGCTGATCTTCGGCATGGGCGTGGTCTCGGGCCTCGTCATGTCCTACCAGTTCGGCACCAACTGGAGCGTGTTCTCGGAGCGCGCCGGCCCCGTCGTCGGCCCCCTGATGGGCTACGAGGTGCTCACCGCCTTCTTCCTGGAGGCCGGTTTCCTCGGCATCATGCTGTTCGGCAAGGACCGGGTCGGCAAGGGCCTCCACTTCTTCGCCACGCTCATGGTCGCGTTCGGCACCGCGCTCTCGGCCTTTTGGATCCTCTCGGTCAATTCCTGGATGCAGACCCCCGCCGGCTTCTCGATCAACGAGGCCGGCCAGTTCGTCCCCGAGGACTGGTGGGCGATCGTCTTCAACCCGTCTTTCCCCTACCGCCTCGTCCACATGGTGCTGGCGGCCTACCTCTCGACCGCGTTCATCGTCGGCGCCACCGGCGCCTACCACCTCCTGCGCGGGCGGCGCGACGCCCCCGTCCGCACGATGGTGTCGATGGCGATGTGGATGGCGGCGATCGTCGCCCCCGCCCAGATCGTCATGGGCGACCTGCACGGGCTCAACACCCTCGAGCACCAGCCGGCCAAGATCGCGGCGATGGAGGGCCACTTCGAGACCGACAGGGGCGCCCCCCTCCTCCTCTTCGGCCTGCCCGACCGGGACGCGGGCGAGACCCGCTACGCCGTCGGCATCCCGCACCTCGGCAGCCTGATCCTCACCCACGAATGGAACGGCGAGATCAAGGGGCTGAAGGCCTTCCCCCGCGAGGACTGGCCGAACACGGCGCTCGTCTTCTGGACCTTCCGCGCCATGGTCGGGATCGGGATGCTGATGGCGCTCGCCGGGATGGTCAGCCTCTGGCTGCGCTGGAAGGGCCGCCTCTACGACACGCCCTGGTTCCAGCGCGCCCTCGTCGGCATGGGACCGGCGGGTTTGGTCGCCATCATCTGCGGCTGGATCACCACCGAGGTCGGGCGCCAGCCCTACGTCGTCTACGGCGAGTTGCGGACCTACGACGCCGTCTCGCCGATCGCCTTGCCGGGGGTCGCGGGCTCGCTCCTCGCCTTCATCGTCGTCTACGTCCTGGTCTTCGGCGCCGGCACCTTCTACGTCCTGCGCCAGCTGGGCCAAGCGCCCCGGCCGCACGAGCCCGGCAAGGCGGCGGACACGCCCGTCCGCGCCGCCGGCATCACCCCCGCCGCCGGGCAGAACCCGGACGCGATGGCCCACGCGCGGCCGGCGGGGTAGGACGATGGACAGCCTCGACCTTCCCCTCGTCTGGGCCGGGCTCATCGCCTTCGCCGTCATCGCCTACGTGATCCTGGACGGCTTCGACCTCGGCATCGCCCTCCTCTTTCCCTTCGAGCCGGAAGAGGACCGGCGCTCGCAGATGATGAACGCGATCGCCCCCGTCTGGGACGGCAACGAGACGTGGCTCGTGCTCGGCGGCGGCGGGCTGCTCGCCGCCTTCCCGCTCGCCTACGCGATCCTGATGCCGGCCTTCTACGCCCCCCTCCTCGCCATGCTGCTCGGGCTCATCTTCCGGGGCGTCGCCTTCGAGTTCCGTTTCCGCACCAAAAGCTGGCGGGGGTTCTGGGACTGGGGCTTCTTCCTGGGCTCGGTCGCCGCCACCTTCGCGCAGGGGGTCGTGCTCGGCACCTACCTCCAGGGGATCAAGGTCGAGGGCCGCGCCTACGCCGGCGGCTGGTGGGACTGGTTCACCCCCTTCAGCCTGTTCTGCGGCGTGGCCCTTCTCGTCGGCTACGCCACCCTGGGCGCCGCCTTCATCGTCATGAAGACCGAGGGGCCGGTCGCCGCCCGGATGCAGGCGCGGCTGATCCCGTTCTACCTGCTGACGCTCCTGTGCTGCGGGATCGTCAGCGTCTGGACGCCGTTCATCTCGGAGGCGGTCTACGCCCGCTGGTTCACGTGGCCGAACATCCTCTACTTCTCGCCCGTACCGGTCCTGGTGGCACTGCTCTCGCTCGCCTTCGTCTGGGCCGTGCGCCGGGGGGCCGAGCGGCTGCCCTTCTTCCTGGCGCTCGGCCTCTTCGTCCTCTCCTTCGCGGGGTTGGGCATCAGCCTCTGGCCGGACGTGGTGCCGGGCGACTTCACGATCTGGCAGGCGGCGTCGCCCGACAAGAGCCTCGCCTTCCTCCTCGTCGGCGCCGCCTTCCTCGTGCCGCTGATCCTCGCCTACACCGCCTACGCCTACTGGGTGTTCCGCGGCAAGGTCGACCCGAACGCGGGCTACCACTGATGACCCGCCCGCCCCTTTGGCACCGGCTCGGCTGGTTTGCCCTCCTCTACGCGGCGGGCATCGTCGCCGTCGCCTTGGTGGCCTCCGTGATCCGCTTCGGGCTGGGGATGTAGGCGCGGGGCGTACCTACGACGCCTTCTTCTCCGGCGCCTGGACGGTGATCCGCCACGACGCCGAGCCCTTGGGGTCGCGCCAGAAGGAGAGGTTCGTGAACTTCTCGTAGAGGTCCGGGGGAAGGACGGTGCGGCGGGGCTTCCATTCGACCTTGCGGTGGACCGCGTGCAGCCCCGGCGTGGCGAGCTGCCGGTCGAACTCGGGCTCGTCGTAGTCGACGTCGTCGAAATCGTGATCGAAAGGCGTCTCGCCCAGGAACTCGTAGACGAGGCGCAGGCAGTCCTTCGGCCGCTGGACGAGGATGTCGTACTCGACGATGAGGAGCGAGGACGAGTGCTCGCCGTAGTAGGCCTCCTTCAGGGCCGACCAAGCGTAGCCGACGAGGCGGTCGCGGTGCGCCAGCGCCTCGACCCGGCTGAACACGGTGGCGCGCTCGTCGGCGGTGGCGAACAGCCTGGAGGGCAAAAAGGCGTTCTTCCTGACGAGGCGCTCGATGCTGTCCATGACCCAGGCGACGTCGCGCACGCAGCAGACCACCTTCGCGTCCGGGAAGAGCGCCTTGAGCGCCGGCAGGCGCGCGGTCCAGGCCCGGTTGGTGTCGAAGACGAGCGCCTTGTCGAGGTGCCCCTTGTAGTAGGCGTCGAACAGCCCCCGCAAAAGGTCGCGGCGCATCGGCTCGTCGAGGAACAGCGCCGTCTCCGCCTGCGGGCTCATCGCCGCCAGCATGGCGCCGAACAGCGTGCCCACCGGCCCCGTCATCCCGGCATGGAAGCGCGGGTTCTGCCGGAGGATGCCGGCCAGCAGCGTGCTGCCCGACCGCGGCAGGCCGGAGATGAAATGGATGTCGGGCAAGGCGCTTTCCTCTCGTCGGCGGGCCGGTCCTAGCGAACGATACGGGACCGAGCCTGTCAACAGGATCGCATGACGCTTCGCGTCCGGCCTAGACCGACTTGGCGCGCGGCACGAAGCGGGCGAGGCCGGCGAAGTCTTCGGGCTGGGGGAGGAGGGAGGTCCAGACCGGCAGGCCGAAGCGGAGGCGGTAGAGGAGGAGGAAGCCGAGGGCGGCGGCGATCTGCGCGAGGGCGAAGGCCCAGGCGGCGCCCATGAGGCCGTAGCGGGCGCCCAGCCACCACGCGAGCAGGGCCGCGAGCAGGGTCGCCGGGACGAAGGCGAAGGCGCCGAGCCAGGGTTTGCCCTGCGCCGAGAGGCAGGGGTAGAGCATGAGGCCCTGGCAGGCGGCGACGGCGCCGATCAGGCAGACGCGGAAGGCGGGGGCGGCGGCGGCGTAGGCGGGGCCGAGGACGAGGGCGAGGAGGGGGCCCGCGCAGACGGCGCCGACGAAGGCCGCCAGCGCCATGACGGCGGTGACGACGCGGGCGGTGCGGACGGCGTCGGCGACGGCGGCCTTCCTGTCCGCCTGCCGCACGCCGTGGCTGAAGATGACGATGCCCACGGCGGTCGCCACCTCGGCCAGCATCTCGGCGAGGCGCATCGCGCCGACGTAGAGGCCGAGTTCCTCGGCGGAGAGGACGCCGCCCAGCACCCAGACGCCGACCCGGCCCAGCATGATCATGGCGAGCGTGCCCGTGAGGAAGGCGAGGCCGCGCCGCAGCCAGGGCAGCATCGGCGCCGCCCTGAAGGGGGTCTCGGGCGGGCGCTTCGGGCAGACCTGCGCGCCGAGGACGACGGCGGAGAGGAGCGACGAGGCGAGGAGGAGGCCGAGCGCCGCCGCGAGGTCGAGCCGGCCGAGGGACCAGAGGAGGGCGGTGCCGCCGAGGAGGGCGGCGCGGCCCGCAAGCTCGCTCGCGTTCAGCTCCTTGACCCGGCCCTGGCCGAGGAGGACGCCCTGGCCCATGCGGACGAGGAGGGTCGGCAGGGCGGCAAGGGCGGCAAGGATCGCCGGCAGGGCGGCCGCTCCCTCGACCGGCGGCGCCCCCAGCCGCATGACGCCCGCCATGACGCAGGTCATGGCGAGGCCGAGCGCCATCCAGAGGAGGAAGGTGTCGCGGACGACGGCGGCCATGTCGGCTTCCGGCCGGCCGATCTCCTGCGCCACCACCTGCCGAAGGCCCACGTCGAACGCGACCGAGAGCATGAGGAGGGTGGCGACGGCGTACCCGTAATAGCCGAACTCGGCGAGCGAGAGGGCGCGGGCGAGGAAGAACAGCACGACGAGGTTGGCGGCGCGCTGGACGAAGCGGGTGCCGAGCACCCAGAGCGAATCGACGAGCATCGAGCGCGCCACGGCAGACCCCTTCGCGGATGGACGGGCGCCACTATGCCCAAGAACCCTTAACGAAGCCTGAACGGCCGCGTCGCCCACGCCCTCGGGCGCCCCCCCGCGGTCCGCGTCGGGCCATGCCGTGTTGTGCCCGCCGTTCCTTCCTGCGATAGGAGAGCGGCATCGTGGCAGGGATGGGATGGAAGGGCGGGCGACGGGGACGAGGGGAGTGCCGTCCCCTCCGGACGCCTCGACGCCCGAAACGCACCGGAACGCAAAGGAAAACGCGCATGAAGACCCTCGCCCTCGCGGCGCTCGCGGCGCTGGCCGCCTTCGCCCCCGGCGGGGCGTTCGCCGGGGTCGACCTCCTGCCGCACCGCGCCGCCTACCGTCTTACCCTGCAGGACGGCGAGGGGCGGAGCAGGCTGTCCGACGTGCGGGGCGGCATCGTGATGGAGCTGCGCGACAGTTGCGAGGGCTGGATCAGCCGGCAGCAGCTTGCCTTCGTCGCCGACCTCGACGAGGGCGGGCAGGTGTCCTACGACGTGCGCTTCTCGGGCTGGGAGGCGGACGACCGCCGGGCGATGCGCTTTCTCACCCGCAGCTTCGACGACGGCAAGGAGGGCACCACCTACCAGGGGCAGGCTTCCCTCGGCGGGGAGGAAGAGGGCTCCGGCGGGAACGGAGCGGGCGAGGCCGTGTTCAGCAAGCCCGACAGGCTGACGGTGGCGCTGCCGGCCGACACGATCTTTCCGAACGAGCACATGCGCCGGCTCATCGAGCACGCGCGGGCCGGGGCGTTCGTCTTCAGCAGCAAGGTGTTCGACGGCACGGGTCCGGACGCGCTCAACACGATCACGGCGGTCATCGGCCGCTCGGAAGCGGCCGCCGGGACCGAGCCCGCCTACGGCGCCACGACGTGGCCCGTGAGCCTCGCCTACTACGCCGCCGACGGCGGGGACGACCTGCCCAGCTTCGAGATCTCCTTCGACATGACCGATCGCGGCGTCCTCTCCAATTTGAAGCTCAACTACGGCGACTTCACCCTCAAGGGCACCCTCGAGAAGGTCGAGCCGTTCGAGAAGGCGGCGAACTGCGGCTAGGGGCACCGTGCCGTCAACCCGGCACGGTTTGGCTTACTTTCCCAGAAGGTCGGCCGCAGACCGGGCGGGCTCGGGTTCGTTTCGTCGCCGGCCTTGCGTCCAGACGTTCGTTCCGCGAACGCACCCTCGGGTTCGTTTCGTCGTTTTTTCTCTCATGAAACCTTCCCTTCGCCCCCGCAGCGGCACGAGTGGCAAGGACGATCATCATACCTTGCCCGCCCTGCGGCGTCCAGGCGGAGCGCGTCCTTGTGACTCGCGCCGGCGGCCGTGCTAGGCGGGTGCCGTGGGACCATAGGAGGGGAGGATGCGTCGATGGGAACGGACGCGCCGCAGAGCGTCGTCAGCCACGTCTCGCTCGGCACGAACGACTTCGCCCGCGCCGAGGCGTTCTACGACGCCGTGCTGCCCACGCTCGGGATCGGGGTCTTCGTGCGCCACGAGGGCGCCAAGGCCTACGGGCGCGGCTACCCCGAACTCTGGGTGCAGGCGCCGATCGACGGCGGGCCGGCAACGGTCGGCAACGGCTCGCACGTGGGGTTCGTCGCCCCCTCGCGGGACGCGGTCGACGCCTTCCACAGGGCGGCGCTGAAGGCCGGCGCGCAGGACGAGGGGGCGCCGGGGCCTCGCCCGGACTACGGCGAGCCCTATTACGGCTGCTTCGTCCGCGACCCGGACGGGCACAAGATCGAGGCCGTGTTCTGGGACGAGACGCGGGCCTACGAGCGCGCGTTGGAGGCGAGGGACGCCTGACGACGCCCCGCGCCGCCGGACGCGAAGCGTCGTCAGCCTGTGGCCCGCCCGAGCCACGCGGCGCCGCGCACGCCGGAGCTGTCGCCGTGGCGGGGCGGGAGGAGGCGGGTGCGGAGGCGGTCGGAAAAGGCGTGGCGTTCGAGGAGCGGCGGCACCCGGTCGTAGAGCCGGTCGATCCTGGAGAGGCCGCCGCCCAGCACGATCACGTCGGGGTCGAGGAGGTTGACGACGTGGGCGAGGCCGCGGGCGAGGCGGCCCTCGTAGCGGGCGAGGCTGGCCTCGGCGGCGGGATCGCCGTTCAGGGCGCGGGCGACGATCTCGGTGCCCTCCAGGGGCTCGCCCGCCGCCCTGGCGTGGTCGGCGGCGAGGCCCGGCCCCGAGAGCCACGTCTCGAGGCAGCCGTGCCGGCCGCAGTAGCAAAGGGGGCCGGGCCGCTCGTTGGGCTCGGCCCAGGGCAGGGGGTTGTGGCCCCATTCGCCGGCGATGGCGTTGGCGCCGGCGAGGACTTGGCCGCGGACGCAGACCCCGCCGCCCGTGCCCGTGCCGATGATGACGGCGAACACCGTCTCGGCCCCGGCCCCGGCCCCGTCGGTGGCCTCGGAGAGGGCGAGGCAGTTGGCGTCGTTGGCGAAGGCGACCGGGCGGTCGAGCCGGGCCGCGAGGTCCCGATCGAAGGGGCGGCCGTTGAGCCACGTCGAGTTCGCGTTCTTGATGAGCCCGGTCGCCGGCGAGACGGCGCCCGGATGGCCGACGCCCACGGTGCCCCGCGCGCCCAGCTCGGCCTCCGCCGCCCCGACGAGGGAGGCGATGGCCTCGATCGTGCCGTCGTAGTCGGCGCGCGGCGTTGGGCGGCGGCGGCGGAGAAGCTCCCTGCCATCGTCGCCGAGCGCCACGACCTCGATCTTGGTGCCGCCGAGGTCGATGCCGAGCGCGATTCCCATCCGGCCGTCCTTTCAGCGGGGCCTAGGCGCCGGGCGCCGCCTGGATCGTCACCCGGCGCGACGGATCGTTCTCGACGAACCGCTCCTTGATGTCGAGCGTGCGGCCCTTGGCGTTCTTGCGCAGCCACTCGGTGACGCGCTCGATCCGGCGCTCGGCCATCCAGCGGTTGTAGCGCCTCGCCTGGGCGGCCGAGGCGTTCGACACGTCGCCCGTGCCGACGGCGGCGGCGACCTCGACGGTGTGGCTGCCGCCCTGGCCGAGGCCCTCGAGGAACGCCCGCATCGTCGTGGCGGCGTCGCCCGGCAGGTAGCTGCTGTTGACGGGAAAGACGATCTCGGTCCCCCCTTCGGCTTCATCGGGGGTCCCGTCGGGGGCGTTGCCGAGGGCGGCGGTCGCCGGGGCCTCGGTCGCCGCCGGGACGGGTGCCGGGGCAGGGGGTTCCTCCGGCGCTTCGAGCCGGGCGGTCGTGGCCGCCGCGACGGGGGCCGGGGTCGGCGCGGGGGCGGCCTTCGGCTCGGTCGCGGGCGCGGGTTCGCCCGCCGGGGCGTCGCCCCCGGCGTCGAGCTTGGCGAAGGTTTCGGCCGCCCGGCCCACCTGCGAACCGGCGTTCGTCGGCGCGGGGTCGGGGGCCGGGGGCAGCGGCACCGCCGACACGGCGGGGGCGGCGATGCTGGCCGGGGGCTTCGCCTGCAACGCCTCGACGGCGGCTTGGCTCTGGGGCTGGGATCGGGTCTGGGGGGCGGGGCCGGTTTCCGTCTCGGCCGACGCCACGCGGGCGGCACCCCCGATCGGCGTGCCCTTGCAGTCTTCGCCCTGGTTGAGCCGGAAGATCCAAAGGGTCACGCGCGACTCGCGGACGAGGAACTGCCAGTCCCAGACGCTGGCGATGGCGGACGCGGGCAGGCCGAGCCCGACCAGGAGCTTTTGCACCTCGTCGGCGCGGGCGCGGGCGAGGCGGTGCGCCTCCAGCGTGTCGCCGTCGCCGCCCTTGCCGGGACGGACGTGGCCGATCGCCTGCGCCGTGAGGAAGCAGTCGGTGGCGATCGGCCGCAGCACCCGCTCCAGGATCTGCATGTTCTCCGGCGAGACCTGCGCCGTGCCGGCCTCGAAGGGGATCGTGTGGACGACGACGTAGGCGATGCGCCCGTCCTTCAGGACGAGCGGCGTCGGCTGGAGGACGTTCTCCTCGATGCCGGCCCGGGCGTCGGCGGCGGCGAGACCGAGCGCGACGGCGAGGGGAAGGGCGAGGCGGAGCGGCTTGAACGACGGCAGACGCACGACGGATCATCCTCCAGCGCGGGCCGGCGCCGCCCCACGGCGAAGGGGCGGAACGGGCGAGGGATGCACGCGAGGATAGGAGGAAATCGCGCCGCGCGCGAGCGGAAAGCGTACCCCCCGGACGCGAAAAGCCCGCCACGGTGGCGGGCCTGCAATAGTCGGAGGGGCGAGGCTACTTGATCTTCGCTTCCTTGAACTCGACGTGCTTGCGCAGCTTCGGGTCGTACTTCTTCAAGGAGAGCTTCTCGGTCGTGGTGCGGGTGTTCTTCTTCGTCGTGTAGAAGAAGCCGGTCCCGGCCGAACTCACGAGCTTGATCAGCACGGTCGACGGCTTGGCCATGGGTCGTCCTCGAAATGGGGCGGGTTACAGACCGGCGGAAGATAGGGGCTGCGCCCTCGCTGTCAAGAAGGGGCTGCCCTTGAGCTTGCCGGGGTTGAGGAGGCCGAAAGGATCGGCGCCGGCGGCGAAGCGGACGCGGCCCTCCTGGCGGGGGTCGCCCCCGCCCAGGTCGAGGCGGTGCGGGTCGAGGAGGCGGCAGCCGGCGGCCTCGATCCGGCGGGCGGCGTCGGCGAGGCCCGCCTCGCCCGTGCGGAGCAGGGGCAACGCCACGGCGCCGACGCTGCCCTGGAGGCGGACGAGCTCCAGATGGAGGAGGGCCTCGTCGCCGAGGGTTTCGGCGAGGGCCGCGACGCGCCCGCCGAAGGGCGGGGGGACCAGCGCCTGGAGGTGGCAGAGGCCGGGGTCGGCCTTGAGCGCGCGCTCGGTGACGTGGTGCCACGCGCAGGTGAAGAGGGGGGGCGCGCCGCCGCGCACGTCCTGGAAGCGGTCGAGGAGGATGCGGCCCCCGGATCTCGCGACCAGCTCGCGGGTGGCGACGAGGCTGATGTCGGCGGCCTGGACGAGGACCGCGTGGTCGCGCTCGCCCGCCAGCCGCTCCGGCAGGGCGTAGGCGGCGAGCGGGGCGGCGAGGCAGGTGACGAGCTTCTTGAGCAGGCCGCTCTCGCGGGCGAGGGTCTCGGCGAAGGCGAGCGCGGCATTCCGGTCGTCGAAGGCGACGACCATCTCGGCCCAGCGGTAGGCGGCGGTGAGCGGCAGCTCGAGTTCGGCGATCACCCCCGTCGTCCCCCAGGCGCCGGCGATCCGGTCCAATTCGGCGCCGGTCAGCTCCAGGCGGCGGGGGTCGCGCTCCAGGGTGAGGACGCGGGCGGAGAGGATGTTGCCGGGCGCGTCCATCAGCCCCCACGTGACCGAGCCGACGCCGCCGATGCCGGAGCCGACGAAGCCGCCGATCGTCGCGGTCTCGCAGGTCGTCGGGTAGAGGCGCAGTTCCTGCCGGCTGTGCGAGCGCGCCGCGTCGTCGATCTCGGCGAAGCGCGCCCCGGCCTGCGCCCGGACCCGGCCCTGCCGGATCTCCTGGATCTGCCCCATCGCGCCGAGGTCGAGGACGATCCCGCCCGAAAGCGGCGTCGCTTGGCCGCCGAGCGAGGTGCCGCCGCCGCGCAGGGTGACGGGCACGCCGTGGCGGGCGGCGGCGCTCAGGACGGCGACGGTCTCCTCCTCGTCGCGCGGCGCCGCCCAGAGATCGGCGCCGAGCCCCTCGAGGCGGCGGCGCAGGATCGGGCTGAAGGGGCTCTGGACGCGCGACCGCCGCCGCACCCGCTCCGGCTTCGTCTCGATCGGGATGCCGTCCAGGTCGGCGACGAGGCTCTCGAACGCGCTCATTGGTCCCTCCCCGCCATTTCCGCCCGACTATGCCAAGGTCGGGGCGCCGGCGCCAGGGCGGGTTTCGGAGGAGCGACGCCCCGCGCCGGCGGACGCGAAGCGTAAGCCTACTTACGCCGCCTTCGGCAGAGGGGGCACGCTCGCCATGACCTCGAAGGCGTCGTGGCGGACGTGGTTCTGGCGCATGTGCTCCCTGATCTCGGCCTCGGTGACGACGCCCTCCTCGACGCACTCCTTGAGGAGGCCGAAGAAGAACTGTTCCTGGCGCTTGTCGGGGTGGGCCTTGTAGCTGCCGAGGAGGCCGTAGGGGCCGAACAGCCTGCGGCGCAGGTACATGAGCCAGGAAATGGGCGAGTAGGGGTTGTTCTCGGCGGGCACGAAGTCGACGGGCAGGCCGGACTTCCAGGGCTGGGTCTTGCGCCGCGTGTTATGGATCATCCTCGTCCGGTCGGAGAGCCGGTCGAAGTCGTTCCAGCCGGGGTCGAGGGCGCCGATCGTGCCCTGGTCCTCGTAGCCGAGGTTCATCCAGGTCTTGTACTCGCGCTCGCGGCGGAACAGCTTGTCGAAGTCCTCGGCCACCTTCCAGTGCCGCAGCTTCGCGCAGTCGAGCAGCATGACCGACGAGGCGTTATGGACGCGGGGGGCCGTGCCGCGCTGACAGCACAGGATCGACTTGCCGTCCATGTCCATCGACAGAAGGTCGTGCACGTCCCGGACCGCGAACACGTCGGGGTCGACGACGACGGCGCGGCCCTCGTAGCCCATGAGCTCGGGCGGCATGAAGCGGAGCGGCGTGAACGATTGCAGGTCGTCGTTGAGCCACGTCCTGGACGTGCCGTCGCGCAGGTAGTCCCGGCCCTCGTACTTGCCGAAGACGTCCATGTGGTCCTTGAGTTCGATGAGCCGCACGTCGAATTTCCCGGCGTGGGCGGAGTTGCGGCGCATCGAGTGCGCCGAGACCAGGGCGCCGATGTACTGCTTGTGGTTCGTGTGGATGAAGACCGTTGGCTGCATGGGCCGTTTCCTTCGTGAAAAGACCGTCAGGCGCTGGCTCTCGCGGGGGGCGCCTCGTCGGGGCGGTAGCCGAAGCCGGGAAGCAGGGTGGCCGCGATCAGCGCCTCGACGCGGGCGGCCTCGTCCTCGCTCAAATAGTCGCGCCAGCCGCCGACCTTGGCGCGGCGGACCTTGAACGAGTCGGGGTTTCCCTCGTCCTTCGCCCGCATCCGGGTACCGGCGAGCCAGAACACCCGCTTCGTCTCGAGGGTGCGCATGTTCTCGACGCTGGCGTAGCGGACGCAGTCCTCGACCTCGGTGGGGGTGGGGTCGATCCCGAGGAAGCGCAGCACGCGGGCGAGCTCGCCGCCCGTGTCGCGGCGCAGATCCTCGTAGCGGACGACGAGGAGGTCGGCGAAGCGCTCGCGCTCCCCCGCCCAGCCGTTGAGGAAGCCGATCACCTTGGGCAGCCCGCCGCCCTCGTCGAAGAGGAAGTCATTGATGGGCATGTCGGCGCCGTGCGCCGGGTAGTCGTTCAGCGCCTTCTTCGCGGGGCGCATCCGGAACTTCCACTGGAAGAACTGCGAGACGGCGGTGTCGCGCGGGTCGCGGACGAGGAGGACGACCTTCGTGCCGAGGTAGTCGTCCTTCGTTTCCCCGTGCCCCGTGTAGTCCTTCAGGTAGTTGTCGTGGGTGAAGAGGAGGCGGGGAACCGCGCCGTTCTTCCTGTGCAGGTTGTCGAAGCCGAACAGGCTGCCGTCGGGGAGGGCGAAGCGCTGCTGGTAGAAGCGGGAGAGGAGGACGCGCAGCCACGTGCGCCCGCTCTTGCCGAACGAGACCACGGCGGCGTCGGCGCGGCGCAGCTTCTCCGCCTCCTCCTTGCCCCTGAGATAGCGCTCCAGGCGCAGCCGGCGGGGCGCGGGCACGAAGAAGGCGCCGCGCGCCACGGCCTCGCGGACGAGCCTGCTCCATAGGACGTGCGACATGGGGAATGATCCGCGAAGGGGAAGACGGCCCGGTATACCAGCGCCGCCGGGGCCGGGCAACGCGCGCCTCAGGCGGCGCCCCGGCAGGACAGGGGGCTGGGCAGGGGGGAGGGCAGGGCCGCGACGCCGTCCCCCGTGCCGAGCAGGACGCGGCGGTAGCCCCTGACGGAGGCGGCGTAGCCGTAGCGCCCGGCGCGGGCGCGCAGGAGCGCCGGGTCGAAGGGGCGCTCCAGGGTGAGGGCCAGCGCCCCGGCCATCGCCGCGTCGTCGCCCACGGGCACGAGTCGGCCGTAGCGGCCCCCGTCAAGGATCTCGGCGGGTCCGCTCGGGCAGTCGGTGCTGACGATCGAGGTGCCGCAGGCGAGCGCCTCCATGAGCACGTTCGGGAAACCCTCGAAGCGCGAGGAGAGGGCGAGCACGGCGGCCCGCTTGATGTAGGGCAGGGGGTTCGGCACGTAGCCGAGCATGGCGAGGTCGTCCGCGACCCCCCGTTCGCCCGCGAGCGCCAGGAGGCGCCCGGCCCGGCCGTTGGGTCCCGCCGAGGTCGCGGATTCGCCTAAGATGACGAGCCGGGCCGGGCGTTCGGCGCGAAGGCGAGTGAAGGCGCGCACGAGGGTGTCGAAGTCCTTCTGCGGCGCCGGGCGGCCGATGGCGAGCACGACGGGGGGCTCGCCCGCGGCGAACCAGGGGTGGTCCAGGGGCTCGGCGGCGCGCTCGGGGAGGTCCGGCATGAGGGTCGGGTTGTGCAGCACCTCGATCGAGGCGCGATCCAGGCCGGCGTGGCGGGCGATGTCGTCGGCGACGCCTTCGGAGACGGCGACGACGGCGTCGGCCTCGGGGTAGAGGGCGCGCATGAGGGGGGCCAGATGCCGCGCCCGCCAGCGCTTCTTCGCCTTGCCGGTCGAGAAGTGCGTGCGCTCGCTGATGACGAGGCGAAGCGGGGCGTCGAGGCGGCGGCGGGCGAGGAGGGCCTCGACGTTGATGGACGGCGAGAGCGCCAGGAGGGTCGTCGGCCGGGCTTCCCGCAGGAAGGCGACGAGGCTCGGCAGGCAGGGCGCCGTCGCCGAGCGCTGCGGCGAAAGGAAGAGCGGCCGCAGCATGAGGCGGGCGAGGCCGGGGGCGGCGCGAAGGGCTTCGAAGCGTCCGAAGGGGCGGGGCTCCAGGTGGCGAAGCGCCACCCCCGCCGGCACGGCGCCCTCGAGCCTGCCGCCCCGCGCGCAGACGAGGAGGGTGATCCGGACCCCCTGCCGCGCCAGCGCGTCGCCGATCCGCAGGCAGGCGTGCTGGACGCCCCCCGCGTTGAGGTCGGGGAGCAGGATGGCGACGTGGGGGGCGTCCGGCACGGGGTGTCCTCGTCGGGCGGCGGTCGGGTCAGGCGGCATCGAGGCCGGCCTCGTCGGGAAGGAGGAGGCGGGCGTAGCCCGCCATCGAGCGCTCGTAGCCGAAATGGGCGGCGCGTTCCCGCAGCGTCGCGGGGTCGGGGGGGGCGTCCAGGGTCAGGGCCATCGCCGCCGCGAGCGCCCCGGCGTCGCCGACGGGCACGAGCCGGCCGTAGCGGCCGCCCTCCAGGATCTCGGCGGGTCCGCTCGGGCAGTCGGTGCTGACGATCGGCGTGCCGCAGGCGAGCGCCTCGACCAGGACGTTGCCGAACCCCTCGTAGCGCGAGGAGAGCGCGAAGAGGGCGGCGCGGCGGAGGTAGGGCAGGGGGTTCGCCTTGTAGCCGAGGAGCGCCACGTCGCCCGCGACCCCGAGCCGTCCCGCGAGCGTCAGGAGGGCCGCCGCGCCGCCGCCGCCGCCGCCGGAGGTCGCCGATTCGCCGATGACGACGAGCCGGGCCGGCCGCCGTGCCCGGAGCATGGCGAAGGCGCGCACGAGGGTGTCGAAGTCCTTCTGCCGCGTCGGGCGACCGATGGCCAGCACGACGGGCGGCCCGCCTTTGGCGAACCAGGGGTGGTCGGCGCGCTCGGCGGCGCGCTCGGTGAAGCCGGGCAGCAGGACCGGGTTGTGGAGGACGGTGAGCCTGTCCCGGTCGAGGCCGGTGCTCCGCGCCACGTCGTCGGCCACGCCCTTCGAGACGGCGACGACGGCGTGCGCCCAGGGGTAGACGGCGCCCATGAGCGGGGCGAGGCGGCGAAGGCGCCAGCGCTTCTTCGCCTTGCCGCTGGAGAAGTGGGTGCGCTCGCTCAGGACGACGCGGGTGGCCCCGCCGGCGAGGCGGTTGGCGAGGAGGGCCTCGACGTTGAGGAACGGGGTCGCCGTGAACAGGGCGTCCGGGCGCTCCGACCGCAGGAAGCCGGCGAGCGCCGGCAGGCGGGGCACGGTGCGCGAGCGGCGGGGGGAGAGCAGGAAGGGGTGCAGCATGGCCCGCCAGAGCGAAGGCGCCGCCCGGAACGCGGCGAGGCGCCCCGCCAGCCCCGCCGAGGGCAGATGGCGCAGGGTGGCACCCTGCGGCAGGTCCTCCTCCAGCCGCCCGCCGGGCTCGCAGACGAGGAAAGTGACGCGGGCACCCCTCGCCCCCAGCCCGGCCGCGAGGTGCCGCGCCATGTGCTGCACCCCGCCGGCGTTGAGGTCGGCAAGCAGGATGGCGACGTGGGGGAGGCTCAAGGCGTTGGTTCCCGGTCTTCGCAATGGTCTTCGCGATGATCTTCCCAGGGGTCTTCCCGGCCGACCAGGGCGCGGACCCGCGCCGCCACCGCCGCCGCCTCGTCGGGCAAGGGCGGGCCGGGGGCGGGGAAGGGGTCGCCTAGCCAAGCCGCGCGTCCATCGGCGATCAGCTCCTCGTGCAGGGCCGCCAAGTCGCGGACGTAGCCGAAATACCCGCCCGCGAAAGCGGGGTCGATCAACCGCCGGATGGGGCCGCGGGCGTGGTATAATCGCTTCGCGGTCGCGTTCAACAGGCGCGTGCCGGAGAGCGGCCGCACCGGCAGCCGCACGATGGCGAGCGGCCGGCCGAGCGCCGCCGCCTCCATTTGCATCGAGACGCTGTCGGCGGTGACGACGAAGCGGTCGGCGAGGCCGAGGAGGGGGAGGTAGGGGTTGCGCGCGTCCCGCCCCCAGAGGAACAGCCGGGCGCCCTCGGGCAGGCGCTCGGCGAGGCGGCGGGCGACGGGTTCCGGCGTGCGGCGGCTCGTCGAGAGGAAGAGGGTGCCGCCGTCCTTCGCCCGAAGGCGGGCCAGCGCCTCGATCAGGCGGTCGGCGAACGCGGCGTCGAAGCGGTAGGGCCGGGTCGCCCCGCCGACCATGACGGCCGTGAGCGGGCGGGGGAGGGCCGCCATCTCGTCCCGCCACAAGTCCGCCTCGGCGGCGATCCGCGCGGGATCGGCGCGCATCATGGGCAGGCGGAGGCGCACGACGTTCGGGGCCGCGGGCACCCGGAACTGCGGCGACGCGACGATGAGGTCGAAGCGCTCCGGCCAGCGCTTGGGGCGGCCGACGAGGACGAGCCGGGTGCGGGGCGAGCGCGCCTTCAGCCAGAGGGCGGCCATCGACGGGCGGCGGCCGATCGTCAGGACGAGGTCGGGCCAGGGCGGGGTCAGGAGGTCGGAGCGGCCGGGGTCGAGGTGGGCGAGGCTCGCCGAAAAGCGCGGCTTGCCGAGGGCGAAGCGGCCCTTCGGCACGAGGCGGCGGGTCTCGTAGGCCCAGCCGAGGCGTTCGGCGACGGCCGCGACCTGGGCGTTGTCGCCGACCTTGTCGCCGAGCAGCAGCCACGTCCGGGGCGGCGCCATACCGTTCCTTCCTCCCAAGGCCCTACTCCGCCGGGGCGGCCCCACGCGGCAAGGCGTGGGTGCGGCGGCGGCGCAGGCGGGCGTGGAGGCCCTTGAGCCGGAGCGGCAGCAGGAGGAGGCAGGGGGTGAGGACGAGGGTGATGAGGGTGGCGAAGAAGAGGCCGCCCGCCACCGCCGTCGCCAGCTGCGCCCACCAGTCGGTCGAGGGGCCGCCTTCGGTGACCTCGCGGCCGACGAAGTCGACGTTGATCTTCGTCACCATCGGCATGAGGCCGAGGATCGTCGTCACCGTCGTCAGCATCACGGGCCGGAGCCTCTGCGCGCAGGTGCGCAGGACCGCCTCGTAGGGCTCGAGCCCCCGCTTTCGCAGCTCGTTGAAGGTGTCGATGAGGACGATGTTGTTGTTGACGACGATGCCGGCGAGCGCGATCACCCCGATCCCGCTCATGACGATGCCGAACGGCTGGTGGGTGACGAGGAGGCCGAGCAGCACGCCCACGGTCGAGAAGACGATGGCGGAGAGGATGAGCAGCGTCTGGTAGAGGCTGTTGAACTGGGTGACGAGGATGATGGCGATGAGGAACAGGGCGACGCCGAACGCCTTGCCCAGGAACGCGCTCGCCGCCTTCTGCTCCTCGTCCTCGCCCCGGAACGTCACCTGCACCTCGGGCGGGATCGGCGCCTTCCCGACCCAGCTTTTCAGTTCCCTGACGACGTCGTCGGCGAGCACGCCCTCCTTCACGTCGGCGAGCACGGTGTAGACGCGCCGGCCGTCGACCCGCTCGATCTCGCCCGTCTTCGGCGCCGGGGTCACGTCGATGAAGCTGGAAAGCGGAACGGGACCCCGGTTCGTGTTGACGACGAGGCGGCCGATCTGGTCCAGGCTGCGCGCGTCCTCGGGGAAGCGCACGCGGATGTCGACCTCGTCCTCGGCGTCGTCCGGGCGGTAGGTGCCGACCATGACCCCGTTGGTGACGAGCTGGACCGTGGCGCCGACGGTGACGATGTCCGCCCCCATCCGGCTCGCCCGCTCGCGGTCCACCTTCACCTGCCACTCGATGCCGGGAAGCGGGCGGGTGTCGCTCACGTCCTTCAGCACGCTGAGCGAGTCGAGGCGCTTGCGCGCCTCGGCGACGACGGCGAGCAGCGCGTCCGGGCTGTTGGACGTGATCTGGAGCTGCACGGCCTTGCCGACCGGGGGGCCGGCCTCGGGCTCGCGGGTCTCGACCCGGATCCCGGCGAGATCCGCCGTGCGCCGCCCGATCTCGGCGAAGATGGCGCTCGCGGGCGGCCGCTCCTGCCAGGGGGTCAGCTCGAGCTGGAGGGTGCCGACCACGTCCTCGTCGGTGTCGCGCTGGTCGCGGAACTGCAACGCGCTCCTGGCGTAGACCTGCCGGACGCCCCTGACGCCGAGCACGCGCGCCTCGACCTCGCGCAGGAAGCCGTCGCGGGCCCTGATCGAGAGGTCGCCCCGCGCGTGGACCTGGACGACCGCCTGGTCGGGCTCGACCTTGGGGAAGAACTCGACCCCGCGCCCGAAGGCGGCGTAGGCGGCGTAGACGGCGACGGCGATCAGGAACGCCAGGGCGGTGACGAGGATCGGGCTTTGAAGGCAGGGGCCGAGGACGCGGACGTAGAGGCCCGCACCCCCCTTGAGGTCGCGCAGATCCCCGCCCTCGGCGGCGGAAAGGGTCCGCATCGTCTCGGGATCGGAGCCGCTCCCGCCCCCCGGCAGCACGCCCCCCAGGACCGGGACGAAGACGAGCGCCATGAGGAGCGACGCCGAGAGGGTGGCGATGAGCGTGATCGGCAGGTAGACCATGAACTCGCCGACGATGCCGGGCCAGAACATCAGCGGCAAAAAGGCGGCGAGCGTCGTCAGCGTGGAGGCGAAGATCGGCCAGCCCATCCGGGTCGCGGCAAGCCTGTACGCCTCCCACTTGCCCATGCCCTCCGCGAGCTTGCGGTCGGCGAGCTCGGTGACGACGATGGCGCCGTCGACGAGCATCCCGGTCGCCAGGATGAGGCCGAAGAGGACGACCATGTTGACCGTGTAGCCGAGGAGCGAGAGGACGAGGATGCCGGCCAGGAACGAGCCCGGCACGGCGACGCCGACGAGGAGGCCGGAGCGGAGGCCGAGTGCTGCGACGACGACGATCATCACGAGGAGGATCGCCGCGAGCACGTTGTTCTCCAGGTCCTTCAGCATCGAGCGGATGTTGTCGGACTTGTCCTGGGCGTAGCCGACCTCGATCCCGGCGGGCCAGTCGGCCCTGGACGCCTCGACGACGCCGCGCACGGCCGCGATCGTGTCGATGATGTTCTCGCCGATGCGCTTTTTCACCTCGAGCGCCAGCGCCGGCTTGCCGTTGACCCGGGCGAAGCCGACCGGGTCCTTGAAGGTGCGGCGGATGTCGGCGATGTCGCCGAGGCGGACGACGGCGTCGCCCGAAACCTTGACCGGCAGGTTGTAGACGTCGGTGAAATCCTCGAAGACCCCCGGCACCTTGATCGAATAGCGGCCCTCGCCGGTTTCGAGCGAGCCCGCCGCGACGAGGCGGTTGTTGCGGTCGACGATGGCGAGCACGTCTTCCAGGCGGAGCCCGTAGGTCTCGATCTTCAAGGGGTCGATGACGACCTCCAGGACCTCCTCGCGGTCGCCGGCGAGGTCGACCTCCAGCACCTGCGGCAGGGCTTCGACGTCGTCGCGCAGCCTGCGCGCCACCTTCAGCATCTGCCGCTCGGGGATGTCGCCCGCGAGCGTCACGACGAGGACCGGGAAGAGGGCGATGTTGATCTCGGTGACGGTGGGCTCGTCGGTGCCCGACGGCAGCTTGGCCTTGGCGATGTCGACCTTCTGGCGCACGTCCTGGATCGCCTTGTCGATGTCGACGGAGGCCTCGAACTCGATCTGCACCGAGGCGTGGCCCTCGCTGGCGACCGAATGGATCTCCTTCACCCCCTCCAGCCCCTGCATCTCGGTCTCGATCGGCCGGGCGAGGAGGCGGTCGGCGTCCTCGGGCGAGATGCCCTCGTAGCCCACCGAGACGTAGACCATCGGGAACTGGACGTCGGGGTCGGCCTCCTTGGGGATCGAGACGTAGGCGAAGAGGCCGGCGAGCACGAGGAGGAGGAGGGTGAGCAGCGTCGTGCGCGACTTCTCGAACGCGGCGGCGATGATCGTGTTCAAGCGCCGCCCTCCGGCACCGGCCCGGCCTCGGACACGGCCCCGCCGTCCCCGTCCGCCGCCTCCATGACCGGCTCGACCGTCTGCCCCGGGGCGACGAAGCCCTGCCCCACCGTGACGAGGCGCACGTCGCCCGGCAGGCCCGTCACCCAGACGCTCCGAGGCCCGCTCTTGACGATCTCGACCGGCAGGAAGGCGACCCTGTTCCCCTCGTCCACCGCGTCGACCCCGATCCGGCCCGCGTCGTCGAGGGCGAGGAGCGCCGTCGGCACCTTTTGCGCCACCACCTCGTCCAGGTGGACCTGGACGGCGGCGCTGACGCCCGCCGGCACCCGGCCGCCGGGGTTGGGCAGCGCGAGCTCGACCCGAAACGTGCGGGTGGCGTCGTCCGCCTCCTTGCCGAGATAGGCGACGGTGGCGGCGCGCGCCCTGCCGTCCGGCAGGCGCACGTCGGCCGTCTGCCCCGGGCGGACGGCAAGGGCGTGCGCTTCGGGCAGGTCGGCCACGACCTTCAAGGGCTCGAGCTGGACGATGCCGGCGACGGCGTCGCCCTCCCGCAGGTAGCCGCCGGCCTCGACCGGCAGGCGGTCGAGCCAGCCGTCGATCGGGGCCTTCACCGTCGCGTCGTCGAGGTCGAGCCGCGCGGTCTCGACGAGGGCGTTCGCCTGCTCCAAGGCCGCCAGCGCCGCCGCCACCTGGGTCTCCGCCTGGAAGCCCTTGGCGCCGAGCCGCCGGGCCGCCGTCTCCTCCAGCCGCCGCTGCTTCAGGGCGGCCTCGGCCTCCTTCAGCCGGGCCGCCTTGTCGCGGGGGTCGAGCCTCGCCAGCACGTCTCCCGCCTTGACGGGGCCGCCCTTCCTGGCCGGCAGCTCCACGATCCGGCCCGCCGTCTCGGCGACGACCTCGACCGTGCGCAGGGGGGCGGTGCGCCCCGACAGGGCGATCTCGCGTTCGACGGGTGCCGCCTCGAAGCGGGCGACCCGCACCTTCGTGGGCGGCGGCGCCTTCGCTTCCGCGGGCGCCTTGCCATCTTCGGCGGCGGGGTCGGTCGCGGCGAGGCCCGGCACGAGGGGGGAGGCCAGCCACGCGCCGACGAGGAGCACGATGGCGAGGGCCAGAAGGGCGGAGCGGCGCATGGGTCGAGCTTCCTATTCGGCGGCGCGGGGCCGGTCGAGCAGCGCGGCGGCGAGCGGGGCGCGCCGCTCGAGGCAGTAGGCGCGCGCCGCCCCGACGACGGCCCGGCCGAAGCCGAGGTCGAAAAGCTGGCCGGGGGTGAGCGCCGCCTCGTCGGCGGCGGAGAGGCCGAGGTCGCCCGCGAGCATCTCCTCCCAGCGGGCGACCATCGTGTCGAGGTGGGCGAGCGCGCGCTCGGGCGGCAGGAGGTGGGCGAAGTACATGAGCAGGCAGAACTCGGAGCGGACCTTGTGCCGGGGCGCCGTCGCCAGCAGCCGTTCACGGAAGTGGTCGAGGCCGGCCTCGGTCACGCTGTAGACCCGCTTGTCGGGGCGCCCCGCCTGCGGCACGGCGCGGGCGGTGACGTATCCCTCCCCGGCCAGCGCCGCCAGCGCCGGGTAGATCGAGCCGAAGCCGGCGACAAAGAAGTGGCGAAAGCGCGTCTCGAACAGCTTCTTGATCTCGTAGCCGCTGCGCTCGCCCTCGCTCAACACCCCAAGACAGAGAAGCTTGGTATCCATGCCGTCCAGACCGGTTGCCGTTCCGGGTCAATATGTATCGCTCCGATATAGGTTGTGCAAGGCACTACGCTTCGCGTCCGCTGGCGCGAAGCGTAACGGCTCAGGCCCTCACGCCGCGAGCGACCTCAGCACCCAGGAGGCCAGTTCGGCGAGGAGGTGGTCGGCGGCGCGGTCGAAGGCGGCGATGACCTCGTCGAGGCTGGTGCCCCCTGCCCGCTCCCGCTCGCGCAGCTCCGTCAACGCCACCTGCTCGCGGCGGGGGAATGCCAGGAGGCGGAGGCCGAGGTGGAGGTCGACGAGGGGCGGGCTGCTCGTGCCCTCGTCGTAGACCGCCTGGAAGTCGAGGACGTAGGTGTTGAGCGCGTGGGTGGGGCGCTGGCCCCCGGTGGCGTCGGCGGGGCCGACGATTCCGACCTTGTCGCTGAAGGCCAGCGTCTCGCCGACGAGCTGCTGGACCATGACGGGGACGACGTCGACCCAAAGGGCGTCGGCGTAGAAGTCGAGCGTCGAGGGCTCGGGCTTGAGCGCGACGCGGGCGCTGTTGAGGCCGGCGACGGCGGTGGGCGTCTCGATCAGGAGAACGGCGTCGACCTTGGGCAGGCCCTCGTCGAGGGCGCGGGCGGCGTCGAGGCGGAAGATGCGCGGCGGGGTGCGGGCGATGAGGCCGGTCGCGGCGCAGCCGGCGGCGAGCGGGGCGGTACCCAGGAGGGCGAGGAACGGGCGTCGGGGCAGGACGGTCACGGCTTGAACCCCCTTTGGCTGCCGCCGAGCAGGAAGCCTGCCGGGTCGCGCTCGATCTCGGTCGAGATGCGGTTGAGCGACGCGACGAGCTGGCGCGTCTCGCGCACCATCTGGCTGAAGTCGTAGAGCCCGCTCTGGCCGAAGTCGTCGATCGGCTGCTGGAGCGAGGCCAGCGTGCGGTCGGCGCGGCCGGCGAGGTTGCGAAAGGCGAGCGAGGTCTGCTCCAGCTCCTTGATCGTGCTGCCGCTCTGCTCGCGCACCCCCTTGAGCGTCTGGGCGAGCTGCCCCGCGAGGTCGCCGACCCTGGCGAGCGTCGCGTCCAGCGAGTCCGCCGTCGCCTCCACCTTGGTCATGGCGCCGGCCCCGGACTCGATCATCCTGCCGAGGTCGCCCCGGCGCCCGGCGATCTCCCCGGTCACGGCCTCGACGTTGGCGAGCATCCCCTCGACCTTCGCCATGTTGGCGTCGCTCGTCAGCCGCCCGAGGTTGGCGAGCACCGCCGCCGCCTGCCCCAGCAGCTCCGGGGTCGAGTTGAACACCCGCTCGATCGTGCTCGGCCCGGCCTCGATGACGGGCAGGGCCTCGTCCCCCGTCGCCTCGAGCGGCGGGCTCGCGTTGCTGCCGCCTGAAAGCTCGACGTTGGAAAGGCCGGTGACGCCCTGGAGGACGAGTTCGGCCTTCGTGTCGGTCTTGACCGGGGTGTCGGCCTCGATCTCGACTCCGACCAGGATGCGCCCGACGTCGTCGGGGTCGATCCGGATGGTTCCCACCCGCCCGACCGGCACGCCCCGGTAGAGCACGGCGGCACCCTGGCGCAGGCCGGACACCGAGCCCGAGAAGGCGACCTCGTAGGCGGCGAGGTCGGCGTCGGCGCGGGTGCGGGCGAGCCAGAGCGCGGTCACGGCGGTGCCGAGGCTTAAGATGAGGACGAAGACGCCGACGGCGAGGTTGCTGGCGCGGGTTTCCATGCGGTCCTATCCCCAGATCCTGGCGCGCGCCGCCGGCGCCTCGCCCCGCGCGTGGACGGCCCCATGAGCGGTTGCGGCGTCGCGCCCGCGCGGGCCGCCGAAATAGTCCTTCAGCCAGGGGTGCGGGTGCTGGCGCAGCTCGTCCGCCGTGCCGGCGACGATCCTTCGGTCGACGATGGCGGCGACCCGGTCGGCGATGCCCAGGATGCTGTCCACGTCGTGGGTGATCATGACGACGGCGAGGCCGAGGCTCTGCTGCAGGCCCCTGATGAGGCGGTCGAACGCGGAGGCCCCGATCGGGTCGAGCCCGGCCGTAGGCTCGTCGAGGAAGACGAGTTCCGGGTCCAAGGCGAGCGCCCTTGCGAGCCCGGCCCGCTTGCGCATCCCCCCCGAAAGCTCCGACGGCAGCTTCGCGCCCGCGTCCGGGGGCAGGCCGACGAGGGCGAGCTTGAGCGCGGCAAGCTCGTCGAGGAGGTCGGGGGAGAGGTCGAAGCCTTCCTTCAGGGGCACCTGGACGTTCTCGGCAACGGTGAGCGAGCTGAAGAGGGCGCCGTCCTGGAAGAGGACGCCGATCCGCCCCTGCGTCGCCCGACGGTCGACGGCCGGGTCGGCGCCGAAGACCCGGACGCTGCCCCAGGCCGGGCGCATCAGGCCCAGCATGAGGCGAAGGAGCACCGACTTGCCGGTGCCGGACCCGCCGATGACCGCCAGCACCTCGCCTTCGCGCACGTCGAGGTCGAGCCCGTCGTGGATCGTCTTCGGCCCGAAGCGGGTGACGAGGCCGCGCACCTCGACGAGGGTCCCGCTCACAGCCCGAACGCCTGGAAGAGGATCGAGAACAGGGCGTCGGCGACGATGACGAGGAAGATCGAGACGACGACGGCGCTCGTCGTCAGCCGCCCCACCGACTCGGCGCTGCCCTCGACGTTCAGCCCGTTGCGGCAGCCGACGAGCGCGATGAGAAAGGCGAAGACCGGCGCCTTGACGAGCCCCGCCAGGAACACGCCGAGCCCGACGGCGCCCTGGAGCTGGCGGAGGAACTGGGCCATCGGGATGCCGAGGCTCAAGGTGGCGACGACGGCGCCCCCGGTGAGCGCCATGACGCCGGCGAAGAAGCCCAGCAGCGGGAGCGCCACGACGAGGGCGAGGACGCGGGGGAGGACCAGCACCTCCAGGGGGTCGAGCCCGATGACCCGCATCGCGTCGACCTCCTCCCCCACCTGCATGGCGCCGATCTGGGCGGTGAAGGCGGACCCGGAGCGCCCGGCGACGATGATCGCGGTGAGCAGCACGCCGAGTTCGCGGAAGACCGAGATGCCGAGAAGGTCGATCGTGAACACTTCGGCGCCGAACTGCTTCAGCTGGCTCGAACTCTGGTAGGCGAGGACGACGCCGATCAGGAACGAGAGGAGCCCGACGATCGGCAGCGCCTTGACCCCCGTCTCCTCCAGGTGGTGGACGAAGGCGGCGGGGCGCAGGCGCTTGGGGTGCGCGAGGAGGCGAAGGGCCGTCTTGACGACCGACCCCAGGAAGGCCAGCAGGTCGAGCAGCCCGCCCGCCCCCTTGAGCGCCGCCCCGCCCACGGCGTCGAGGAGGCGAAGGAGGGGGTGGGGCCGCCCGGCGTCGGCCAGGGGCTCGGGCCAGACCCGTTCGATGGCGCCGAACAGCGCCCGGTGCTCCGGTCTGACCCCTTCGACGTCGACCTCGATCCCGGCCCGCTCCAGCCGCCGCCGCGTCCGCAGGACGAGCCACGCCCCGGCCGTGTCCAGGGCCTCGATCCCCGCGAGGCAGAGCCGCACGTCGCCTTTCGCCGCGTCGTGCCCGGCGACGAAGCCCGACAGCGCGGCGTCGAGCGCGGGCGCCCGATCGAGCCGCCAGTCGCCCTCGGCGAGCAGCAGCCGGGCGTCGGTCTCGTCGCGGATGGCGAAGGGGAAGGGCAAGCGCGGCTTTTCTATGGTGGCCCGAAGGATGTCGGGGCGGACTCTAGACGGGATCGGGGGGGAACGGCAAAGGGTATCGGCCCTTGGATCGGGCCGGACTGCGCTCCGCGTCCGCCGGCGCGGGGCCTTTTTTCTTCTTCTTTGCCTGTCGGTCGGGCGTGGCTCGAACGCCCATGACAAGCACGGCCAACAGGCAAAGAAGAAGAAAAAAAGGCCCCGCGCCGGCGGACGCGGAGCGTGTCCTACAGCGGCTCGCCCAGCACCTTGTCGCGCAGCATCTCGACGTGCGCCTTCGCCGCCGGGAGGTAGGGGTGGATGGCGAGCGCCGCCTCGAAGCTCTTGAGCGCGTCGGCCTCGCGGTCGAGGCGCATGAGGACGAGGCCCATGCCGGAGAGCGCCCCGAAGTGGCGCGGCTCCAGCTCCAGGGTCTTCTCGATGTCGAGGAGCGAAGCGTTCAGGTCGCCGATGATGTAGTTGAGGGTGGCGCGCTTGTTCCAGGCCTCGGCGAAGTCGGGGGCGTGGGCGATGAGCAGGCTGTAGTCGGTGATCGCTTCCCTGAACGCCTGCCCCTGCATGAGCACCTGCCCCTGCTTCATCAGGAAGTCGCTCTGCTCGTCGTCGCTTTCGCCCCAGATCTCCCAGATCCGGTGCTCGATCGGCCGCGTGGCCTCGAACGAGGGGGCGGTCTTCAACCGCGCGAACAGGGCGTCGAGGCGGGGGTCGTTCTGGTCGGCCGCCGCCGGGGCGGCGACGGCCAGAAGCGCGGCGACGGCGGCGGCCGGGGGGGCGAGGCGCATGACGGTGCTCCCGTTCGGGACCAAAGGGGGCTGCCCCCATCGAGATGGAGCGCCCGCAACCGTCGTCCAGATGGTACCGCCGGGACGGCGTCAGGCGGGCTGCGCCGCCGCGCCTTCGTCCCGCCCCCGCCCGGACGGCCGGTCGACCGTGGCGCCCGGTCCCCCCATCGCCGCCGCCTCGACCCGGTCCAGGGCGCGGCGCAGCACGTCGCCGACCACCTCGGTGTCGTAGATCCCGCCGTGCGTGCTCTCGGGCACCGACTCGACGAGGACCGGCCGCTTCAAGGCGGCGACGAGCGCGTCGGTGCGGGCGCGGGGCACCACCGAATCGTGGCTCGCGGCGACGATCGCCGTCGGCGTGTCCACCTGCCGCAGGTGCTCGATCGAGCGGAACGGGTGCTTGAGCAGGTGGCGGACGGGGACGAAGAAGTAGCGGTTCGCCGCCACCGCCTCGATCGAGTCGAACGGGGTGACGAGCACCTGCCCCGCGACCGGCCGCCGGCTCGCGAGGTAGGCGGCGACGCCGGAGCCCAGGCTGAACCCCATGAGGAACACCCGCGCCGGCTTCAGCCCAGCCGTCATCCGGTCGTAGACGAGGACGGCGTCCTCGAACAGCGCCGCCTCGCTCGGCACGCCTTCCGAAGGGGCGTAGCCGCGGTAGTGGAAGACGACGATGTCGACGTCGCGGAAGCGGTGCGCCATGAACGACATGCAGTCGTCGGCGTTCCAGGCGTTGCCGGTGAAGCCGATGAGCAGCCCCCGGCTCCGCCCCGGCGCCCGGACCAGGTTGCCGTGCAGGGCGTAGCCGCCATCGGTCTTCAGGACGAGCCGCTCGTTACCGTCGGGCAGGGGGTAGAACGCGCGGAGCGCGGCGCCGCGGGGGAAGATCATCCGGCCCTGGAAGACGTAGAGGCCGCTCACGACGAGGCCGTAGAGGAGGGCACCACCCAGGAGATAGTTCACGGGCCTTCTCCGAAGCTATTCAACCCTGTAGTATGTAACGAGGTGATGGGGCGGACGTTCGGCGTCAAGCCGAACCGGAGCGGGAAACATCCTCATGGACAGCGAACCCCTTAACGGCGTTCCGCGCCGCGCCCTCGTCACGGGCGGGGGCAAGCGCATCGGCGCCGCGATGGCAACCGCGCTCGCCGAGGACGGTTTCGACGTGGCGCTGCATTGCCACCGTTCGGTGGACGAGGCCGAGGCGCTGAAGGCCGAGATCGAGGGCATGGGCCGGCGTGCCGCCGTCCTGCAAGCCGACCTCGCGGACGGGGACGAGGCCGCCGCCCTCGTGCCCCGCGCGGCGGAGGCGCTCGGTCCCTTGGGCGTCCTCGTCAACAGCGCCGCCCTGTTCGACAACGACCGCCTGGAGACCATGACCCCCGACGGGATGGAGCGGCAGATCGCCGTCAACCTGAAGGCGCCGCTCCTCCTCGCGCAGGCGTTCGTCGGGGGCCTGCCCGACGAAGCCTCCGGCCTCGTCGTCAACCTCCTCGACCAGCGCGTCCTCAACCCCACCCGGTCCTACCTCACCTACACCGTCGCCAAGGCCGGGCTCATGGCGGCGATGGAGGTCATGGCCCGCGGCCTGGCACCCCGCGTCCGCCTCGCCGGCATCGGCCCCGGCCACGTCCTCTCCGCCCCCGGCATGGACGACGCCGCCTTCGAGCGCCTCGTCAAGGCCACCCCGCTCGGCATCGCCAGCGACGTGGACGAGATCGTCGCCGCCTTCCGCTTCATCCTCCACGCGCGCTCGGTCACGGGGCAGATGATCCTCGTGGACAGCGGGATGCACATGGGGTGGAAGTATCCGAAGAGGTAGGACGACGCTTCGCGTAACCTTATTGCCCCCGCCACTCCCCGCGCCCAGCTCTCGCGCAAATCCCTCCACGGAACCGCCCCATGCACGCGCTCGCCAACCCGCT
The DNA here is from genome assembly GCA_020445645.1 of Geminicoccaceae bacterium. GTDB lineage: Bacteria > Pseudomonadota > Alphaproteobacteria > Geminicoccales > Geminicoccaceae > JAGRGG01. The sequence goes on along the minus strand of JAGRGG010000096.1, from coordinate 2,211 downwards.
CCGCTTCCAGCACCTCGCCGACCGGATCATGCCGTTCGTCGCGTGGCCGCTCCTCGTGCTGGCGCCGATCGGGCTCGTCTGGGGCCTCGTCTACGCGCCCGCCGACTACCAGCAGGGGGAGGCGTACCGGATCATCTACATCCACGTTCCCGCCGCCTGGATGGCGACCGAAACCTACGCCCTGCTGGCGGTGGCGAGCTTCGCGGCCCTCGTCTGGCGCCACCCGCTCGCCGAGGTCGCGGCGAGGGCCGCGGCGCCCGTGGGGGCGACGTTCACGGCGATCGCGCTCGTCACGGGCTCGATCTGGGGCAAGCCGATGTGGGGGACGTGGTGGGTCTGGGACGCGCGGCTCACCTCGGTCCTGATCCTCTTCTTCCTCTATCTGGGCTACATCGCCCTCCACGACGCCTTCGAAGACCCGCAGCGGGGCGCCCGCGCCGCCGCGATCCTGGCCCTCGTCGGCGCCGTCAACCTGCCGGTCATCAAGTTCTCGGTCGACTGGTGGAACACCCTCCACCAGCCCTCGTCGATCCTGAAGATGGGGGGCTCCGCCGTCGACCCGTCGATGCTCCACCCCCTCCTCCTCATGATCCTCGTCTTCCACCTCTACCTCGTCCTCGTCGTCCTGTTGCGCATCCGCCTCGAACTTGCGCAGCGATGCTTGGCCGCGCTGCGGTTTCAGGCGGCGGCGGGGAGTTAGGATCGCTTCGCGTCCGCCGGCGGACGCGAAGCGTCGTTCTTAATCCCGGACCGCGCGCTTGACGTTCCGCGCCTCGTCGAGGCCGACGATCCTGTCCCCGCCGTCGAGGTTTTTCAGAACCGTGCCGTCGAGGTCGGCGCCTTCGACCTTCATGCCCTCGACGTTGGCGCCGGTGAGGTCGGCGCCCGCCAGCTTCGCCCCCGAAAGGTCGGCGCCGGGAAGCTCGGCCTCGCGCAGCTTGGCGAAGGACAGGTCGGCCTTGGAAAGGTCGGCGCCGGTGACGTTGGCGCCGTCCAGCTTCGCCGAGCGGAGGGAGGCGCGCAGCAGGCCCATCGACTGGTTCTTCATGTCGACGCCCATGCGGGCGGTTTCGAGGTTCGCCTCGCTGAAGTCGGCGCCGTCGAAATTGCCGACGATCCGGGCCTTCTCCAGGTTGGCGGCCTTGAAGCTGGCCTTCGGGAACTGCCCCTGGAACAGGCTCGCCCCCTCCATCTCCGCGTCCCCGAAATCGGCGCCGACCCCCCAGGCGAGGTCGAAGCGGGCGCCGTTGAGTTCCGACTCCGCGAGCTTGGTGCCGTTGAGGCGCGCGTGGCTGAAGTCGGCGCCCTTCAGGTCGAGCCTACTGAGGTCGAGCCCGTTCAGCCACTTCCGGCTGAGGTCGACGGGGCCGCCCGCGTCGACCATCGCCTTGACCTCGTCCCGGGTCAGCTTGGCCTCGGTCATCTGCGGCGATTTCAGGTCGACGCCTGCCATCATGTCCTGCGCCCCGGCCAAAGCCGGCCAGAACGCGAGCGCCAGCAGGGCGGTGCTTTGGATTCCCGTCTTGATGGGCGTCATGATCGCCTCCCTTGTCTGGACGTCGGGCGGAGCTTACGCCCCCGGCGGGTTCTGGAGCCAGATGGCGAGATTGAGGGCGGCGGCGTAGGTGGTCCAGACGAGGTAGGGAAGGAGGAGGACCCCGGCGAGGCGGTTGATCTGCCAGAAGGCGAAGGTGGTGGCGAGGACGAAGAGCCAGAGGACGGCGATCTCGAACAGCCCCCAGCCGATCAGGTGCCAGTCGAAGAAGACGAACGACCAAAGGGCGTTGAGGGCGAGCTGGACGAGGTAGAGGGCGAGCGCACCCGCGCGCCCCGGCACCTCGAAGTCCCGCCAGACGAGCCACGCGGCGACGCCCATGAGCACATAGAGCACCGTCCAGACGACGGGGAACCAGCTGTCGGGCGGGGTCCAGGCGGGCTTGGCGAGCGCATGGTACCAGCCGGCGACGTTGCCCGCGTTCGCCCCCGCCGCGATCGTCCCCACCACGAGGACGAGCACGAGCGACACGACGAGCGCCAGGAGGTCCTGGCCGGTCGAGGGCTTGGCAACGGTCGTCATGGGGGTCGCCGTGGGGGTCATCGTGAGGAATCCTTCGCCGCAAGGAAGATCGTCTTACCGACGAAAGAGGCGGGGGTGGGGGGTGGTTCCCCCGGCGGACGCCTGAGCCGTTACGCTTCGCGTCCGCTGCGCGG
>JAGRGG010000010.1 GCA_020445645.1 Geminicoccaceae bacterium | reverse complement strand
ACACGTTCAATCCGCCCTTTACACCATCGCGAGCCTCTCCACGAGCTTGTTCAGGTCGCAATCCAGGCGACGGTAAGGATCTATGTAGGCCATGTCGGCGAGCGCCCGCAGATGCTTGACCTGCTCTTGCCGGGAGAAAGCGGCGACCGCCTCTGCGCTGTAGACGCCGTCATGGACGAGCGCCTCAAGGGCCTTGCTCACCTTCTCCGGCTTGTCGCGCCCGTCTCTGACAGCGTTCGCAAGATTGCGCATTCTTCGTTTGTACTTTGATAGGCTTTCCGCCGCGTTGCTCGAACCGTGCTGCGGATCCTTCTTCCGCCGCCAGTAGTCCCGCCCCAACTCGTCGACGACGCTGAGAAGGATGAGGACCTTACCGTCAGGCGGCAGGCCAAGAACCGAAGTCAGTCCAGCGCGCTCGTCTTCCGTCAACCGTTGGGACCAACGATGCTCGAACGGCGGCACGTCCTGGGGTGCTGCGGTTCCGCCCATCAGGCGATCTCTCCTGCCGTGTTTCTCTCCCCCACGATCCTGCTCAGGTGATCCGCCCAAAGCTGCAGCGCCTTGCGCTTGTCCTTGGCATAGGTGGCCCGGTTGTAGACGCCCGCCACGCCGGCCTTGTGGCCCGAGACGTGGTTGACGACGGCCTCGATCACGTGCGGCGCCACGCCAAGCTCGGCCATACCGGTGACGCACGTGCGCCGTAGGTCGTGCAACACCCAGGGGGAAGGCGTAGCGGCCGGGGGCGCCAGCGCCTCATGCATTTGCCGGTCGAGCCGCGCTTTGCCCCGGCTCCAGCCGGAGAAGGGGCCGCTACGCCGGCCGAAGAGGAGTGCACGTTCCTCACGGTGCGGCACCACTTGAAGGATGACGAGGGCTTGGTCTGACAAGGGTACCTCATGCCCCCGCCCGTTCTTCGTCCGCCCGCCTGGCAGCACCCATAGGCGCCGTTCGAAGTCGAGTTCCTCCCAGCGCATCGCCGCCACCTCTTCCCGGCGTTGACCGGTGAGCAGGAGCAGGCGGACGATCACCGCGTACTCGCCTAGATCGTCAGTCGCCCGCCACAAGGCACGGATCTCGGCTTCGGCAAGGGTGCGTTCGCGGGCGCGTTCCTCGCCCGGCGGTACAGTGCCGGCCACAGGGTTCGCCTCGGCCATGCCCTGCCCCATTGCCCAGGCAAAGAAGGCATTAAGGGTCTGACGTGCACGGTTAGCGCTGATAGGGCCATGCTCTTGCGCCAGCACGAGAAGACGTGCGGTGATCTCGCGGCGCCCGACCTCGGCGAGCGGGCGGCGGTGCAAGGGGCGCCAGTCGCGGTTGAGGTGCCGGGTGCGCATCTCGCGGGTCACATCGCGCCGGCCCTTGATCGCGTGCTCCAGGTAGAGCGCTGCCACCTCGGCGAACGTCTCGGCGAGGGGGCAGGAGGCGGTCCTGCGCCGGGCTTGACGTTCGGCTTGGTCGTCGTGCCCGGACGCTGCCCGCCACAGGATGCCCTTCGCTTGCCGCCGTGCCTCCGGCGCGTCGAGTTCCGCGACCTTGCCGAGGGTGACGACGCGCTGGCGCTTACCGACGCGGTAGCGCACCACCCAAGCCCGTGCTCCGCTCGCTAGGACGCGAAGCCCGAAGCCGGGCAACTCGATATCCCAATGCACCACGTCGAACTTGCCGGTTGGCGGGCCGGGCAGGACCAGCGCGGCACGGTGGTCGAGCTTACGGTTCCTGGGAGCAATCTGGGAACTGGCTGGGAGCATTCAGGCGATACCTTGGGAGCACTGACGATCCCAAGTTACACGAGGACAGACACGTTATGCCAGAAAAAGAATGCCTTGTGGCATCGCTTGAGCACACCTGATACCTTCGGCCCGGTATCTCCGGAGCACGAGGTCACAGGTTCGAATCCTGTCGGGGTCGCCAGCCTTCTCCCCCGCTTGTCCTCCCCGCCGTTCGGTGCGATCCTGGCGTCGACGATGAGGGAATGCCGCCCATGCCCGACGACGCCGCCCTGTCCACGGAGGCGCCCTCGCCCGACGGGGCGAAGGCCATCGTCGCCCGGCTGATCGACCGGGGGCTGGGGGAGGTGCTGCGGGACGTGGACAACCAGCGGCGCCTCGCCGAGGGGGTCTGCGCCGTCCTGCCCCTGCCGCCGCCGGTCGTTCGGGCCACGCTCAAGCTGCTCGCCCCCCTCGTCTGCGCCGCGGGCGGGGCGGCGGGGTCGTACCTCGGCGCCAAGGTGCAGGAGCGCGTCCTCGTCCTCCTGCTCGCGGCCCCGCTCGCCGGGCGGCTGCTCGCGTGGCTGGACGCCCGGCTCACCGGCGGGGACGCGCTCGACGCGCTGATCCGGCGGGCGGCGCCCGGGGCGGCGGACCTGCCCTTCACCCTGCCGCGCGACCTCCGGGCGGCCTACGCCCAGCTCGCGGGGCAGGCCGAAATCAAGGCTCGGCTGGAGGGCCTGGACGCTTGGCTGAAGAGGCGCCTCAACCCGGCGCCGCCGCTCGGCAACGCGCTCTGGGCGCAGGAGCAGGAGAACCGCTTCCACTACCGCAGCCTGTTCGTCCCGTTCGCGGGCCGCGACGCCGAGATCGCGGCGCTGTCCCGGTTCCTGGACGGCGGCGAGCCCTTCCGCTGGGCCTTGGTCCACGGGGCCGGCGGCATGGGCAAGAGCCGACTCGCCCTCGAGTTCTGCCTGCGCCGCGCCGGGGCGTTCGAGTCCGGCTTCCTGGCGCGGGACGCCCGCTTCGAGTGGGAGACCTGGGACCCCGACCTGCCCGCCCTCGTCGTGATCGACTACGCCTCGGGCGACCCCGAGGGGGTGCGGCGGGTGCTGCGCGCGCTCCAACGGCGGCAGGGGGACTTCGCGGTGCCCGTGCGCGTGCTCCTGCTCGACCGCGACGCCGGGGGCGCTTGGTTCGAGCGCCTGCTCGGCGGGTCGAGCGAGGGCGGCGACCTCCGCGCCGTCCGCTTCGCGGACGACGCCCTTGCCCTCGAGCCGCTCGCCGACCCCTGGCCGATCATCAAGTTCTTCTTCCGGCAGCGGCGCCGCGACCCGCCGCCGAGGGAGGCGACGCTGGACCTGCTGCGCGCCATCGACCCGGCGATGCGCCCCCTGTTCGCCGCCTTCCTCGGCGACGCGCTCGCCGACGGCCGCGACGCGCGCGGCTGGGACCGGGAACAGCTCGTGGGTTACGTCCTCGCCAAGGAGCGCCAGCGGCACTGGCCCCCGGACCCGAGCGACAAGGAGACGAACCTCTACGTCCTCGCCACCATGACCCGCGGCCTCGACCTGGAGGCGGCGCTGGCCGCGAACAGCCCCTTGCTGCCCGACGCGGGGAGCCTCGACGCGGGCCGCCTCGCCCGGATGGCCGGCCGCCCCGTCGCCGACGCCCTGCCGCCCCTGGAGCCCGACATCCTGGGCGAACTGTTCGTCCTGGAGCACCTGCGGAAGAACCCGCTCAGGATCAGGCCGCTGCGCGACCTCGCCTGGAGGCTGAGCCCGCTCGGCACGGCGGTCTTCGCCCTCAACCTCACGGGGGACTACCCGCTGGACAGGTTCACCGAGGGCGACGAGCGGGCCGACGCGGCGGCCCTCTACGCCAAGCTCCTGGCGCCGCCGGCGGGGGACGACGCCGGGGCCCGCCGCTTCTGGGCCATGCAGGCGGTGGACCAGCTCACCCGCCCGCTCTCGCCGCTGCACCGGCCGCTCCACGCCGACCTGCGCGATCTGGCGGCGGCGCACCCGAAGGAGCCGGCGCTGCGCGAGCGTCAGGCGGAGGCGGCCTTCAACCTCGTCAACCACCTCGGGCCGACGGACCCGGCGGGGGCGCGGGCGCTCCACGACGAGGTGCGCGGTCTGGCGGCGGCGCACCCGGGGGAGCCGGCGCTGCGCGAGGCGCAGGCGAAGGCGGCCGTCAACCTCGTCGCCCACCTCG
>JAGRGG010000282.1 GCA_020445645.1 Geminicoccaceae bacterium | reverse complement strand
ATCCTTCCATCGAAGCGCGCCACGAACGAACCCGGCGCGAGAAGGCCCCGGTCGGAACAACACCCCTCTAGGCTTGCACGCCGCCCATTTATAGGATATTAAACCTATAAATGGCCTGGAGATCCTGGCGTGCGCGACTACGAGGCGGTGCGGCCCCTGCTCAAGACCGGTGACCTCGTGCTGTTCGCAGGGCGGGGCGGGGTGAGTGCCTGGATCCGCTGGTTCACCCGCTCGCCCTGGACGCATATCGGCATGGTCGTACGCCAGGAGCCGATGGATTCGCTGTTCGTCTGGGAGTCGACCACCCTCAGCACGGCAAAGGACGTATCGTCCGGTGCCCTGCGCCGGGGCGTCCAGCTCGCCGGGCTGCGGGAACGCATCCTCGCCTACGACGGCGAGATCGCCGTGCGCCGCCTGTCGCGCGGCCTCGGCCGCCGCCGCCTCGCCCGCCTCGGCGTCCTGCGCAACCAGTTCGCCGGCCGGCCCTACGAAGAGAGCAAGCTCGAGCTCCTCAAGGCCGCCGCCGACATCCTTCTCCCTGAGAACCGCGAGGACCTGACGAGCCTCTTTTGCAGCGAACTCGTCGCCGAGGCCTACCAGACAATGGGGCTCCTGGACGAGCGCAAGCCCTCGAACGAGTACGTGCCGGGCGACTTCGCCGCCGACCGGCTGCCGCGTTTGCGGGGCGGGTTCGTACTGGGGGCGGAGGAGATGGTGGGGCCGTGAGACGACGCTTCGCGTCCGCTGGCGCGGGGCCTTCCTTTTCCTTTTTCCTCCGTTGGCCGGACGTGGCACGGACGGCCCGTGCCACGTCCGGCCAACGGAGGAAAAAGGGGAAGGAAAGGATGAATATAAGGGTGACAGACCCAAAGATTACCGATCTTCGTTTGGAATCTTCACATTCGTATCCTCGCCCTGGTCCTTTTGCCTGCTCTTGCAGGGAGGGCTTTGGCGGCGCCTTGGCCGCGCGCTTCAGCGCTTCGTCGAAACGGTCGAGAGAGGCTGCGACGGGCGGGCGTTGAACCGAACTTCGGAGACATCGAGGTCCGGCTTGAGGACAACCCGGCGTTCGTTCGGCCCGGACATCCTGCTCGTCGCATGAAGCCGGTCGTCCCCTCCGCCGCATGGCTTGAACGCCCCGAGCGGGGGGATGGGGTCGGCCGGGACGCCGCGGCACTTGCGACGGACCACCTCATCGCGCGCGCCGGCGTCTCGGGCAACGGGAAAGCAGCTGTCCGGCCTGCCGGCGCCGGGCTTGAGCGCGGCGGCGTCGACGGTCGGGTCGAGCGAATGCCGCAGGTCGCTCAGAGCCGATCCGAAAAGCGGGTGCGTCCTCTCGGCCCCCTGCAAGGCGCCTGAGCGGGAAGGCGGGCTGAGGGAGGGGGTGGCGCTGGCAAGGGAGCGCGCGACGTGCTTGTTCGAACGGCGCCGCCAGCCCCAGGTGGGCCCCACCACCCAACGCCCTGGCAACGCGGCAAGCCCCTTCTGATCCTTGGGCTCGGCGACGACCTCGACCCCCCGGGCGCGGGTCCTGGCGGCCATCCCGGCGAACGCGTCGCCGGGATGGCCGCCGTCGGCGAACGGCGTCGCGACGAACGGAGAGCGCCGCCGCGCCTGGCGCGAGAGATCGGCACCGCCGTCGCGGTCTTGGGTGCCGGCGCCGCGGGCCGACGCCCAAAGGCGGCCCGCCGGTGTCGACGGCGAAGTGGCGCTTGCTCCCGTTGATCTTCCTGCCGGCGTCGTGGCCCGAGGCCCGGGGTTCGGAGGCCCCCCCTTGCCACCTTCGACGCCCGCCTTCGACGCTCTGCGCGTCGCGGATGGCGGCCGAGGGGGGGGCACGCCCCTCCTTTTCGCGCAGGCACAGGACCAGATGCTGCAGGAATGCCCGCTTGCGACCCCTGCCTGCGCCAAACCCCGACGCACGCGGACACCGGGCCTTTCGGCCGGAGGCCGCGCGGCGACCGCGCCCGCCGGCAGCCGGTGCGCAACAGGTAGAGCAGGGCGTCGTCATGAACCACGCGGTCCTGCACGCGGCGGCAAGGAGG
>JAGRGG010000281.1 GCA_020445645.1 Geminicoccaceae bacterium | reverse complement strand
GAGGAGGCCGGCATCCATTCCGGCGACAGCGCCTGCTCCTTGCCCCCCTACTCGGTCGGGCCCGCGACCATCGGGCGGCTCAAGGCGCAGGCGACGGCGCTCGCCCGGGCGCTGGGCGTGCAGGGGCTCATGAACGCGCAACTGGCGGTCAAGGACGGCGAGATCTTCGTCATCGAGGTGAACCCGCGGGCGAGCCGCACGGTGCCGTTCGTCGCCAAGACGATCGGGGCGCCGCTCGCCCGGATCGCCGCCCGGGTCATGGCGGGCGAGAAGCTTGCCGCGTTCGGGCTCGAGGAGCGCCCCCTCGGCCACGTCGCCGTCAAGGAAGCCGTCTTCCCCTTCGCGCGCTTTCCCGGCACCGACCTCCTGCTCGGCCCCGAGATGAAGTCGACGGGCGAGGTGATGGGGATCGACCGGGACTTCGGCACGGCGTTCGCCAAGTCGCAGCTCGCGGCCGGGCAGGTGCTGCCGACGGCGGGCACCGTGTTCCTCTCGGTCCGGGACGCCGACAAGCCCGGCCTCGTGCCGCTCGCCCGAGGATTGCGCGGCCTTGGCTTCGGCCTCGTGGCGACCGGGGGCACGGCGCGGGCGCTCGACGCCGCCGGCATCCCCGTCACGACGGTCCTGAAGGTCCACGAGGGCCGCCCCCACATCGTCGACGGCCTCAAGAACGGCGAGATCGCCCTCATCGTCAACACGACGGGCGGGCGGCAGGCGATCAGGGACAGCTTCTCGCTCCGCCACGCGGCCTTGCACGGCCGCGTTCCCTATTATACGACGATGGCCGGCGCGCGCGCCGTGGTTGAGGCCCTCCGCCGCGTCGGCCAGGGGCCGCTGAACGTCGCACCTTTGCAAGCCTACTTCGGCCCTCTACACTAGGCGTTCTCGCGCAAGAACGACGGACAAAGGCTCGGTCGAACGCCAAGCATTGCTGGAAAACGGTTCCGATGGTCAACAAGATCCCGATGACCCCCGAGGGTCACACGCGCCTGACGGCGGAGTTGAAGCGGCTCAAGAACGAGGAGCGACCCGCCGTCATCAAGGCGATCGCCGCCGCGCGCGAGCACGGCGACCTGTCCGAGAACGCCGAGTACCACGCGGCGCGCGAGCGGCAGGGCTTCATCGAGGGCCGCGTCATGGAACTCGAGGACAAGCTGGCGCGCGCCGAGGTGATCGACGTGGCCACGATGAGCGGCTCCAAGGTGATCTTCGGCGCCAAGGTCCGGCTCGTCGACGAGGAGACCGACGAGAAGATCCGCTACCAGATCGTGGGTCCCGAAGAGGCGGAGATCCAGCAGGGCCTCCTTTCGATCAACTCGCCGCTCGCCCAGGCCCTGCTCGGCAAGGAGGCTGGCGACAGCGTCGAGGTCAGCACGCCCCGCGGCGTGCGCTACTTCGAGGTGCTCGACGTCGCATTCGGCTAGGCCCTGTCAGGTCTTGAAGCTGACGCCTGTCTGCTTGGTTGTGCTGAGGGAGGCAAGCCATGCAGGTACTGACGGACGAGCAATGGGCCGACTTGGCGCCGCTGATCGAGGACGTGCGGCCCAAGGGCAAGACGCCACCGCGGGACCTGCGCCGCACCATCGAGGCCTTGAAGCGTCGCTTCAAGCTCTGGCGCCATGACAACGGGGCGAGGTGGCGGGCGTTGCCGAGCGGGCTTGGTCCTTGGCACCGGGCGGCGCAGCTGTTCATCCGCTGGGCCAAGCCCGGCGTCTGGCAGCGTCTGCTCGACCTTGTGCCGCAGCCCGGCGTCGGCCTTGGCATGGTGTTCATGGACGG
>JAGRGG010000095.1 GCA_020445645.1 Geminicoccaceae bacterium | reverse complement strand
CGCGCCAGCGGACGCGAAGCGTAATGGCCCAGGCGTGACTTCCGCGCTCCAGGCGCTATCCTCGAAACCCTACCTTTGAGGAGGGTGCCCCTTGGACCGGCTGCGTCTTGGCATCAACGTCGACCACGTCGCCACCCTGCGCAACGCGCGGGGCGGGGCGAACCCCGACCCCCTGCGCGCTGCCCTCCTCGTCGCCGAGGCGGGGGGGGACGGGATCACGGCGCACCTGCGTGAAGACCGCCGCCACATCACCGACCGCGACGTGGAGCGGCTCGCCGCCGAGGCGGGCCTGCCGCTCAACCTCGAGATGGCGGCGACGGCGGAGATGGTCGGCATCGCGTCCCGGCTTCGCCCGCACGCCTGCTGCCTCGTGCCCGAGCACCGCGCCGAGCGCACGACCGAGAGCGGGCTCGACGTGGCCCGGCTCATGGACGAACTGGCCCCCGTCGTCGGGGCGCTGGGGGAGCGGGGCATCCGCGTGTCGCTCTTCGTCGATCCCGACCCCCGCCAGCTCGACGCCGCCGCCCGCGTCAAGGCCCCCGTCGTCGAGCTGCACACCGGCACCTATTGCGGGGCGGAAGGAGAGGCGCGGGCGCGGGAGCTGGCGCGCCTTGAAGCGGCCGCCCGCCACGCGGCGGGGCTCGGCCTCGAAGTCCACGCCGGGCACGGGCTCGACTACGCGACGGTGGCAGCGGTCGCGGCATTGCCGCCCGTGCGCGAGCTGAACATCGGCCACTTCCTGATCGGCGAGGCGATTTTTGAAGGCTTCGTCCCGGCGGTGCGGGAGATGCGCCGCCTGATGGACGGCGCGCGCAGGGGCGGGGCTTGATCATCCTCGGCACCGGCATCGACATCGTCGACATCCGCCGCGTCGAGCGCGTGCTGGAACGCTACGGCGAGCGCTTCACCCTGCGCTGCTTCACCTCCGTCGAGCGGGCGCGCTCCGACCGCCGGGCGCGCCGCGCCGAATCGTACGCGAAACGCTACGCCGCGAAGGAGGCCTGCGCCAAGGCGCTCGGCACCGGCCTCGCCAGGGGGGTGTTCTGGCGCGACATCGGCGTCGTCAACCTGCCGGGCGGCAAGCCGACGGTCGAGCTTTCGGGCGGCGCCAGGGCGCGCCTGGAGCGCCTGACGCCGGACGGGATGCAAGCCTTCGTCGAGCTGTCGCTCACCGACGAGCCGCCGCTTGCCCAGGCCCTCGTCATCATCTATGCAGCGCCTTTGTGATCCGTCCGCCCCCGCCCCCGCCCGTTCTCCGCGGCCCCCCTGTCGCGCCGTCGCGCAGGCGGATATGCAAGCCGTCCGCTGTTCCCTTGTGGTTCAGGGCGCGAGCGGCTAGCGTGACGGGGTCGGCCCGGACTCGTTCGACGGCTCGCGCCCGGGGCGCGACCGGCCAGGGAGCCCCGTGCCGGAGCCGAGCGTGTTCCCTCCATTGAATCGAGTTCCATGCACGAGCGCGTCGTGAGCAGTAGCGTCCGCAAGTCCGGCGGCCTGAAGGATACGGTTCGCACCTTCGTCTACGCGGTGGCGATCGCCCTTTTCGTGCGGACCTTCTTCTACGAGCCCTTCAACATCCCCTCAGGCTCGATGAAGCCGACGCTCCTCGTCGGCGACTACCTGTTCGTCTCCAAGTTCAGCTACGGCTACAGCCGCTACTCGATCCCCTTCAGCCCCGACCTCTTCGACGGGCGCATCCTTTCGAGCCTGCCCGACCGCGGCGACATCGTCGTCTTCAAGCTGCCCTCCGACAACAGCACCGACTACATCAAGCGGGTCGTCGGCCTGCCCGGCGACCAGGTCCAGGTGATCGAGGGGCTGGTCTACATCAATGGCGAGGCCGTGCCGCAAAAGCCCGTCGGCACCTTCGGCGAGGACGTCGACGGCCAGAAGCTCACCGTGCCGATGCTGGAGGAGCGCCTGCCGGGGGAGGACCACGTCCACGACGTTCTCGACATCACTTCGCTCGGCCGCCTCGACAACACGGGCGTCTACAGCGTGCCTGAGGACCACGTCTTCGTCATGGGCGACAACCGGGACAACTCGCTCGACAGCCGCACCGACCACGTCGGCTTCGTGCCCCTGGAGAACCTGGTCGGCCGCGCCGACTTCCTCCTCTTCTCGATCGACGAAACGTGGAGCTTCTGGCAGCCCTGGACCTGGGTCACGGCGATCCGCTTCAATCGGCTGTTCCGGCCCTTGAGCTAGGCTGGTGCCGATCCGTCCCAACCGGCTCAGGCTCGACGAGGCCCAACGGGGGGTCGGCCACGCCTTCGCCGACGTGGCCCTGCTCGACGAGGCGCTCACCCATTCGAGCGCCGCAGGACTCACCCGCGCCGGCCGCCTGCGCCGCAGCAACGAGCGCCTCGAGTTCCTGGGCGACCGCGTGCTCGGCCTCGTCGTCGCCGACCTCGTCCTGCGCGCCTTTCCCGAGTCCGACGAGGGCGGCCTCAGCCAGCGCTACACGGCGCTCGTCCGCCGCGAGACCCTGACCGAGGTCGCGGCCGAGATCGGCCTCGCCGCGTGGCTCGTCCTCGACCCCGGCGAGGAGGGCGGCGGCGGGCGCCGCAACAAGGGGATCCTCGCCGACGCCTGCGAGGCCATGATCGGCGCCCTCTACCTCGACGGGGGGCTCGACGCCGCCGCCGCCTTCGTCCACCACCACTGGCAGGCCCGCGTCCAGGCGCTCACGGCACCCCCCCGCGACGCCAAGACCGCCCTGCAGATGTGGGCGCTCGCGCGCGGCTTCGAGCGGCCCCTCTACCGCGTCGTCGGCACCACGGGCTCGGCGCACCGGCCTTTGTTCGAGATCGCCGTCGCCATCGCAAGGCGGGGCGAAGCGTCGGGCACGGGCTCCAACAAGCGCACGGCCGAGCAGGCCGCCGCCACCGCCCTCCTGCAACGGCTCGAAGCCGAGGATCCGTCATGACCGCGACCCGCGCCGGCTTCGTCGCCATCCTGGGCGCGCCCAACGTCGGCAAGTCGACCCTGTTGAACCGGCTCGTCGGATCCAAGGTGTCGATCGTCTCGCCGAAGGCGCAGACGACAAGGCGGCGGATCATCGGCATCAGCATGGTCGAGGGCGCCCAGGTGCTGTTCATCGATACCCCCGGCATCTTCGACCCGAAGCGCCGCCTCGACCGGGCGATGGTCGCCGCCGCGTGGAATGCCGCCGCCGATGCCGACGAGGTGCTGTTCGTGATCGACGCCAAGCGCGGCCTCGACGCCAACGCGCGCCGCGTCCTGGAGGGATTGACGAAGCCCGCCGTGCTCGCCGTCAACAAGGTCGACCTCGCCCGCAAGGACCGCCTCCTGCCCCTCATCGCCGACCTCAACGCCGCCGGCCGCTTCGACGCCACCTTCCTCGTCTCGGCGCTCGAAGGCGACGGCTGCCCCGACCTCCTGAACGCCCTCGCCCGGCGTCTGCCGGAAGGCCCCTGGCTCTACCCCGAGGACGCGATCACCGACCTCTCCAACCGCGCGCTCGCCGCCGAGATCGTCCGCGAGAGGGTGTTCCACCTCCTCCACCAGGAACTCCCCTACAGCATCACCGTCGAGACCGAAGCCTGGGCCGAGGCGCCCGACGGCAAGGAGATCCGCATCGACCTCACCGTCTACGTCCAGCGCGACAGCCAAAAGGCGATCGTGCTCGGCAAGGGCGGGGGCATGATCCGCCGAATCGGCGAGGCGGCGCGCAAGGAGCTGGAAGCGATCCTCGAAGCCCGCATCCACCTCTTCCTCTTCGTCAAAGTGCGCGAGAACTGGCAGGACGACCCGAACCGCTACGGCGAGATGGGGCTCGACTTTCCACGCAGGTAGGACGGATGACGCTTCGCGCCCGCGCCCGCGGACGCGAAGCGTCATCCGGAACAACTTGCGAACATCTTCCGCCGGCGCCATCTAAGCCCCATGGAATGGCGCGACGAGGGCATCGTCCTGAGCCGGCGCGCGCTCGGCGAGCGCGACGCGCTTTTGGTCCTGTTCACGCCCGACCACGGCCGGCATCTGGGGATCGTCAAGGGGGGCGCCGGGCGGCGGCGGGGGCCGCTTCTTCAGCCTGGCAACCGGCTGGAGGCGACGTGGCGGGCCAGGCTTGAGCGCCATCTGGGGCAGTTCGACCTGGAGGCGATCCGGCTCTACCCCGCGGGCTTCCTCGACCGGCCGCGCGAGCTTGCGGCGCTGGCCTCGGCGCTCGTCCTCCTCGACGTGACCCTGCCTGAGCGCGACCCGCACCCCCGCCTCTACGCGGCGCTTCTCGCCCTTCTTGAGCATCTCGCGGCGTCGGCGCCCGACTGGCCCGCCGCCTACGTCGAGTTCGAGCTTCTGCTTCTGGCCGAACTCGGCTTCGGGCTCGACCTCGCGTCCTGCGCCGTGACGGGGGAGGGGAGGGACCTTGCCTACGTCTCGCCGAAGACGGGACGGGCCGTCTCGCGCGGTGCGGCCGGCGAATGGGCGTCCCGGCTCCTGCCGCTTCCGGCCTTCCTCATCGGCGAAGCGCCGGCCGAGGTCCCGGCGGGCGAGATCGCGCAGGGGTTGCGGCTTGCCGGACATTTCCTGAATCGTCATATCTTCGAGCCCGCCGATCGGTTGATGCCCGCCCCCCGCGTCCGCTTCGCCGGCCTTTGGCACCCTGAAGAGGAGGATGGATGAGCCCCGTCGTGCCCGCCGGAGCGGGCGAGATCACCCCGGTCGAGCTGAAGGACGCGCTCAAGGAGCGCTACCTCGCCTACGCGCTCTCGACGATCACCGCCCGTTCGCTCCCCGACGTGCGCGACGGGCTGAAGCCCGTGCAGCGCCGCCTCCTCTACGCCATGCGCGAACTCGGCCTCGATCCCGACAGGGCGTTCAAGAAGTGCGCCCGCGTCGTCGGCGACGTGATCGGCAAGTTCCACCCGCACGGCGACGCCTCGGTCTACGAGGCGCTGGTCCGCCTCGCCCAGGACTTCAGCCAGCGCTACCCGCTCGTCGACGGCCAGGGCAATTTCGGCAACGTCGACGGCGATAACGCCGCCGCGATGCGCTACACGGAAAGCCGCCTCACCGCCGTCGCCGCCGCGCTCCTCGCCGGCATCGACGACGACACCGTCGACTTCCGCCCCACTTACGACGGCAGCGAGGACGAGCCCGCCGTCCTGCCCGCCGCCTTCCCGAACCTGCTCGCCAACGGGGCCACCGGCATCGCCGTCGGCATGGCGACCTCGATCCCGCCGCACAACGCGGGCGAACTCCTGCGCGCCCTCGCCTTTCTCCTGGAGCGGCCGAAATCGGCGGCCCCCGTCGTCCTCGCCGACCTGATGAACTTCGTCCAGGGGCCGGACCTGCCGACGGGCGGCGTCCTCATCGAGCCCACGGCCGTCATCGCCGAGGCCTACCGCACCGGCCGGGGCTCCCTGCGGCTGCGCGCCCGCTGGGAGCGGGAGGATCTGGGCCACGGCCAGTACCAGGTCGTCGTCACCGAAGTGCCCTTTCAGGTGCAGAAGGCCCGCCTCGTCGAGCGTCTGGCCGAACTGCTGGCGGCGAAGAAGCTCACCCTGCTGGCCGACCTGCGCGACGAGTCGACCGACCGCGTCCGCCTCGTCCTCGTGCCGCGCTCGAGGACCGTGCCGCCCGACCTCCTGATGGCGCAGCTCTTCCGCACGACCGACCTCGAAGTGCGCCTTTCGCTCAACATGAACGTGCTCGACGCGAACGGCGTGCCCGGCGTCAAGGGCCTGCAAGCCCTTCTCGAAGACTTCATCGCCCACCGCATGGTCGTCCTCCTCCGCCGCTCGAACCACCGCCTGCGCCGGATCGGGGAGCGGCTGGAGATCCTGGACGGCTACCTGAAGGCCTTCCTCGACATCGACCGGGTGATCCGCATCATCCGCGACGAGGACGAGCCCCGGCCCGTGCTGATGGTCGCCTTCGACCTCAGCGAGCGGCAGGCCGAGGCGATCCTCAACCTTCGCCTGCGCAACCTGCGCCGGCTCGAAGAGATATCCTTGAAGGCCGAGCAGGCGAAGCTGCGAAAGGAGCAGGCGGAACTCCAGGCGCTGCTCGCCGACGAGGGGCGACGCCGCCGGGCGCTCGCCCGCGAGA
Organism: Geminicoccaceae bacterium; assembly: GCA_020445645.1. Lineage (GTDB taxonomy): Bacteria > Pseudomonadota > Alphaproteobacteria > Geminicoccales > Geminicoccaceae > JAGRGG01. The sequence continues at coordinate 7,278 of JAGRGG010000095.1, read as the reverse complement.
TGAAGGACGCCGAGCGCCGCTTCGCCGACCCCCGCCGCACCCTCGTGGAAGAGGCGGCCGAGGTCGACCCGGCCCTCCTCGAAGCCCCCGTCGAGCGCGTTCCCGTCACCGTGATCTGCTCGGCCAAGGGCTGGATCCGAGCCCAGCGCGGCCACGTCGAGGACGGCGAGGCGCTCCGCTACAAGGAGGGCGACGAGGGCCGCTTCGTCATCAAGGCGCAAAGTTCGGACAGGCTCCTCCTCGTCGCCTCCGACGGCCGCTGCTACCTCCTCCCCGTCGACCGCCTGCCGTCGGGGCGGGGCCAGGGCGAGCCGCTCGGCCTCCTCGTCGACGTCGGCAAGGGGGCCGGCATCCTGGACCTCCTCGTCCACGACCCGAAGGGGCGGGTCGTCCTGGCCAGCGCGTCGGGGCGCGGCTTCGTCGCCGAGGAGGCCGAGATCGCGGCCCAGACCCGCGCCGGGCGGCAGGTGATGAACCTGAAGGACGGCGACCGGCTGAAGCTCGTCCGCAAGGTCCAGGGCGACCACGTCGCCGTCGTCGGCGAGAACCGCAAGCTGCTCGTCTTCTCCTTGAAGGACCTCCCCGTCATGGCGCGGGGGCAGGGCGTCACCCTCCAGCGCTACAAGGACGGCGGCCTCTCCGACCTCACCACCCTGACCCTCGAAGGCGGCCTCTCGTGGCAGCTCCAAGGGGGCCGCAACCGTCAGGAGCGCGACCTCGCCCGCTGGCGGGGTGCTAGGGGACAGGCGGGCGCCCTGGCACCGACCGGGTTTCCGCGAGACAACCGCTTCGCCTGAACGGCGAGGGAAGGCCCCTCACCCCGACCGTCTCCCAAGGGGGAGGGTCGGGGTGAGGGGCCTTCCTTGCAGGCTCACGCGCGCTTGATGACCGTTGCCGTTGCTGGATGCGGCTTTGGCGCTAGGTCTTGTGCGACACCGCCGTCTTTAACTTAACGGCGCATACCGGAGGCTCTTTTCCATGTTCACGCGCACCCGTCCCAGTTGGCACCTGCCGGAAAGCGCCGCCACCGACGAGTCCCTGTTCCTGCGGCGGCGCCAGCTCATCAAGGGAATCGCCGCCGGCCCGATCCTCCTTTCCGGCCTCGGTCTTCCAGGTTCGGCGGCGGCGGAAGCGGAGGCCGGGCTGTTGCCGAGCCTCTATCCGGCAAAGCGCGACCCGGCCTATGCGGTCGAGCGCCCGATCACCCCGGAGGCGCTGCCGACCACCTACAACAACTTCTACGAGTTCGGCTCGAACAAGCAGATCTGGCAGGCGGCGCAGGATCTACCTGTCCAGCCCTGGCAGGTCGTGATCGACGGTCTGGTCGACAAGCCGATGACGCTCGACGCCGCCGATCTCGTCGAGAAGATGCCGCTCGAGGAACGGGTCTACCGTCACCGCTGCGTCGAGGCGTGGTCGATGGTGGTGCCCTGGACCGGCTTTCCCCTGAAGGCGCTGGTCGACATGGCGGCCCCCCAGGGCAGCGCCAAGTACCTCGTCATGCAGACCTTCGAGGACAGCGACGTGGCGCCGGGGCAGCGGCAGTTCTGGTACCCCTGGCCCTACATCGAGGGGTTGACGATCCAAGAGGCGACGAACCCGCTCGCCTTCCTCGTCACCGGCCTCTACGGCAAGCCCGTGCCGCGCCAGAACGGCGCTCCCTTGCGTCTCGCCATTCCCTGGAAGTACGGTTTCAAGTCGGTCAAGTCGATCGTCCGCTTTACCTTCGCCGAAGAGCGGCCGGTGAGCTTCTGGGAGCAGATCCAGGCCGCCGAGTACGGCTTTTGGGCCAACGTCAACCCCGAAGTGCCGCACCCCCGCTGGAGCCAGGCGATGGAGACCCCGCTCGGCTCCGACGAGAAGATCCCGACGAAGCTCTTCAACGGTTACGCCGAGCAGGTGGCCGGGCTCTACGCCGGGCTGGAGGGGGAAACCCTCTACCGCTGAACAGGCTTCCGCGTCCGCCGCTGCGGGGCCGGCCGACGCGGGCAAAAGCCCGGGCGGCAAGGATTTAGCGGCTATTTGCTGCGCTGCACCATGATTTGCCAGCCTAGTCGCGGGACTTGACATAAATTGGCTTGGCCCGTAAGGAGGGCGTCACCAAAAAAGAAGGCCGGACCTTTCGGCCCGGCCAAGTAGATCAGGGAGGCTAAACGTCTGGGAGGAGAACCTGGCGGTCCTCCATCACCCGGGCCTAGCGCCCAGGCAGCCCCCGGAGGGGGCTAGCAAGGCACCCAGAAGCACTGCCTTGCTGCGTTGCAATAAGTAGTCTTTCCGCCGCCCGATGCCAAGCCCCTTTTCGCATGGGTCCCTTCCGATAACGCAGGGCTTCCGCTACCAGATCGCGTGCGCCTTCACCTTCTCCAACAGGAAGTCGCGAAACACCGCCACCCGCTTCGAGGTTCTGAGTTCCTCGGGGTAGACGAAGTAGGCGGTGAAGGTGGGTCCCTCCAGGTCGGAGAGCACCTGCCGCAGGTTCGGGCTGAGCGCGATCAGGTAGTCCGGCAGGGAAGCGAGGCCGAGCCCGCGCTCGCAGGCGCGCAGCATCCCGTAGACGTTGTTGACGCAAAGCGCGGCCTTCGGCCGGTCGCCGTCGTGCTCGTCCCAGGGGCAGACTTCCATGATCCAGTTGAGGCTGGCGACCGGCGGCTGGTGGGTCTCGCCGTAGATGACGAGCCGGTGGCGCAGGAGATCGGCCGGCGTCTCCGGCACGCCGTGGCGCTCGAAGTAGGCGTCGCTGCCGTAGATGTGGGTATGGACCGTCATCAGCCGGCGCTGGATGAGGTCGGCCTGGGTCGGCCGTTGCAGCCGCACGGCGACGTCGGCCTCGCGCATGGCGAGGTCCAGTTCCTGGTCGGTGACGACGAGCGAGACGGTGATCTCGGGGTAGCGGTCGAAGAACTCGGCCAGATGCGAGGTGAGCCACACCGACCCCATGCCGACCGTGGTGTTGACCCTGAGATGCCCGGACGCCGTGTTGCGGACCTCGCCCAGCGTGCTCTCGACGCTGGCTATCCGCCGCGCCACCTCGTTCGCCGCCTGGAGCAGGATCTCCCCCTGCTCGGTCAGGAGGAGGCCCCTCGCGTGGCGGTGGAACAAAGGCGTGTGCAGGTCCTCCTCCAGCGCCCCGATCTGGCGGCTGATCGCCGACTGGCTGAGGCCGAGCCGGTCGGCCGCACGGGTGAAGCTGCCGGCCTGCGCCACGGCGTGGAAAATCCGCACCCGATCCCAGTCGAGCATCGCCGTCTCCAATAAGAGGTTATCTTGGAGCAATAGTTGTCTTATGCATCGCCTGCTCGACCCACATAGCTACCAGCCGCGAACCTGCACGCCCGTGAGGTAGCGTTCCGCCTCAAGGGCGGCCATGCAGCCGGATCCTGCCGCCGTCACCGCCTGTCTGTAGGTCTTGTCCTGCACGTCGCCCGCCGCGAAGACCCCGGCGACGTTCGTGCGCGTGCTGCCCGGTGCCGTGACGACGTAGCCCTCGTCGTCGGTTTCGATCTGGCCCTTGACCAGTTCCGTCGCCGGGTCGTGGCCGATGGCGATGAAGACGCCGTCCGCGTCGAGCGTGCGCTCCACGCCGTCCTTCACTCCCCTGAGCCTCAGCCCTGTCACCCGCTTCGGGTCGTCGTCGCCCAGCACTTCCTCGACGACGTGGTCGAACAGCACCTCGATCTTCGGGTTCGAGAACAGCCGCCTTTGCAGGATGTCCTCGGCGCGCAGCCTGTCGCGCCTGTGGATCAGCGTGACCTTGGCGGCGATGCCGGCGAGGTAGACCGCCTCCTCGGCGGCCGTGTTGCCGCCGCCGACGACGGCGACCTTCCGGTTTTTGAAGAAGAATCCGTCGCAGGTGGCGCAGGCCGAGACTCCGGCCCCCATGAAGTGCCGCTCCGAGGGCAGGCCGAGCCAGCGGGCGACGGCGCCGGTGGCGAGGACCACCGTGTCCGCCTTGACGACCGCGCCGCCGTCGGTGACGGCGGTGAAGGGGGTCGCCTTGAGGTCGATGTCGGTGACGACGTCGAACAGCACCTCGGTGCCGTAGCGCTCGGCCTGCCCCTGCATCTGCTCCATCAGCCAGGGTCCCTGGATCGGCTCCTTGAACCCCGGATAGTTCTCCACGTCGGTCGTGATCGAGAGCTGGCCGCCCGGCTGCAACCCCTGAACGAGGATCGGGTTCAGGTTCGCCCGCGCCGCGTAGACGGCGGCCGTATACCCGGCCGGGCCGGAGCCGATGATGAGGACCCTCGTGTGGCGTGGCTCGGCCATGCGCGTTCCTTTGCGGCGGGGAAGGTGCGGGGCATAGGTAGGCGCTCCTCGCGCCCTTCGCCACCCGTCTTGCCGCGTCGCCGTTTCCGTCCTAAGCCGGGAGGCGTCGAAGCCGCGGCGACGGAGGAGCAAGCCCTGGAAAACTGGCGTCAGCAGCCCTTGGCCTTCCTGGTCTTCCTGCTGCCGGCGGCGTTCTGGCTCCTCCTCTTCTTCTTCGTTCCGCTCTCGATCCTCTGGGTCGTGGCGCTGGGCGAGAAGCACGGCCCGGTCGAGATCGTCATCACCGGCACGCTCAGGAACTACGCCCGCGCCTTCGACCCCCTTTATCTGTCCGTGTTCGCAAAATCGGTCTGGATCTCCGGTCTTGCCACCCTCGTCTGCCTCGTCGTCAGCTTCCCGGTGGCGCTCGCCATCAGCTTCGCCTCCGACCGTCTGAAGCCTGTCCTCCTCCTCCTCGTCATCCTGCCCTTTTGGACCAACCTCCTCATCCGCACCTACGCGCTCATCGCCGTCCTGCGCGGGCGGGGCTTCGCCAACGACGCGATCGAGGCCCTGTGGACGGCGGCGAAGCTTCTCCTGTCCCCCCTCGGCCTCGGCGGCCTCTTCGGCGCCCGCTACCAGCCCGTCGAGATCCTCTACAACGACACCGCCGTCGTCCTTGGCATCACCTACGTCTACCTGCCGTTCATGGTCCTGCCGCTCTACGCCACCCTGGAGCGGCTCGACCGTTCGCTGATCGAGGCATCGCTCGACCTGGGCGCGTCCCAGTTCCAGACCTTCTGGCGGGTCACGGTGCCGCTCGCCGTGCCGGGCATCGTGTCGGGGCTGATCCTCGTCTTCATCCCGGCCCTTGGCACCTTCCTCATCCCGGACCTCCTGGGCGGCGACAGCAGCCTGATGATCGGCAACATCATCGAGCGCCAGTTCAAGGCGGCGAACGACTGGCCGCTCGGCTCCGCGATGTCGTTCGTCCTCCTCTACCTCACCTTCGCCATCCTGGCGTTCCAGGCGTGGCGCTCGGGTGCCCAGGCACGCGCGGCGCGCGCCGGTCCGGGGAGGAACACCCTTGGGTAGCCACCTCGACTACAGCCGCCGCCTTTGGGTGCGGCTTTGGCTCCTCCTCGTCTTCGTCTTCCTTTACGCCCCGATCGTCGCCCTCGTCGCCTTCAGCTTCAACGACAGCAAGCGCAACATCGTCTGGCAGGGCTTCACCCTCGACTACTACGCGAAGGCCTGGAACAACGCTTCCCTGTTCGAGGCGTTCACGAACAGCCTCGTCATCGCCTTCGTCTCGACCCTGGTCAGCACCGTCATCGGCGCGCTCCTGGCGCTGGCCCTCTGGCGCTTCCGCTTCCCCTTCAAGCCCGTCGCCGAGGGCGCCGTCGCCCTGCCGATCGTCATCCCGGAGATCTGCATGGGGGTGGCGCTCCTCGCCTTCTTCAGCCGCGTCGGCTGGCCGAACGACCTCGTCTGGCCCTTGAACCTTTTGCCGATCGTCGCCGGGCACGTCGCCTTCAGCTTCCCCTTCGTCACCGTCGTCGTCCGCGCCCGCATGGCCGGCTTCGACCGTTCCCTGGAAGAGGCGAGCAAGGACCTGGGCGCGTCGGAATGGCAGACCTTCCGGCACGTCACCGTGCCCTACATGCGCCCCGGCCTCGTCGCCGGCGCCCTCCTCGCCACCACGCTGTCCCTCGACGACTTCATCATCACCTTCTTCACGAGCGGCCCCGAGACCCTCACCTTCCCCGTCAAGGTCTACTCGATGGTCCGCTTCGGCGCGACGCCCGAGGTCAACGCCGCGTCGACCGTCCTCATCGCCATCACGCTGGCCCTCACCCTCGTCGCCATGCGCCTCCAGGGGTCCGGCGCCGTCGCCGCCGAGGCGGGATCCAGGGAGAAGCGGCCTTGAGCGAGCCCGCCGTCCGCATCGAGGGGGTCGCCAAGCGCTTCGGCGGCTTCGTCGCCGTCGAGGACGTCAGCCTCGACATCCCCAAGAACGCCTTCTTCGCCCTTCTCGGCCCATCCGGCTGCGGCAAGACCACCCTCCTTCGCATGATCGGCGGCTTCGAGGCGCCCTCCGAGGGCCGCATCCTCATCGACGGCGACGACATGGCGCGCGTTCCCCCCAACCGCCGCCCCGTCAACATGGTCTTCCAGAGCTACGCCGTCTTCCCGCACATGAGCGTCGCCGACAACATTGCCTACGGCCTCAAGGTAGCGGGCGCATCCAAGGCCGAGATTGCCGCCAAGGTCGAGGCCGCGCTGGCGCAAGTGCGGCTCGAAAGCTTCGCCGGGCGCAAGCCGGCCCAGCTCTCCGGCGGCCAGCGCCAGCGGGTGGCGCTGGCCAGGGCCCTCGTCAAGCGCCCGAAGCTCCTCCTCCTGGACGAGCCCCTCTCCGCCCTCGACAAGAAGCTGCGGGAGGAGATGCAGCTTGAACTCGTCCGCCTCCAGCACGAGGTCGGGATCACCTTCGTCATCGTCACCCACGACCAGGAGGAAGCCTTGAGCATGGCGACCGAGATCGCCGTCATGCAAAAGGGCCGCATCCTCCAGCGCGCGGGGCCCCGGCGCCTCTACGAGCACCCCGAGCACCGCTTCGTCGCCGAGTTCATCGGCGCCTCCAACGTCCTGCCCTGCCGCGTCGTCAACACCGACGGTGCCCACGCCCTCGTCGAAAGCCCGCATCTGGGGCGGATCCGGGTCGAGCGCGCCACCCCCGCCACCAGGGACGGCGTACTCCTCGTTCGCCCCGAAAAGCTGCGCATGGCCTTCTCCACGCCCGAGCCCGAGCCCGGCGAGGTTCTCCTGGACGCCACGATCGAGCAGACCGCCTATTACGGCGACCTCTCCTTCGTCTACCTCCACCTCGACGACGGCACCCGCCTCCAGTGCAGCCGCTACAACACGAACCGGATCGCCAGAAGCGACCCCCCGCCCGGAACCAGAACCGGGATCGGCATCCACCCGGACGACGTGCTCCTGGTGGGGGCCTAGCTGTTCAGTCCCGCCGTG
>JAGRGG010000094.1 GCA_020445645.1 Geminicoccaceae bacterium | reverse complement strand
CCGAAGTCGCAGCCCTGGATGCGGTGGTCCCTGCCCTGGACGTTGAACTCGCCGAGCTTGATGACCTTCTCGCCCTCGACCAGCACGCCGTAGGTGCCGTTGCCGCGCAGGATGGCGCCGCCCGCGCCGTACCCGCTCGGGTTGTAGGTGTTGTGGACGTTCCTGCGGATCACGCAGCCGGGGCCGGCGTGCTTGAGGTAGTAGACCGAGCGGTGCGACTGCCCTTCGCTCATGTTCTCCTCGATCCGCCAGTCCTCGACGACCCGCCGCGTGCCGTAGGGCGCGAAGCCGTAGCCGTGGGCGAGGTAGATGTTCATGTCCTCGCTGTACATGGCGCCCGCCTTCTTCTCGAAGAAGTTGCGGTAGAACGTCCAGCGGTGCGGGAAGACCTGGTTGGACGTGTTCTTGATGCAGACCTCGACGTGGTCGGCGCTGTCGCGGTTCTCGGTGCCTGTGAAGAAGTGGACGAAGGCGATCGTGACGTCGGGCACCGCGTCGGCACCCGAGACGGCCGGGTGGCCGGACCCCACGATCTGCTGCCCTCGAAGGTAGCTGTGGGTGATCTTCGAGCCGCCCGAGCCGGGGGCCAGCCGGACGCGGTAGGGGGCCGCCGCCTTGCCCGAGGCGCTTGTGTCCGCCCGGCCGTTGTCGATCCGCACGGCGTGGAGCCAGACCGGGCTTTGCGCCTCGATCTCGCCGCTGATCTGCGGCCCTTCGGATGCCACCTTCCTGAGGTCGCCGTGCGCGCCCTCGACCACGAGCGGCAGGCCGTTGATCGGGTCGATGCCGGCGATGACGTGCTTTTGGCCGAGCGGCCCCGTCACCACGAGCCTGTGGCTCGCCGTCGACAAGGGGCTGGAGGCCCCGACCCGAAACCGCCGCAGCGCCGCCTCGAACGCCGCGTCGTCCGCAACCTCGATCGCGCTCAGGCCAAGGAGCGGGACGTAGAGGCCGGCGTCGGTCTTGGGGCTTGAGACGACTTGGTCGAGCGAGCGGACGCGGATCGTGCCGGTGGCGGTCTTGAAGCCGTCGGTGACGGTGTAGGCGAAGTCGTCCTCGCCGACGAACCCCGTGAGCCCCGTGTAGCGGATCTTGGCGTCGATGATGCTCGCCGCACCCTGGGCGGGCTGCCCCACGCCGACGAGCCGCAGCCCGCCGGGCGGTGCCGCGAGGAAGACCTTGGCCAACACGTCGATGTCGACGCGCCCGCCGGACGCCATCTCCACCGTGACGGGCAGGGCCACCGGTGCCGGGTAGGTATCGCCGACCTGCTCCTCGGTACCCAAACCGTAAAAGCCCTTGGGGTCGGCGTAGTTCGCGTGCTCGATCGTGATCCATGCCGGTGGCAGGGCGCTCGCCCGCAGGCGCACGTCGTCGATGCCGCCGACCCAGCCGCCCCCCGGACCGTCCTTGGCGGCGACGCCGAGGCTGAGCGGACCCGCCGTCGTCGCGGTGACGCCGCTTCGGACTTCCGGCGTGTTCGAGGCCGTGCTGATCCGGCCGTCGACGAAGAGGCGGGGCGGCTCGCCGCTCCGCCAGACGCCGTGCAACTGCATCGTGCCGAGGCGCTGCGCGTTGGCGGCGCCCTCGACGCGGGCGTCGCCCCCGCTCGTCTTCACCTGCCAAAGCACGGTATTCGTGGCCCTGCCGAAAAAGCCCGCGGCGTCGAAGCGCAAGGAGAAGCCGAGGTCGGCGTCGTCGCCCGTGAGTGGGCCCTGGGAAATGATACCTTTGTCCGTGCCGATCGCGGCGGTGTCCGGCCGGACGAAGGCCTGGACGGTGATCGCTTCGTGGCCGGCGAGCCAAGCGGCATCCGGGGCGCTCGCGATCGCGGTTCCGTCGTAGAGGCCGCCCTTGCCGATGACCCCGTCGGTCTTGACGTTGACGGGCGTCAGGCCGCGGCCCCGGCCGCTCCGGTCGACCCCGGTGCGCGCATCCCAGGCGACGAGATAGTCCTGCCACACCGCGCCCGCGTCGCCCTCGGCGGTCGTGCGCGTGGGGTTGCCGTAGTAGAGGAACAGGTCCAGCCGCTCGGCGAAGCGCCACGCCGGGACCCGGATCCAGGCGATCAGCCTGCCGCCCGCCGGATCGTAGCGTTCGACGTCGTGGACGACCCGCGTGCCGTCCGCGAACTCGAAGCGCAGGTCGTGGCCGCCCGCGCTCTCGACCCTGCCGCCGTTGGAAACCGACTTCAGCCAGGGGCCTTCCTCGGCGACGAGGAAGACGAAGCCTTCCGCCGTTCCCTCCGCCGCCTGATCCGGAATGACGAGCCGCCGCCGGTAGGCGTAGCCGTTCGGGTAGAAGGCCTGGCTCGTGGACGGGGTGACGGTGATCAGCACCTCGCCCGTGCCCCGCCCGGTCGTGTCGTCCTTGACTTGGTAGGTGAAGGCGTCCTGGCCGACGAAGCCGCGCGACGGCGTGTAGAGCAGCCGCTGGTCGAGGCCGAGCGCGAGCGTGCCGTGCCTTGGCAGGGTCAGGGCGCTCAGCACGAGCGGGTCGCCCTCCGGGTCGTTGTCGTTGGCGAGGATGTCGATCACGACGGGCGTGCCCGTCTCGGTCGTGACGCTGTCCATGCCGGCCACCGGGTCGCTGTTGGAGCGCTGGACGTTCAGCCGCACCTCGCCCGTCGCCACGGCGCCGCGGTCGTCGACGATGCGGTAGGTGAACGAGTCGGGGCCGAGGTAGCCGCTCGTGGGGGTGTAGGTCACCGAACGGTCGGGGTTGACGACGAGGCCGCCGTGCTGCGGCATCGTGAGCGCGCCAAGCTCGATCGCGTCGCCGTCGGGGTCGACGTCGTTGGCGAGCATGTCGATCACGGTCGGCGTGTCGAGGTCGACGACGACGACATCGTCGTTGGCGGCCGGCGGCAGGTTCGGCATCAGGACGTTCACGGCGACCGTGCCCATCGCCGTGTCGCCGTCGTCGTCGGCCGTGGTGTAAGAAAAGTAGTCGATGCCGACGAAGCCCAACTGCGGCACGTAGCGGATCGACTGGTCGGCCAGGACCTCGATCGTGCCGTGGCTCGGGCTGTCGATCCCGACGAGGCGCAGTCGGCCCCCTTCGGGATCGACGTCGTTGGCGAGCACCGGGATGACGACCGCCTTGCCGGCGGTCGTCACGGCGCCGTCGGCGTTGGCGAGCGGCGTCCCGCTGCCGTTCGCCGCCCTGACCGTCACCGTCACCACGGCGCTGGCCGTGTCGCCCACCGCGTCGCGGACGGTGTAGGCGAAGCTGTCTTCCCCGGCGAAGCCCGGGGTCGGGGTGTAGGTGAGGCCGTTGGGCGACGTCGCCGCGACCGAGCCGTTGGCGGGCTGGGTGACGCCGACGATTGCGAGCCCCGTGCCGGCGTCGTTGCCAAGGACGGCGATCGTCACGGGCGTGCCGGACACGGTGTCTGCACGATCGGGCAAGGCAGCGGGCAAGATAAGATCCTCCGGTCAAGGCGTGACCCCCGCCACGCCACTAAGCCTGGAGGTACTATGACATAAAACCTATCAAAGGTCAATAAACCTAAAAAACTGCTAGCCGGCCAGCCAGGTCCGGGCCGGCCGCTCGACGAGGCGGTGCGCCAAGACGGCGAGGACGAGGACGAGGGCGAGGCCGATCGCGCAGAAGGCGAAGCCCAGCACCGGTCCCGGCGTCGGCCACAGCAGCTCCAGAAAGCCGAAGAAGAAGACGTCGACGAGGGCATGGACCATGTAGATCGCGTAGGAAATCTCACCCAAATAGAGCAGGCTTGGACGGGCGAACCCCGTCGTCGGCGCCTGACGGTCGAGCCCGGCCAAGAGGAAAATAAGGAATGCCAGGAGCGGCACCCCCAGGATCGGCGAGGGCAAGGCGTGGAACAGGAGGGCGAGGGCCAGAAGGGTGACGGCGAGCAGGGGGCGCAGGAGCCAGGGCGCCACGTCGTGGACGAGGCTCAGCCGGTAGACGGCGATGCCGAGGAGAAAGGCCGGCACGATGCGCAGGATCCCGAAGTCGTAGGTGAGCCGCATAAGCGGCCGCGGCAGCGCCGAATCCGCCAGGAACCACGCGAGGCCGAGGGCGGCGAGCGCCACGAACAAGGAAGCGAGCGGGCGCAGACGCAGGACGGCGAGCGCCATGCCCGGAAAGAGCAGGTAGGCGAACCATTCGGCGCTGATCGACCAGGACGGGTAGTTGAAGGTGAGGTGGTCGGTCGTCCCCCAGGCGTGGAGGAGGAGGAGGTTCGGCAGGAGCGCCGCCGCGTCGTAGGCTTCCGGATGCGGCAGGCGCACGTAGCCGGCGCCCGCCGCGGCGAACAGGAGGAGGAAGGGCAGGAGGGTGACGACGTGCAGGGGGTAGATCCGGGCGAGGCGGCGGCGGAGGTAGGTGCCCCAGGCGAAGCCCCCCCCGGCGATTCCCTCCAGGTAGCAGTGCGCCATGATGAAGCCGCTCAGCATGAAGAACAGGTCGACCCCGGCGCGCGCGTTGTGGACAAGGTAGGTGGCGCCGTCGGGGTCGAAGGGCATGTCCTTCGAGAAGTGCAGGATGACGACCCAGAACGCCGCGAAGAAGCGCAGGGAGGTGAGCGTCCTGATATGGCGGGCGTGCGGCCGGGCCGGGACGAACAGGGCCGGGAAACCGACTGCCGCCGTGGTGCTCGCCATGTGTCCGCCCTCTCGTGCCGGTTGACCTCGGGGCAGGGATACGGGCGAAGGGCGGGCAGAGGTGTTAACGCGGCGCTAGGAATGACCCGTCGGCGTAGGTGGATACCCCAAAGGCCGGGGCGGGCGTTAACGGCACGGGCGGTCCCTAATAGGCGCCGGCCTTGGCCGGGACGGTGAGCAGGGTCTTGAAGAGGATCAGGACGTCGTACCACAGCGTCCAGTTGCGGACGTACCACGTGTCGAGGCTGATGCGGCGGTCGTAGTCGAGGTCGCTGCGGCCGCTGATCTGCCAGAGCCCGGTCAGGCCCGGCCGCACCTCGTAGTAGTAGGCCTTGGCGTCGCCGTAGCGCTCGATCTCGTCGGCGACGACCGGGCGCGGCCCGACGAGGCTCATGTCGCCGCGAAGGACGTTCCAGAGCTGCGGCAGCTCGTCGAGGCTGGTCTTGCGCAGGAACGCGCCGAACGCCGTGATCCTGGGGTCGTCCTTCAGCTTGTAGCTGCGCTCCCACTCGGCGCGGGCCTCGGGGTCGCTGGCGAGGAGGCGGTTGAGGACCGTCCTGGCGTCGGGGACCATCGTGCGGAACTTGAGGCATTGGAACAGCCGCCCGTGCCGCCCGACCCTGGTGTGGGCGAAGACGACGGGCGCGCCGCCGGAGCGCACGAGAAGGGCGATGACGCCGAGGAGCGGCGCCAGGAACACGAGCATGGCGGAGGCCGCCACGATGTCGAAGGCCCGCTTGAGCACCTGCGACCAGGGCCGGGCGAGGTTGTTGCAGATGCGAAGCGAGAGGATGTCGTAGGAGAAGAAGTGCGAGACGCGGGCGTTGCTGATCGGCAGGCCGCGCACGGGCGAGATGACGTCGATGTCGCCGTGGTAGAGCGAGAGCTTCTCGATCAGGGTCTCGCGCCCCGGCAGGTCGTTGAGGTCGAGGGCGACGACGACGTGCGGACGGCCGAGCCAGGAGGGCAGGGTGACGTCGTCCCGGGCCAGCTTGTGGACGGGGACCTCGCGTTCCTCGACCCGCATCCGCGCCGGGGCCTCCTGCCAGGGGTCGATGAAGGCGACGACGTCGTAGCCGAGGTGGGGGTCGGCGGCGTAGATCGACGCCGTCTCCCGGGCGATCTCGCCGGTGCCGACGATGACGGTGCGCTGCTTCCAGCCGCCGAGGCTCAGGCTGACGCGCTTCGTGACCTGACGGCTCAGGGGGATGAGAAAGGCGATGAGCACCCACGAGGTCATCATCCAAAGGCGCGAGAAGTTGATCTTGAGCAGATAGAGGAGGGCCGCGTGGAGGAGGAAGCTCACCCCCGCCGCCAGGATGACGTCGCCGACCTCCTGCCAGAACTGGCGGCGGCGGCTGTAGTGGCCCAGCTGCTGGAAGACGACGATGCAGCCGGCGACGAGGAGGACGAGGACGGCGGCCCAGGTCTCGTCGACGTGCGGGTAGGAGAAGCTCAAGAGGCCGCTCAGCGCGAAGCAGGCGAGCATGGTGAGGACGTCGTTCAACGGCAGGATCAAGGAGCCTCCCGCGGCCCGGCGGCCCCGGCGCGACCCGTCGATCGCGAGGCCTGGAAGGAGGGGGGTGTCCTGATGCACGGGCTGGCCTCTCGCGGCTCTCAAGTTTGCGTCGCCGATGGCGCTGCGGATCGTGCTGCGCGGCCGGTCCGCCTTCAGCACGAACTTGCGTTAACCTTCACGGCCAACGCAGGCAACACGATCCTTGTTCCAGGCCTATCCACCTGCGCCATGATGCGTGTCGGCCACAGCCGAGTATGCAGCCTTATGCCACGAAAGCGCGGCGCGCGACGACGAAACTTTGGGCTGCACCTGAGGTTTTCCGGCCAGAAAGTTGCAACATCTCACAAGTCCGGGTGAAGATCCCAAGACGAGGCAGGCCCCCCGACACGCCGCCCGGCCCCGCCGGCAGCGGGCTTTCGGGGAAGCGGGAACGCGCCGGGCCGCGCCGTCGAAAACGGCACGACACGGCCCGGCAAGGGACGGGGGCGGCTAGTTCGTGTAGTACTTCTTGTACTTGCTGTAGTAGCCGTCGATGCCGCCGTAGCCGTAGCGGGCGTGCTGGTCGACGTCGACCTGGGTGATGACGACGCCGCTCACGTCGGCGCCGACGGCCCGCAATTCCTTGACCGCGTCCGCCGCCGTGTCCAGGGTCGTATGCTCCCAGCGGACGACGAAGAGCACGGTGTCGGCGAGTTCCATCGCCGCCTTGCTGTCCGAGACGCCGAGCACGGGCGTGCTGTCGATGACGACGTAGTCGTAACGGGCGCGAAGCTCCGTCATCAGGTCGCGCATCCGCTGCGAGCCGAGGAGGCGCGGCGGGTTCGGCGGGGTCGCGTCGACGCCGATGACGTCGAGGCCGAGGCCCGGGTCGTGCTGGATCGCCCCCTCGATGTCGACCTCGCCCATCATGTAGGGGATGAGCTTGCCGGCCTTGGCGATGTCGAGTTCGCGCTTGACGCTCGGATGGCGCATGTCGAGGTCGATGAGGACCGTCTTGTGGCCCTGCTGGACGAGGGAGGTGGCGAGGCTGACGGCGAACGTCGTCTTGCCCTCGCCCGGCACCGAGGAGGTGATCTGGATCACCTGCGGCGGGTTGTCGACGTTGGCGAGGCGCAGGCTCGTGAACACCGAGCGCACGGTCTCGGCGTAGGTCGAGAGCGGCATCTGGAAGAGGTAGTCGTGCAGGTGCTTGTGGCCCCGCAGCTGCCGCTTCTTCAGGTAGGGGACGAGGCCGACGCAGGGAACGCCGAGTTCGCGCTCGACTTCCTTGCCACTGCGCACGGCGTCGTCGAGGCGCTCGCGCAGGAAGGCGAGGAGGAGGCCCAGCATCGAGGATCCTACGAAGCCGGCGGCGAGGAACAGCACGGGCGACGGGTTGCTCGGGCGATCCGGCACGTCGGCCTGCTGGACGACGCGGGCGTCCGCCTCGATGATGCCCTGCTGCTCGCGGGTCTCCTTGTAGCGCGACAGGAAGCTCTCGTAGATCTGGCGGCTCGCCTGCGCCTCGCGCTCGAGCCGGCGCAGCTCGATCTCGGCCCGGCTGTCCTCGTCCGAGCGGCCGACGAGCTTCGACATCTCGGCGTCGAACGAGGCCTCCCGCTGGCGCAGGACCTCGATCTCGTTCTCGGTATTGTTGACGATGTTGCGGATCTCGCTGTCGATGCGCTGCTTGAGTTCGGCCCGGTCGGCGCGGATGTTCTGGATGATCGGGTGCTTGTCGCCGTAGTCGGTGCGCAGCTCGGCCTCGCGCCGCTGCATGTCGGCGTCCTGGTTCATGAGGGTGAGGATGAGCGGCGACTCCAGCACCTCGCTCAGCGTGCGCAGGCTCTGCCCCTTGCCCTGCAGGGAGCGGACGTAGCGCAGGCGGGCCTCCTTCTCGCTCCGCTCCGCCCGCGCCTGGACCAGCATGTTCGTGAGGTTGATCATCTGGCTCGAGCTGACGTCAACCCCCTTCGAATCGAGGAGCTTGTGGTCGGCCCGGTAGCGCTCGACGGCCTGCTCGGCGTGGCGCAGTTCCCCCTCGAGTTCCGAAAGGCGGGTCTCGAGCCAGTCGGTCGCCTTGCGCGTCCCGGCGAGCTTGCGGTCGAGCTGCTCTTCGAGGTAGCGGTCGGCGACCGCGTTCGCAACCCTGGCCGCCTCGCTCGGCGAGCCGCTCGTGTAGCGCACGGCGATCATGTAGGAGCGGCCCGACTGGCTGGCGCTCAGGTTGTCGGCGATCTGGTCGACCTTCGCCTCACGCGCCATTTCCGCGCTCACCTCGGGCGCGATCAGCGGCTGCTCGTCGGCGAAGCCACTGGCAATGAGCAGGTCCTTCGGGATCCACGCGGCCACGGCCTCGGCGAGCGACGTCTTGTCGGCCATCGCCGCCTCGAGCTGGTGGGGCGTGTAGGTTTGCTCGACCACGTCGCGTAGGAAGTCGTGCGAGGTGAGGAGCTTCAGCTGGGTCTCGACCGACGCCGCCTCCGGGTTGAGGCCGGCGACGACCGCCTGCATTGAGCAGCCCCCACCGGGTGGTC